>JAVHQY010000094.1:0-3395 GCA_036171375.1 Rhodoferax sp. | reverse complement strand
CACCAGCGCCAGCAACAGCACGCTTGCCAACAGTTTTTTCGGGATTGTCATGGTCATCTGAAGCCAACAAAAAGGGCACCCGGATCAGGTGCCCTTGAAGTGACGGCTCAAGCGGTATCGCCAGGCGATACCGCTTGTTCAATCGCTATTTGCACAAACCAGCAGTCAAGCAGGTACCGCTGGTGACCCAGGTTACTTTGCCGCCGCTCAGCGTGGGGTTCAGAATGTAAGTCTTGCTATCCACGGAGGCTGCTCCAGTGGCTGTAATCTTACCGTCAGCGGTTGCCACTGAAGTCACATTGCCACTGGCACCGGCATCAGCCGGAACGCCGTTGGTGCCGGCATCACAATTGGTGAGGGCGTTTAGGTCCTGTGCACAAAGCTCAACAGCGGTCTTGGCCGATGCCGTCGCCAAAACGACCTCAGAGAATTTGGCTTTCTTGGTGTAGGTCTGGTACGCCGGCAGAGCCACAGCGGCCAGGATGCCGATAATGGCAACCACAATCATCAATTCAATCAGGGTAAAACCCTTTTGGCTGGAATGTTTCATCAGGTACTCCTTCAAGGTTAAAAAAACAAGAACATTTGATGTTCAACGACGAGGCGAGCAGCTTTCGTGCCAAGTTTGAGAGTTCGCTGCTGCGCCCGCACCTATACTTTAACTGTCATGGCATCGAAGTCACCCCGGAACATGAAAGCGCAGCGTCATTGCGAGGCCGCAGGCCGCGGCAATCCATGCATTTGGAAGTCATGGATTGCTTCGCTTTGCTCGCAATGACGAGCACTCTTTCAAGTTAAAAAACCTTTGTGCTTGGTTCCACGTTATCAAAAGTGAGGGTAGTTGTGACATTTTTGTCAACCATTTTTGTCACTTGTACCGCCCCAACAGCCAATAAATGGCATCCAACAGCCCAGCGACCATGACAGCAATGGAAGAATCTAGCCGCCAGCAAGCCAAGCGCGTTTTCACGCTGAGTGACTTTGACTTTGTGTTGCCAAGTGACTTGATTGCCCAACAACCAACTCCGCAGCGCAGCGGCTCGCGTCTGCTCGACGCGCGCGAGGCTCGAGCGGTTGACCGTCGTTTTGATGAATTGCCAGCGCAGCTCCAAGCAGGCGACTTAATGGTTTTCAACGACACGCGGGTGGTCAATGCGCGTTTGTACGGGGAAAAGGCCAGCGGCGGAAAATTGGAAATCCTGGTGGAGCGTGTGTTGCATGGCAATGAGGTGGCGGCCCATATGCGTGCCAGCAAAAAACCCAGGGTTGGCACCCGATTTGCCCTGACCGGCGCACCTGGCACAGACGATGGCTTAAATGCCACGCTGCTGGGGCGATGGCCCGACGAACACGGATCCATGTTTCGTCTTTTGCTCGGCAACGACGCTGGTGACGATCCCGCGACCTTGATGGCCCGGCACGGCCATGTGCCGCTGCCGCCCTACATCACGCGCCCTGACCAGGCGCTGGACAAAGAGCGCTACCAGACGGTGTTCGCCAGCAACCCCGGTGCGGTGGCAGCACCGACGGCGGCGTTGCATTTTGACCAGGGTTTGCTCGACGCCATCGACGCCAGGGGAGTGCAGCGGGCTTTTGTCACGCTACACGTCGGGGCCGGTACTTTCCAGCCCGTGAAAACGGAGAACCTGGCGCTGCACCAGATGCACAGCGAGTGGTACCAGGTGCCGGTCGCAACGCAGCAAGCGATACGCGATTGCCGCGCGCGTGGCGGGCGCATCGTGGCGGTGGGAACCACCACTGTTCGCACGCTCGAGTCGTGGGTTAGGGAAATTGGGGTCGGATCCGAATTACGGGGCGCAATGGGGGTCAGAGCCGAATCTACGGATCCGCTACGCGGCTCCCGTAATTCGGATCCGACCCCCATTGCGCCATTTTCCGCTGAAACAAAAATTTTCATCACACCCGGTTTTCAATTCCAGTTGGTAGACCTGCTTCTGACCAACTTTCATTTGCCAAAATCGAGCCTGATGATGTTGGTCAGTGCTTTTGCCGGTTACGATCGCATTCGCGCGTTGTACCATCACGCCATTGAACAACGTTACCGGTTTTTCAGCTATGGTGATGCCATGCTGCTGACGCGCCAAGCCAGCGAAGTAAGATGACGCGAGCAAGACACCGGTCAAAGTCTATGAACACCTTTCAAACACGTACCGCGCTTCGCATCGCTGCGGTGAGCATTGTTCTGGCTGGTCTGGCCAGCCCGCTTGCCTGGTATGTGACACGCGAGCAAGCCGAGGAAAGCATCGTGTCACTGGCGATCGAAGAGTCAGGCCGTCTGCTGCACCACTTCAACGCCATCGACATGAATGGCCCCAATGCGACCGAGCATGCGGCAATCGCCGCCAAAACCATTTCAGGTGGCATGTTTGACATCGTTGAAATTTATGACAGCCATGGCAAAAAGCTGGCTGAGTCAGTCACGTCGGACGGCCACGCGGTGGAGGCATCGCTGCCCCACCATGGCGCACCCAATTACAACCTGGCTTTTTATCAGGGAATCAGGTTGGCAAAAGGTCTCTGGGTGTTGCGGGTGTTCGTTCCGCTGCGCGATTCGGCCACCGACATGAGCCGTCCCATCACCGGCTATTTTGAAGGCGTGCGCGTGATGCCGGAATGGCAACAGACACAGATTTTCAGAAGCTCAATCACCGTCGCGCTGATGGTGATTCTGGCTTCGCTGCTGTGTGGCACCGCGATCTACCCGGTGGTGGTGCACTTGTCCAACGACAACGAGCGCAAGGCACGCGAGGTGTTGGATTCGCACATCTCGATGATGGAGGCGCTGGGGCGGGCCATCGCCAAGCGCGACTCAGACACCGGCGCGCACAACTACCGCGTGGCCTGGATTGCGGCCAGTATTGCCGAGCGCATGGGCATTGCTGGCAGTGCCATGCAGGCGCTGATCGCAGGTAGTTTCTTGCACGACGTGGGAAAAATCGGCATCCCCGACGCCATTTTGCTCAAGCCCGGAAAACTCGACGCTGACGAGCTGACCATCATGCGCACGCACGTCACGCAAGGCGAGGAGATCGTCACCGGCATGGGTTGGCTCGACGGCGCTGGCGCGGTGGTGGCAGCGCACCATGAAAAATGGAACGGAAGCGGTTACCCGCGCCAACTCAAGGATGAATCAATTCCGTTGCCGGCGCGGATTTTTGCGGTGGCCGACGTGTTTGACGCGCTGTGCTCCAAGCGCCCATACAAGGAACCGATGGGCTTTGAGGCCGCCATGGCGATACTTGAAAAAGACACTGGTAGCCACTTTGATCCGGCTGTGATGGCGGTGTTTCGCCCGATGGCGCGTGTTACTTTTGATCGGCTCGCCAACATCAGCGAAACCGATTCGCGCCAATTGCTGGAAGACCGCGTGCGCC
>JAVHQY010000093.1:0-3429 GCA_036171375.1 Rhodoferax sp. | reverse complement strand
GGAGGCCGCAGGCCGGGGGACACGCAGCAGAACACTCAGGCAGCCCGGGCCCGCGAGAAGCAAGCAGCGGATCGAGCTGCCTGAGGAGCTGAGTGCCCCGGCGGCCTGATCCTAAGGACTTGTTCACATTTTGTCGAAACACGAGGAGCCTGTCGGGCTTTCGGCAAGCTCCTAGAATCAAGCCATGTTTACCGGCATCATCACTGGCATTGGCCACATCACCGACGTTCAATCCAGCGGCATTTCGGCCCGCCACGGCAAACGCCTGACGATCGAGTGTCCGGTGGGCTTCCTGGACGATGTGGTGCTGGGCGACAGCATTGCACTCAACGGTGCCTGCATGACGGTCACCCAACTGGATGCACCAGCACATCGCTTCAGCATTGACATCTCGGCCGAATCATTGAGCAAAACCAGCGCGCTGGCGCAGACTGGGCCGATCAATCTGGAAAAGGCCTTGCGCGCCAATGACCACCTGGGCGGGCACCTGGTGTCAGGCCATGTCGATGGCGTTGGCAGCGTGACGCATTTTGAGCAGGTCGGTGAAAGCTGGGAGTTGCGCGTGCGGGCCCCCAAGTCACTGGCCAAATTCCTGGCCGTCAAAGGGTCCATCACCATCAACGGTGTCAGCTTGACCGTCAACACGGTGAACGACGCGCCGGGCGGTTGCGAAATCAGCATCAACCTGATTCCGCACACGGTGCAAAACACCACCCTGCACACGCTGCGACCAGGCGAACATGTCAACCTCGAAATCGACCTGATCGCGCGCTATGTTGAGCGCATGCTCGGCACGACGGCATCTTGATTACTGCCGGGCGGTGCGAGCATTGCTGGGCAGCGCTTGCGCGTAGCTGGTGCGAAACGGATTGATATCGAGGCCACCGCGGCGCGTGTAGCGGGCATAAACGCACAGCCGCTGCGGTTGGCAACGCTGCCAGAGGTCCATGAAAATCCGCTCCACACACTGCTCGTGGAATTCGTTGTGGTTGCGAAAACTCACCAGGTACTGCAACAGACCTTCTTGATCGATAGGCGCGCCGCTGTAGCTGATTTGCACTGAACCCCAATCGGGCTGACCAGTCACCGGACAGTTGCTCTTGAGCAGCTTGCTCACCAGCACTTCGCTCACCGGCGCTGCGTCGCCCAGCACCTTGAGCAACTCGGGCCGCGGGGTGAAGTGCTGGCATTGCACATCGAGCCGATCCAGGCTCAGGCCATCGAGCTCGTGAATGGCTTGGCAATCGAACACTGCGGCCGGCAGCAAAGTGACACCAACGCTGCCCGATGCCGCCGGTGCCGCACCGCGCCAGGCAGCTTCGCCCAGGTCGGCACGCAAAAGCTGTAACACTGCATCCGGATCGGCAAAGCGCGTGTCGCTAAAGCTGTTGAGGTACAGCTTGAGCGATTTGCTCTCGATGATGTTGGCGCTTTCGCACGGGACGGTGAACTGCGCCAGCGCCACTTGCGGTTTGCCGCGCAGATTGAGCCAACTGAGCTCGTACGCGCTCCACATGTCGGCACCCAAGAATGGCAGTGCGCCGCCAACGCCGATCTCGGCGCGCTTGGGAGCACGGCTGATGGCAAACAGCAGGGCCGGATCGTATTGAGCGGCGTAGCTCGATGGCTTGCCAAGTTGTGACTGGTGCAAGGAGTTCATGCTGCCATCCCGGCTGGTGCCGCAGCAACCGGCTGCCGGTCAGCCGCTTGCAAGTGTGGCAGCAAGGCTTCCAGCAGGCGCGTCACCACGCCGGGTGCCAGGTCGTGGCCCATGCCATCGATCGCCAGCCAGCGCGCAGCGGGAATCCGCCGCACCGTATCTTCGCCGTGCGCCAGCGGCAACAGCGGATCGCTGCTGCCGTGCACCACCAGCGTGGGCACGCGGATGGTGCAGAGCTCGTCAGCGCGCTGACGGTCCGCCATCACGGCCAGCAGCTGGCGCAGGGTCCCCGCCGGGTCATAGCCGCGCCGGGCGGCAAGCTCGATTTGCTGGCGCAGCTCGGAGGCAGGCATCGGGTAGGCCGGGCTGCCAATCACCTGAAACAGCCGCACGTAGTGTTCCACCACCGCAGCGTGGTCGCGGCTGGGCGGACGACTGAGCAAAACGCGCAGCACTTCGGGCCGTGCCGCGGGCAGACCGGCCGCGCCGCTGCTGCTCATCACACTGGTCAAGCTCAAAACGCGCCGCGGCGCCAGCAACGCCAGGCGCTGGGCAATCATGCCGCCCATGCTCACGCCCAGCACATGGGCACGCGCGACGTGCAAGGCATCAAGCACTCCCAGGGCATCGGCCGCCATGTCGTGCAGGCTGTAGGGTGCATGCACACCCCAACCCAGTTTGAATTTGAGGCTTTCCCACACCAGATGCGGCGCACCGAGCAAATCCATGTGCTGGCTCAGACCGACATCGCGGTTGTCAAAACGCAGTACGCGGTAACCCGCTTGCCGCAGTGCCGCGATGAACCGCGGTGGCCAGGCCACCAACTGCATCCCCATTCCCATGATCAGCAAAATGACCGGTTGCGTCGTGCCAGATAGCGCCTGCTGCGGCCCGGCCGCGCTGTCTTCGACTTCAATATCGATACCGTTGGAGCTGATTTTCATGACGAGGCGAATTATCCAGGATGACCTCGGATGCTTCGATCCGCGCTCAAGGCAGCGAGGCTAGCCGAGATCGCCGAGCAACGCTGCCAGTGTGGCCAATGTCACCTCAGTCTGCGCCAGGTAGCAGACATGATCGCAGCCCAGCGTCAGGCCGGCACCGGCCTTGAGCGCGGCACACATGGCCGTGCTCAGTTCAAAGCGGACAAAGTGCACGGCCGAGGTCTTCTCCTCATTTTCCCGTTCCATATCTTCGTCGGCAATGGCATAGACGCGGGGCTGACCTGGCAGTTCGACGTAGAGGTGATCTTCCACACCGATCAAGCGCGCCAGCGCCTGGCGCCGCTGGACCTCATCGGGATATTCGATCAGCAGCGTCCCGGTCCAGTTGTGCCCGCTGGGAACCAGCGGCGCATAAACCTCAATTTCCTGGCGGATGCCGTCTTCGTCAAAAATTTTTTCCACCCGCAGCATCTCCTGGATCTGGTAGCGAATGGTGGCTTCGGATTCGAACTGCAAATTCAAATGCTCGCCCAAATGCACGCTGCGCAACTGGCGCAGGGCAATGATTTCAGTCTGGTGCAACTTGCGCCATTTGCTGTAGGCCTCGAGCGACAGCAGGCTCTCGGGGGTAATGGTTCCAGTCAATTGCATTGAAACTCCAAAATATCAATAGTTACGGCTTGAGGGTATGGGGTGTGAACAGACCAAATGATTGCACGCTTAAACGTGCTTTTTGGCTGCCCGGATGATTGGGGTCAGAGCCCAAATCGGTGCTCCCTCTTGGGCCAGCCCGAACGCCCTGCCCCGAATTGGGATCCGACCCCA
>JAVHQY010000092.1:0-15778 GCA_036171375.1 Rhodoferax sp. | reverse complement strand
CAGTCGCTGGCGATGATGGTCTGGAGGCGCTGGCTTTCTGCGGCGCGTGTGGTGTCATCAAGCACTTCGCTTTCGCCTTTGTCGTTGGGGCGGGCAATGCGCCTGCCGCTGTCAAGCGCCATTTTGGCTTGCCGGGCGCGTTGGCAATTTTCGCTCCGGGCACTCTGGTCTTTTTCTTCCTGGGCCCTGAGCTTTTCTTTTTCAGCCAGTTCTGCCTGTTTCTTCTTCAGTGCCAGGGCTGGGTCCACACCGCTGGGCTTGACCGGACTGACTCTGCTGGCAGCGGCGACCGGCACGGGTGACACGTCGGCGCTGGCATTGCGGGGGCGCTTGCGGATATTTTTTTCTGGCACTTCCGGCGGCGGAGCGCGGTCGCTGAACACCGGGCGACCAGCCGGATCGACCCACTGCCATTGCGCTACGGCGGTGCCTGACTGTAGCGTTGCAAGCGCCAGCAAAACCGGTAACCAACTCTTCATCATGCGATGATTATCCACCGTGGCGCAAAAGAATGGGAAGTGTCTCTGGCCGGCAAGCTGGCGGCTGCTGCCGGCATCAAAGTCGCGGATGGGCACAGGTACAATTCGCGATTTGGAGCTTTGACCATGCGTCTGATCGGTAAAGCGCTCACCTTCGACGATGTTTTGTTGGTGCCAGCCTACTCCCAAGTCCTGCCCAAGGATACCTCTCTCGCGACCCGTTTTACCCGCAATATTGCGCTCAATCTGCCGCTCGCATCGGCTGCCATGGACACGGTCACCGAATCCCGGCTGGCGATAGCCATCGCACAGGAAGGCGGCATTGGCATCGTCCACAAGAACATGACCGCCCAGCAGCAGGCCGCAAAAGTGGTGAAAGTCAAGCGTTACGAGTCAGGTGTTTTGCGCGATCCAGTGGTCATTACGCCGCAGCACACGGTGCGCCAGGTGATGGATTTATCAGCCCATCTCGGGGTTTCAGGCTTCCCGGTTTGCGAAGGTGACAAAGTGGTGGGCCTGGTGACAGGACGGGACTTGCGCTTTGAGACCCGCTTTGATTTGCCGGTGAGCCACATCATGACACCACGCGAACGCCTCATTACGGTGGATGAGGGAACCACCATTTCACAAGCCAAGGTGTTGTTGCACAAGCACAAAATTGAACGCCTGCTGGTGGTCAACGATGCGTTCCAGCTCAAGGGGCTGATCACCGTCAAGGACATCACCAAACAGACCAGCTTTCCCAATGCAGCACGCGATGCCCAGGGCAAGCTGAGGGTCGGTGCGGCGGTGGGAGTTGGTGAAGGTACCGAAGAGCGGGTTGAGGCGTTGGCGCGTGCCGGGGTGGATGCCATTGTGGTCGATACGGCGCACGGCCACAGTCAGGGTGTGATTGATCGCGTGCGCTGGGTCAAACAAAATTTCCCACATGTTGAAGTCATTGGTGGCAACATTGCCACCGGTGCCGCTGCGCTGGCGCTGGTCGAGGCTGGTGCCGATGCGGTCAAGGTTGGCATTGGGCCAGGCTCGATTTGCACCACGCGCATCGTCGCCGGTGTGGGGGTGCCGCAAATCATGGCAATCGACAACGTGGCCACCGCGCTCAAGGGCAGCGGTGTGCCGCTGATTGCCGACGGCGGCATACGTTTCAGCGGTGATATTGCCAAAGCGATAGCGGCCGGTGCCAGTAGCGTCATGATGGGCAGCATGTTTGCCGGCACTGAAGAAGCACCGGGTGAAGTGATTCTGTTTCAGGGCCGCAGCTACAAAAGTTACCGCGGCATGGGTTCAATCGGTGCCATGCAGCAGGGCAGTGCGGACCGTTATTTTCAGGAATCCACCGCTGGCAACCCCAATGCTGACAAGCTGGTGCCCGAGGGGATTGAAGGCCGGGTGCCGTACAAAGGTTCGGTGATCAACATTATTTTCCAGATGACTGGCGGCTTGCGTGCCAGCATGGGTTACTGCGGTTGCGCCACGCTTGAGGAAATGCAGCAGCGCGCCGAGTTTGTCGAAATCACTACCGCTGGCATCCGCGAAAGCCATGTGCATGACGTTCAAATTACCAAAGAAGCGCCCAATTACCGCGCCGACTGAGGTTGATATTTTCCGATGCATCAAAAAATCCTGATCCTCGATTTCGGCTCGCAAGTCACCCAGTTGATTGCGCGGCGCATTCGCGACGCTCACGTCTTTTGCGAGGTTCATCCTTGTGACGTGAGCGATGAATGGTTGCGTGCCTACGCCCGGGATGGGCAACTCAAAGGCATCATCCTGTCAGGCAGCCACGCCAGCGTTTATGAAGAAAGCACCGACAAAGCACCCGCCAGCGTGTTTGATCTTGGGCTGCCGGTGCTTGGTATCTGCTACGGCATGCAGGCCATGGCACATCAGTTGGGGGGTCTGGTCACCAGCGGCCACCAACGCGAGTTCGGTCATGCCAGTGTGCGCGCCCATGGCCACACGGCGCTGCTCGAAGGCATTCAGGACTACACCACGGCGGACGGCCACGGCATGTTGCAGGTCTGGATGAGCCACGGCGACAAGGTGACCGAGTTGCCGCCTGGCTTCAAGTTGATGGCCAGCACCGACAGTTGCCCGATTGCCGGCATGGCGGATGAAGAGCGCCGCTTTTACGCCGTGCAGTTCCACCCGGAAGTGACGCATACCAAGCGCGGCGCAGCAATTCTGGAACGCTTCGTGCTCGACATTTGCCAGGCCCGGCCGGATTGGATCATGGGCGATTACGTCAGCGAGGCCGTGGCGAAAATCCGCTCCCAGGTCGGTGACCAGGAAGTTATCCTGGGACTCTCCGGCGGGGTCGATTCATCGGTGGCGGCGGCACTCATTCACCGCGCCATTGGCGAGCAGCTCACCTGCGTCTTTGTCGATCACGGCCTGTTGCGCCTGGATGAGGGCGATCTGGTGATGGAAATGTTTGCTGGCAAACTGCACGCCAAAGTGATTCGGGTCAATGCAGCTGATCAATTTTTGGGGCAGCTCGCCGGTGTCAGTGACCCGGAAGCCAAACGCAAGATCATCGGCCGTGAGTTCATCGAGGTGTTCAAGGCCGAAGCAGCTAAGCTAAAGAACGACCAGGCGCGCCACGTTGCCTGGCTGGCGCAGGGAACGATTTATCCGGACGTGATCGAGTCGGGTGCTGCCAGCATCAAAAAAGCGGTGGTGATCAAGAGCCACCACAATGTCGGCGGTCTGCCGGAATTGCTTGGCCTCAAACTGCTGGAGCCGCTGCGTGAACTGTTCAAAGACGAAGTGCGCGAGCTCGGGGTGGCACTCGGCCTGCCTTACCACATGGTCTATCGCCACCCTTTTCCCGGCCCTGGCCTGGGGGTTCGAATTCTGGGTGAAGTCAAGAAAGAATACGCTGACCTGTTGCGAGCTGCGGATGCCATTTTTATCGAAGAGCTGCGCAATTTCACCGACGATGCCAGCGGCAAAAGCTGGTACGACCTCACCAGTCAGGCCTTTGCCGTGTTTTTGCCGGTGAAGAGTGTGGGGGTCATGGGCGACGGCCGCACCTACGACTACGTGGTCGCTTTGCGCGCCGTGCAGACCAGCGACTTCATGACGGCAGACTGGGCCGAATTGCCCTATGCACTGCTGAAAAAAGTATCCAGCCGCATCATCAACGAGGTGCGCGGCATCAACCGCGTGACTTATGACATCTCCAGCAAGCCACCTGCCACCATAGAGTGGGAGTGACAGTCAAAACAATGTATTTACCCACCCAATTTGAAGCTACCCAGGAACTTGCCATTGAATTAATGCGCGAGCACCCGCTGGCCAGCCTGATCAGCGTCGATAACGCTGGTCTGCCTTTTGTGACGCACTTGCCGTTGCATCTGGAGCAACGTGGGGCGCAGTTGTTGCTGTCGGGGCACTGTGCCAAAGCCAACCCGCACTGGCGCTACTTGCAGGCAAACCCTCGCTCGGTGGTGACTTTCATGGGACCACAGGCTTATTTGTCGCCCACGGTGTACCCGGATCTGGTGCGGGTACCAAGCTGGAACTACCTGGCGGTTCATTGCGTGGTGGGAGCCACATTGATCGAGACGGCCAGCGACAAGGAAGCGTTGTTGCACCAGCTCATTGCCGAGCACGAAAGCGCCCACGCCGCCCAGTGGCAGGCGCAATCCGATGAATTCAAACGCAATATGCTGGCTGCCATCGTGGGTTTTGAATTGAAAGTGGAATCGCTGCAATGCAAGATCAAGCTCAATCAACATCGACCGGAATCGCATCAAAAGATGTTTGCGGCTTACGCTAATGGAAGTGCTGAAGAAAAGGCGCTGGCGCAGTGGATGCGGCGTCTGAAACTGGTGCTTGACTAGCGCACCCGGGTTTGAGTCAATGCTGGTCTGGCCGCAATCTCACTGGTGCCCGTGATGAATTTGGCGACTGAAGGGTCTATGAGCGACAGCGATGTCATGCAGTTGGCCTTGGTGCAGGCGCGCTTGGCTGGCCGAGCCGGCGAGGTTCCGGTGGGCGCCGTCGTCGTGCGTGCTGGCCAGGTGATTGCCACTGGCAGCAATGCGCCGATCGGCCAAAACGACCCCAGCGCCCACGCTGAAATGCTTGCACTGCGTGCTGCCGCACAAAGGCTGGGCAACTATCGACTGGTTGACTGTGAGCTGTTTGTGACGCTCGAGCCCTGCGCCATGTGCGTTGGTGCCATGCTGCACGCGCGTTTGCAACGCGTCGTGTTTGGCGCGCTCGACCCGAAAACTGGTGCCGCCGGATCCGTGCTTGACCTGTTTGCCGACGCACGATTAAACCATCAGACCAAGCTGCTCGGTGGTGTGCTGTCCGCCCGGTGTGGAGAATTGTTGCAGGATTTTTTCCGCCAGCGGCGCCTTAGATTGCCAGCCAAGCCAAAGCCAATGTCATGAAAAAACACATTTACATTTATTCTCCTTCCGGCGCGGTGCGTGACAAGTCGGCATTTCGCCGCGGTGTGGCGAGGTTGAAGGCTTTGGGTTACGAAGTCGAGATTGACGCAGCGGCGCTGGCCAGTCACTTGCGCTTTGCCGGTGACGATGAGACGCGTTTGGCGGCCATTCACCGCGCCGCCGCCAGTGGTGCTGACGTGGCGCTGATTTCGCGTGGCGGCTACGGCCTGACACGCATTCTGGATCGCATCGACTACCCGGCGCTGGACAAGGCGGTGGCCGATGGCATGCGGTTTGTGGGTATCAGCGACTTCACGGCGTTCCAGAGCGCTGTGCTGGCACGCACCGGTGCCATTACCTGGGCCGGGCCGGCACTGTGCGAGGGATTTGGCATGGCTGGCAAAGTCGATGCGACGCAGCATGCCGCTGCGATCAAGCTACTTCCGGATGAAATCATGGAGGCCTGCTTTGACGATCTGGTGAGCGGGCAGGGGCAGGGCACGGGCTGGCGGCAAAAAAAAGGCAGTCAAACCACACTCGGCATCAAACAGGCGATGCTCTGGGGCGGCAATTTGTCGGTGCTGAGTTCCTTGCTGGGGAGTTGCTATTTTCCAAACATTAAGGGTGGAATATTATTTCTGGAAGATGTGGGGGAGCACCCGTACCGGATTGAGCGGCTGCTCACGCAACTGTTGCATGCTGGCGTGTTGGCACGCCAGAAAGCGATTCTGCTAGGGCAGTTCACCCAGTACCAATTGACACCACATGATCGCGGCTACAAGCTGCAAAGCGTGGTGGATTGGCTACGTGAGCAGATTGCCGTACCGGTGTTGACCGATCTGCCTTACGGACACGTTGCCACCAAAGTGATTTTGCCAGTGGGTGCCAAGGTCGACCTGCTGGTGCAGGAGCGAGAGGCCTTGCTGTATTGGGGACATGCGGCTCATCCCTGATGGGTCAATGCCCTAAACTCTGCCCCAAATTAAAGAAACGGATTGGACTTAAATGGGTGTGAAGGCAACTGTCGTTTTTACTGACCTTTATGGCAGCACCAGCGCTTTTGAAGCGCTTGGAAATGCACAGGCCACCGTTGCTGTGACGCGCATTACCGGCTGGATTGCCAAGGTCGTGCAAGCTCATGGCGGACGGGTGGTAAAAATGCTGGGCGATGGGGTGTTGGCATTGTTTGATGACAACCTGGCAGCGATTCATACCGTCGTCGAGCTACAGCGTACGCACCAAACACGCCAGCCACAGTTTCAACCATCCAAATTCATGCCGATCCGCATCGGTGTTGCCACCGGCGATGTTGAGCTGGTTGCCGGCGACTGTTACGGTGACGCGGTCAATGTCGCGTCGAGGTTGAGCGATCTGTCGGGTCCTTTTCAGATTTGGGCCAACGCCGATGCGCTGTCAAATGTCCAGGCGGCAGATGGCGTGCAATTTCGGGTTTTGGGTCCAATCAATATTCGCGGCCGGGCTGAACCGTGCACGGTTTATCAAGTTGATTGGCAGGATGACGTGGCGACCGATTTTTTAACCATGCAAGCAGAGGTTGATCCGGCGCTGGAAGCTTCCGGGCGGGACGTTCTGGGTGGTGAAATAAAACTCACCTGGGTCGATAACAGCAAGACTTTTCGGGCTTTTGAGCTTCCGATTCAGCTTGGTCGCACCAGGCGGGTTGATTTTTTGGTCAGCGATCCGAGGGTGTCCAGAACCCATGCCCGCATCGAGTGGAGAAACGGCACCATGGTTTTCGTTGATATGAGCTCCTATGGCAGTTGGGTGCGTTTTTCCGGTGCTGTATCTGATTTGTCGCTGCGGCACGATGAATGCGTTTTGCACGGCGACGGTGAAATTGCTCTGGGCTCGTCATTTGCTGATCTGAGCGCGCCGATTGTCAAATTTTCAGTGTCCTGATGGCGGGGTAGATGCTGGTTGACAGTTCAGCCGGTGGTGAACCAAAACGTTTACCGATCCCGGCATTCAACTTAACATAATACACATCGTATAAAGTTAAAACAAAATCTACCAACTTTCCTTCGGCTGCCGACCTCGAACAAAAGCTGCAATCAACGCCGCTGACTCGGCTTGGCTGATGCTGTTGGCAAAATCAATCGCTGTCATGTTCTGATCGTTGACCAGCTCAGGATCTGCGCCAGCCTCCAGCAGCAGCTTGACCGCCGACGGTGTCGCGTACCTGGCTGCCATCATCAGCGGTGTTGTATTGTTGGGTGATGCAGCGTCGATGTAGGCATTGTTTTGCAACAGCATGTTCATGATTTCCAGGTGACCGTGGGTAGCGGCATAGTGCAACGCCGTCCAGCCTGGGTGGTTGATGTCAGCATCCTGGGCGATGAGCTCACGGCAAGTCTCAGTCAAGCCTTTGAGCGCTGCCAGCATCAAGGCGGTCTCCTCATGCTCGTTTCTGGCGTTGACGTTGATCTTTGGCCAGTCGATCAGAACCTTGGCAACCTTTAATGAAGACTCACGAACTGCAACAATGAGGCCAGGTTCGGCAGTCGGACTGAGCGCGTTGACATCGAATCCCCGTTGCAGCAAAGCCGCCACGGTGTTGCTGTCATCGTGTTTGATGGCCAGAAAAAAATCCTCATATGAACCAGCATATGCCAACGAATAGCGAATAAAAACAGCAAGATATAAACAGCATCTAACGTAACACATGAATGAATGCTTGGGCTTCGAGTTCATGGCAGTGCCACTTTGAACAGGTTATCAAAATTCTGGCTGGTGCTGTGTGCGACATCTTCAATGCTGGTGTGCCGGATTTCAGCCAACTGCCTCGCCACGTGAGCCACCCATGCTGGGTTGTTGGTTTTGCCGCGAAACGGCACCGGTGCCAGGTAGGGACTGTCGGTTTCAATCAACATCCGGTCGCATGGAACAAATTCCGCCACGGCGCGCAGTTGCTGGGCATTTTTAAAAGTCAAAATCCCAGAAAAAGATATGTAGTAGCCCAGATCAAGCACTGAGCGGGCAACTTCGACGGACTCGGTGAAGCAGTGAAAAACGCCACCAGCGCTTGCGCCAGCCCCGGTTTCGCCTTCTTCCTGAAGAATTTTCAGTGTTTCGGCGGCGGCGTTGCGGGTGTGGATCACCAATGGTTTTTTCAACTGACGCGCAGCGCGGATGTGGGTGCGAAAACGCTCCCGTTGCCATTCCATCTCGGCCACGCTGCGTTGGCCGAGGCGGAAATAGTCCAGGCCGGTTTCGCCGACCGCCAGCACGCGTGGCAAAGAACCCAGGCGCACCAAATCCTGTAGTGTTGGTTCGGTGACACCTTCATTTTCCGGGTGTACTCCAACGCTGGCCCAGAAATTATCGTATTCAGTCGCCAGCGCGCGCACCTCGTCAAATTCTTCCAGCGTGGTGCAAATGCACAGTGCGCGGGTGACCTTGGCCTGGGCCATCGCCTGGCGGATGGCAGGCAGTTGCGAGCGCAGCTGCGGAAAATTCAAGTGGCAATGCGAATCGGTGAACATGATTTTGCAGAAATTACCTGGAATTGATCGCGATTTGAGCCTGACTAACCAGGGCTTCAATCATCAGACCGGCGTTAAATGGATGCTCAACGGTTTGGGCACTGGCCGACAACGCCTTGGCCCAACGGCTCAAAGCGTTTAAGGTGCCAGCCGCCGGGAGCGCAGTGGAATCAAAAAACCTGGAATTTGACCCGCTATGGATTGCCATCAGATCGTGGCAAAGTTTGTGCAGGACATCGAGTACCTGAAGCGGTAACCAATCTTTGAAGAAATTGACCTCGCCGCGCGCCACGGCTTGCGGCAGCTTGACCCAGACCGCCGCCGTCAGGCCCAACTGACACAATGCCAGTGCGTCGTCGGGGCGACCACCGGCTGCGCGCAACATGGTGCCAGCATCCACTGCGGCGACACCCTGCCCTTGCAGCCAGGACTGTGCAGCGGCGGCATCGGGCCAGCTCATGTGATGAGCCATGCAGCGGCTGCGCACGGTCGCAAGCAACCGGTGCGCTCCATGGCTGGCCAACACAAATTTCACCTCGCCCGGAGGTTCTTCCAGCGTTTTGAGCAGTGCATTGGCGCTGACCACGTTCATGCGTTCCACCGGAAACGCCAGCACCACTTTGCCACGGCCACGGGAACTGCTGCGTTGCGCAAATTCAACGCCATCACGTACCGCCTCGACGCGAATTTCTTTGCTCGGCTTGCGGGTTTTGCCGTCCAGCTCCGTCTGCGCTTTTTCGCCCAGCGGCCAACCCAATTCAAGCATCAAGGTTTCAGGCATCAAAACGCACAGGTCAGCGTGGGTACGAACGTCGATGGCATGGCAACTGGCGCAATGACCGCACGCCACGCCATCTGCTGCCTGCTCACACAACCAGGCACGGGCCAACGCCAGCGCCAATCGATACTGGCCCAAACCCGAGGGCCCGGTCAATAGCCAAGCGTGTCCGCGCTGCGCCCACAATTGGCTGAGCTGCTGGTTGATCCAGGGTGGCTCGATGCTGGCCATCATTGCAACCAGCCCCGGTTCTTGACCGCTTGCAGCACATCGCACCAGACAGCGTCGCGCGATTGACCGGCATCGATACGCGCAAATCTCTCTGGGCTGGCTTGCATGCGCGCGCGGTAGCCAGCCGCCACGCGTTCAAAAAATGGCGTTGCCTGTGATTCGAACTTGTCGGGCGCGCGCGCGCCAGTCAGACGCTGCGCTGCGACGTGGGCCGGCAGATCAAACCAGAGCGTCAAATCGGGTTGTCGCACTGTTTTCTGCCCAGCCACCGTCTGCACCCATTGCTCGAGGGTGGCAAGCATTTGCAGATCGAAGCCACGCCCGCCACCCTGGTAAGCAAAAGTGGCATCGGTGAAGCGGTCTGACAGCACCAGCTCGCCACGTGCCAGCGCCGGCTCGATGACCTGAACCAGGTGGTCGCGTCGTGCCGCAAAGACCAGCAAGGCTTCGGTCATGGCATCCATAGGGTCATTGAGGATTAGGCCGCGCAGATTTTCCGCCAGCGCCGTGCCGCCGGGTTCGCGCGTCACCACCACCGCCCTGCCCTGCGCTGTGAAGGCCTGCGCCAGAGCTTGCAAATGGGTCGATTTTCCGGCCCCATCGATGCCTTCAAAGCTGATGAAAATTCCACTGCTGGCCATGGTTTGTCGCGGCTTTCCTCATTTTTTTGACTGGTATTTGGCAACCGCCCGATTGTGCGCTTCCAGACTGCTGCTGAACTCGCTGCTGCCATCGCCACGGGCGACGAAATACAGTGCTGGCGTGGCTGCTGGTTGCACTGCCGCGAGCAAGGATGAATGGCTTGGCATGGCGATGGGAGTGATGGGCAACCCGGCGCGGGTATAAGTGTTCCACGGCGTGTCGCGCTGCAAGTCGCTGCGTCGCAGTTTGCCGGTGTAAGCGTCACCCAAGCCATAAATCACCGTTGGGTCGGTCTGCAGCAGCATTCCGGCTCGCAGCCGGTTGCTGAAAACACCGCTAATCATCGCCCGATCGCTGGCGCGTGCGCTTTCCTTTTCAATGATGCTGGCCAAAATCAATGCCTGCTCAGGTGTTTTCAGTGGCATGTCGGCGCGGCGCCGCTGCCAGACTTTGTCGAGTCGTTTGTCCATCGCCAGCAATGAGCGCTTAAGCAGCGCCAAATCGCTGCTGCCTTTGGAGTAGGCGTAGGTATCGGGGAAAAAACGGCCTTCCGGATGCACTCCAGGCCGGTCCAGCACTTTCATCACAAGGTAATCGGGCAAACCCTTCGATTCCGGCTTGAGCTGCTCTGCCTTGGCCAGCGCCGCACGCATCTGGTTGAAGTTCCAACCTTCAACCAAAGTGATGCTCAGCAGCGTCTCTTCGCCGCGCACCAGTTTGCGCAGCAAACGCCGCGGACTGTCAGCAGGCTCAATTTCGTAGTTACCGGCTTTGATCTGACGCGCATCGCCAGAGAGGCGAAACCACCAGTACAACATGGAGGCATTGACATCAACTCCCGCATCGCGTACTGCTTGCGCCACCGCACGCGGTGTCATTCCCGGCTCAACTTCGAGCGCCAGCGTTGGCGCACTGAGTGCCAGCTCGCGGTTCAACCACCAGACGGTCAGTGTCGCTAGCAAAGCCGGCAAAACAAGCATTGATACCAGAAAACGTCGCACCAATTCAAACCCTTAAATAAACACAGCAAGAACTGGCGGATGATAATTCACCTTATGCAAAATAAGCTCGAAGGCATCGCCTCACTGACCGATCTTGGCGTGATTCGCGCTCAGGGTGATGCGGCGGCAAGGTTTTTGCACGCCCAGTTGAGTCAGGACTTTTTGAACCTGACCCCGTCCCAAGCCAGGCTGGCAGCCTATTGTTCGGCCAACGGTCGCATGCTGGCAAGTTTCGTCGGCCTTCAGGCCAGCACCGACGAAATATTGTTGATCTGCAGCAGTGACCTGTTGCCCACCACACTCAAGCGATTGTCGATGTATGTACTTCGCTCGGCACTCAAGCTCAGCGATGCAAGCCTTGATTTTGCCCTGTATGGCCTGGCTGGCGAGGCGTTGCGAAACCTGGTGCCTGGTGGATTGCCAGCCTGGAGCGTCACCCGATCGGGCCAGGCTTATGTGATTGGCTTGCCACCCTGCGACCAGGTGCAACGCGCGCTGTGGGTGGCACCGCTCAGCGCTGACAAGCCGCCCGGCCTGGCCATCAGCGAGACGATCTGGCGTTGGGGCGAGGTGCAAAGCGGTATTGCCCGAATCACCGCTGCGACCGCCGACAGGTTCGTGCCGCAGATGCTCAACTATGAATCGGTCGGTGGCGTAAGTTTTAAAAAGGGCTGTTATCCCGGGCAGGAGGTGGTTGCCCGCAGCCAGTTCAGGGGCACGCTCAAACGCCGCGCTTACCTCGCGCACTGCGACTCCAGCATGCAAGTGGGAGACGAGCTATTTCAAGCCGGCGACGAACGCCAGGCCTGCGCTACCGTGGTGCTGGCGGCAGAGAACCCGCGGAACGGCCCGACCGGCTGCGATGCCATCGTTTCGATGCAAATTACTGCCCACAAAGCAGGTAATTTGCACTTGCACAATGCCAACGGGCCGCTGGTGCTGACATCGGCTCCGCCCTATCCGCTCTCGGCGGACAGCTGACCCGGTACCCGATCAGAGCGCTGCTGCTTCCTGAATTTCCGGCTTGGGCTTGCCTTCTTTTCGTGACAGCGGTGTGATATCGAGCAACACTGCCGTTTTGTCCGCATCTCTTTCGTCCAGATCAACCGTCAAACGACCGCCATCGATCAGGCGACCGAATAGCAGTTCATCTGCCAACGCGCGACGAATCGTGTCCTGAATCAGGCGCTGCATCGGGCGCGCGCCCATGAGCGGATCAAAGCCTTTCTTGGCCAGGTGCTGACGCAGTTTGTCGGTGAAAGTGACCTCAACTTTCTTGTCTGCCAACTGGGTTTCCAATTGCAGCAGAAATTTGTCCACCACGCGCAAAATGACGTTTTCAGTGAGTGCTTTAAAGCTCACCACCGCGTCCAGCCGGTTGCGGAATTCAGGCGAGAACAAGCGCTTGATATCGACCATTTCATCGCCGCTTTGATGCGTGGTCGTAAACCCCATCAGCGTCTTGCTCATGGACTCGGCACCGGCGTTGGTCGTCATGATGATGATGACATTGCGAAAATCAGCTTTGCGACCATTGTTGTCAGTGAGCGTACCGTGGTCCATCACTTGCAGCAGCACGTTGAAAATTGCCGGGTGCGCTTTTTCAACCTCATCGAGCAGCAATACACTGTGCGGCTTCTTGGTGATCGCTTCGGTCAGCAAGCCGCCCTGGTCAAAGCCGACGTAGCCAGGCGGTGCGCCAATCAGGCGACTGACCGCGTGCTGCTCCATGTACTCGCTCATGTCGAAGCGGATCAGCTCGATGCCCATGATGTAGGCCAACTGCTTGGCAGCCTCGGTTTTGCCAACGCCGGTTGGACCACTGAACAAAAATGCCCCGATAGGCTTGTCGTCTTTGCCCAGACCGGAGCGCGCCATTTTCACTGCCGAAGCCAACATCTCAATGGCGTTGTCCTGCCCAAAAACGACACTTTTCAGGTCGCGCTCTAGCGTCTTGAGGCGGCCGCGGTCGTCGCTTGAAACGTTGGCTGACGGGATGCGGGCAATCTTGGCCACAATTTCTTCAACCTCAGTGCGGCTGATGATTTTTTTGCGTTTGGAGGGTGCCAAAATGCGCTGCGCCGCACCCGCTTCGTCGATCACGTCAATGGCTTTATCTGGCAGATGTCGGTCATTGATGAATTTGGCGCTCAGCTCGGCTGCTGCCACTAGCGCAGGAATTGAGAACTTGACGTTGTGATGTTCTTCAAAACGCGATTTAAGGCCTTTGAGAATTTCCACCGTCTGTTCAATGGTGGCCTCGACCACTTCAATTTTTTGGAAGCGCCGCGACAGTGCCGTATCTTTCTCGAAAACGCCGCGGTATTCGGTGAAAGTCGTGGCACCGATGCACTTGAGGGCACCCGAGCTCAAACCAGGTTTGAGCAAGTTGGATGCATCAAGCGTTCCGCCCGATGCCGCGCCAGCACCAATCAGCGTGTGAATTTCGTCGATGAACAAAATCGCATTGGGTTTTTCTTTCAGTGCCTTCAAAACAGCTTTCAGGCGCTGCTCAAAATCGCCCCGATACTTGGTGCCAGCCAACAGGGAACCCATGTCCAATGAATACACCGTGGACTCTGCCAGCACATCCGGTACCGTGGCCTGAGTGATACGCCACGCCAGCCCCTCGGCAATGGCGGTCTTGCCGACACCCGCTTCGCCAACCAGCAAAGGATTGTTTTTGCGTCGGCGACACAGAATCTGAATCACCCGTTCAACCTCATATTCACGCCCAATCAGCGGATCAATCTTGCCCTCTTTGGCTGACTGGTTGAGGTTTTGCGTGTAAAGCTCCAACGGTGACGATTTTTCGTTCTTTTCCGCGCCTTGTTCCTCTGCCGCGGTCTGGCTGTCACCCGATTTCGCTGGTTCAGCCGGGTCGCTTTTTTTGATGCCGTGCGCGATGAAGTTCACCACATCGAGCCGCGTCACGCCCTGTTGATGCAGGTAATAAACCGCGTGCGAGTCTTTTTCGCCAAAAATGGCTACCAACACATTGGCCCCAGTCACTTCCTTTTTCCCATTGCCGGTGGACTGCACATGCATGATGGCGCGCTGAATCACACGCTGAAATCCCAGCGTCGGCTGGGTATCGACATCGTCCAGGCCAGCCAGTTGCGGCGTGTTGTCGCGAATGAAATTGGCCAGGGATTTGCGTAAATCCTCGATGTTGGCCGAACACGCTTGCAGCACTTCGGCTGCACTCGGGTTGTCCAACAGCGCCAGCAACAAATGCTCCACGGTGATGAACTCGTGACGCAGTTGACGTGCCTCCACAAATGCCATGTGAAGGCTGACTTCCAATTCTTGGGCAATCATGTTGATTCCTTTTAGCCTTGCGATGGTTGAGGGTACTTCAGGGTTCCTGTGGGTGACTGTAATCCGTTTTCGATATCAATTCCGCCTCGGTGCCTAATTGGCAGGTTCACATACACATTGCAGAGGGTGCCCAGCCTTGATCGCCGCATCCAGCACCTGATCGACTTTCGTTGCCGCCACATCCCGGGAGTAAATGCCGCAAACTGCCTTTCCATCCAAATGCACCTTGAGCATGATCTGAGTGGCGGTTTCAAGGTCTTTGCCAAAAAACTCCTGGATCAACACCACCACAAATTCCATCGGTGTGTAGTCGTCATTGATCATCACCACCTGAAACATGGGGGGCGGTCTTGTCTTGAGCGTGCGCCGCTCCAGTACCACCACGCCGTCGTCTTGTTCGACTGGCTTGCGCGTTGGCGGTCTGGACGCAATGTCTTTTTTGCTAGCCATGCTTGATTCTATCGAATGGGGCCCAGCCGCGTGGTCCCGTGTCACTTGGTGACCGGGCGTTCAAATTCAAGGAGAAAAAATAAAAATGGGATAATCCGCCCCGCGAAACAATCCCGCGGGGGCGGCAGGCCCGATTGAGACGATCCTGCTCGTAGTTTTTTCCTGTGATGCACGACGAGGCATCATGGAACGCACACCACTTGATCGACTACATCTGAATGGACATCAAAATTATGACTCAACAACTCGACCTACTGAAAATTGCGCAAGAAGAGCAAAGCGGCGATCTGTTCAAGCTGCTCGATGGCATCTACCAGCGTTCAAAAATACAACCCAACGGTTTCTCCGATGCCGTCATTTGGGAAGGTGGCAACCCGGTTGGCAATGTCAAGCCCGTGGCGCATGCGTTCACCGACATGTTCGCGCTCAACGGAACGCTGATGGCGCTCGATGTGCTGGGGCTGCCGTTCATCGGTGTGCCAATGATGGCGCAGTACCGGCACGACACCAAACTGGCCCCGCTCGACTGGTTTGGCAAATTGGATTACACGTCACTGAAGTGGTCCACCGCCGGCGATTTCATGGTCAATGAAGCCGGCAAGAAAGTGGTCGTTGCGGGTAAATCGGGCAACGCGCAACTGCGCACTGCTGCCGGTGTCTATTGCAACGTGCGCCCTTACGGGTCGATCACCAGCGTGCGTTTCATGCCGGGTCTGCCCTATTCCCAGAACAAGAAGGCGTTCCGTGTCGATCCGGCCAGCGGCAATGTCCACTCTGAAATGAACACCCCGGGCGTGCGCATGGCCTACGCCGGCCGTCTGTTCCTCAAGATGGTGAATGAAACCGGGCAACTCGGACGCATCGCGACCAAACCCACGCAGGGCCAGGAGGATACGGTAATTGCCGGTGTCATGCGCTGGCTGATGCAAGGCACCAAGTTCAAAGTCACGCGCCAATACACCGT
>JAVHQY010000091.1:0-15911 GCA_036171375.1 Rhodoferax sp. | reverse complement strand
GGCACGGTGACGATTGTGACCACGGATGCACTTGGGGCCGTGACGACGCAGACCATTGCCAATACCGAAGGCTCACTGAAAACCGGTGGTGATGAGCGTGCCCACCAGGCAGCGCGTACCGGGCGAGTTTCGTGGCGGGAGCTTGTGGCACCATAATGCAAGTTTGGCAACGGCAGTGATTTGATGTGGAACGACAAGAGGAGGTGACTTGTGCGGCAATCCAGTTTCAGGGGCTTTACGCTGGTTGAGTTGATGGTGGTGGTGGCCATCGTTGGAATTCTGGCCGCGGTGGCGCTGCCCAGTTACCGCACCCACGTCGTTCGGGCGGCGCGCGTGGAGGCGCAAACCGAGTTGCTGGAGTTAGCTGGGATGCAGGAGAAAATATTTCTCAACTCGAACAACTACGCATTTAGTGTGACCGCCGCCTACGATGGCACGTCAGCGGGCGGGCTGGGTCGTAGCAGTGGCAAAACCAAAGACGGACGCTACGACTTGACGCTGGTCGATGGCTGTGCCACGCTGACCGCTATGGCTGCCGCAGCGCAAACGTTCGTGCTGGCCGCCAGGCCGGTGGTGGGCGGGACGCAGGAAGGCGATGGCAACATCTGCATTAGCGAAAGCGGTCAACGGCTGTGGGGAAGCGCATCCTGGTAGTACCTTGTTTTTGACATTGACCCGTGAGGGGTGCATGATGCCACCCCATCATGGTGAGATGTCGAGTTGATTGGAGCTGTCTGCAACGGGCATTGCCCGCTCACGGTTATTCGCTGGTCGAACTCATGGTAGTGCTGGTGCTGGCAAGTATCGTGATGTCGATTGGTGTGCCGGCAATGACTGCCATGCTCAACACGCAACGCGCCTCTTCGCTGTGCGCAGCGTTGATGAATAGCCTCAACCTGGCGCGGGCTGAAGCGATCAAACGCAACGTCCGCACGGTGCTGTGCAAATCGGTCAATGGACTTGTTTGTAGCGCCAACGGCGGCTGGGAACAGGGCTGGATTGTTTTCAACGACAGCAACAACAACGCGGCACTGGACGCTGACGAAACGCTGATTCAACAGCAGGCCAGGGCAGTGCAAGGCCTGACTTTGAGCGGTAATGCACCGGTGGCCGATTATGTTTCGTACAGCGCATCGGGGTCGGCCAAGCTGCTCAGTGGGGCGTTCCAGGCTGGCACTTTCACGCTGTGTCTGGTACCGGCATCCGGTGCCGATGTGCGGCAAATCGTTTTGAGCAAAACCGGCCGCGCCCGTCTTATCAAAGGCAGCGCCGCCGATTGCGCCTGAGCGTTGAGACGTTTCTATCGCTTCACCTCATCGACCAGCGTCTTGAATTCGTCGATGTCGGCAAAATTGCGATAGACGCTGGCAAAGCGGACGTAAGCCACTTTGTCGAGTTTTTTGAGCTCACGCATGACCATCTCGCCAACGCGCTTGGAAGGTAACTCACGCACGCCCAGCGACAGCAATTTTTCTTCGATGCGCCCAACGGCTGTGTCGATTTTCCCCATGCTGACGGCACGCTTGCGTAGTGCCAGTTTCATTGAGGCCAGCAGTTTGTCGCGCTCATATTCGATGCGTCGGCCGTCTTTCTTGATGATCGCCGGAAATGCCACGTCAACGCGTTCGTGCGTGGTGAACCGCTTTTGACAGGCCGCGCATTGACGCCGCCGTCGAATCGTGTCGCCGCCTTCAGACAGCCGGGTTTCCACCACCTGGGTATCGGCGTGACTACAGAACGGGCATTTCATGCGTGCTGCGTGTCCACCCGCTGTTGCTCAGTGTGGCGTTGTGGCCAATTAGCCATACACCGGGAAGCGTGCCGTGAGCGCGTTGACCTTGGCGCGCACTGCTTCAATGTTGGCGTTATCGGCTGGATTGTCGAGCACGTCAGCAACCAGGTTGGCAGTCAGGCGGGCTTCTTCATCCTTGAAACCGCGCGTGGTCATGGCCGGCGTGCCAACGCGCACACCGCTGGTGACCATCGGCTTTTCCGGATCGTTGGGAATGGCGTTCTTGTTGATCGTGATGTGGGCGCTGCCCAGCGCGGCTTCTGCCTGTTTGCCGGTAATGCCATTTTTCCAGCTTGCACTGGCGCGCAGATCCACCAGCATGACGTGGCTTTGGGTGCCCCCGCTGACGATACGCAGACCGCGCTCGGTCAACGTTTCTGCCATGACCAGCGCGTTCTTCAGCACCTGCTGCTGATACACCTTGAATTCAGGTTGCAGTGCTTCCTGGAAAGCGACTGCCTTGGCCGCGATGACGTGCATCAGCGGACCGCCTTGCAAGCCCGGGAACACCGCGCTGTTGATGGCTTTTTCGTGCTGTGCCTTCATCAAAATGAAGCCACCACGCGGACCGCGCAGGCTCTTATGGGTGGTGCTGGTAACAATGTCGGCGTGCGGCACCGGATTGGGATAGACACCGGCGGCAATCAGACCGGCGTAATGCGCCATGTCAACCATGAAAATGGCACCCACGTCTTTGGCCACTTGGGCAAAACGTGCAAAATCGATGCGCAGGCTGTAGGCCGAGGCACCGGCAATGATGAGCTTGGGTTTTGACTCATGGGCGCGTGCCTCCATCGCGTCGTAGTCAATCTCCTCCTTGTCGTTCAAGCCGTAGCTCACGACCTTGAACCATTTGCCGCTCATGTTGAGCGCCATGCCGTGCGTCAAATGACCACCTTCGGCCAGGCTCATTCCCATCATGGTGTCACCGGGTTTCAGGAAAGCCAGAAAAACTGCTTCGTTGGCGGAGGCACCGCAGTGCGGCTGCACGTTGGCGCAGTCGGCACCAAAAATCCGCTTCACGCGGTCGATTGCCAGTTGCTCGGCCACATCGACAAATTGGCAGCCGCCGTAATAGCGTTTGCCCGGGTAGCCTTCAGCATATTTATTGGTGAGCTGTGTGCCTTGTGCCGCCATGACGGCGGGCGAGGCGTAGTTTTCACTGGCGATGAGCTCAATGTGCTGCTCCTGGCGCAGGTTTTCGGCTTCGATGGCGGCAAACAGTTCCGGGTCAGTTTGCTCAATGAGGATGTTTCGGTTGTACATATCAGATTTCAAAAAGAACGACAGAGTTGGTGAAGAAAATCAGGAGTCGGCGCGAGCGGCCATAGTTTCTGCTTCAGCGTCGGGTTTGAGCGAGCTCACCGTCGAATTGGCGGGGGACCAGAACAGCGGAACTTTGCGGCCTTTGGCAACCAGTTCGAGGCGGGCTTGCTCAGCCATCACCTTGTTGGCATAACCGCCGTCCACGTCAACGTTGCTGGCACCCACATACAGCCGCAAACCGCCATCAACCGAGCCGGCACGCGCTATGCATTCCTTGAGCACTTTGACACCCACCTGCAAATTTGATATTGGCTCAAAGGCGGCCTGCTTGCCGCCAAAACTCAGGTATTTGTCGCCGTGAACGCGCGTCATGACCTGCATCAGGCCTTGCGCTCCCATCTGGCTCTGGGCAAACGGGTTAAATCCTGATTCGACCGCTATCACGGCCAGGATCAGGGTTGGATTCATTTTGATTCGTGAGCCAATGTCGTAGGCTTCAGCCACCAACGCGTTCAGCGGTTCCGGTGCAATCCGGTATTTTTTGCTCAACCAGTTTGCCACCGCCGCTTGTTGCTTGGGCTGGTCTTGTGGGTTGTTGATCGCTGCCAAGTCTGCCGGATCGGCCTCAGCGAGCAGGCCGTTCATCGAGAGCTGGCGTGTTTGCAACCAGCTGAAAAGTTGTATTTCGCCGAGTTGGCGCAATTCGGGTCGGGCCGTCAAGGTAATGATGACAAACATGACAGCCAACCCGACCAGGGCAAAACTGTTGTGCGAGATTTGGAAGAACCCCTGGGCCATATTGGTTGCGTAAGAGCGCAGGCCGCGGGTGAATTTTTGTGACGCTGTCATAGCTTCTCCTTCGTTCGCGAAGACAAGGTTGGTGCGACTGCATGCAGCAGCACGGTTCATTGCGCCTCGTTGAGGTTGGTACGCTATCAATGGTTTCTGCTGGTCCTTTCGTGTTAGTGCAGAGACTATTGAAAATTGCCGGAATCGGCAGCGGGTCATCCCATGATTATTTTTGGGATGCGCGATTCTAGCAGCCCACTCCGGTTTCGGAGTTGCCGCCCTCGGTGCGACAACTTTACCGGTCAAATGGAAAATTTAGCTTGATTTTTTTGGCGGAGGTGCCTAGACTGCAACTGCCTGTCGCGCGACGGGCATCATGCCGGCAGTAGCCAGTCCCTACCCCAGGGTAGCCGTGATGAAGCGGCCCCGGCATTTTTTGGTGGCAATCTATTGCTGCCAAGCACTGTGGGACTTTACCCTCCTGCGGTGCAAATCCAGACAGCTTGGATCTTGTGTCCGCTGTTGGGCCCGGTTTGCTGTTTCCAAACAGTGACCGGGCTTTTTTGTTCCCGATGGCTTCAGTTTGTTGTTGGGCTGACAAATAGCAGCGAAAATGGCACCTTCCCCTGGTCGGACCAAACCGACCTGGCTTTCATCCCTTAGCGCTTGCGACTCATGTTTCCTTTTTCTGCCCAAGACGACACCGCCAAAATTTCTGCAACGGCCCCGGCTCATCCTAAAACCAATGAACCTCATCCACTCGACACGCTGACCGGTGGCGCTTTTTCCGCACACACCGCCGGTGAGCGTGCGGCCCACATTCGGGATTGGTTGGCGCAATCGCCCAGCGTGGAGCAAATGCAATTGGTGTTCAAGGAGCTCAGCGGCAAAGACAAGGGTGCTGCCAAATTGCTGCGCGAAAAGCTCGATGCCATCAAACGCAGCAAGACGCAAGAGTCGGTGATGCAGGTGTGGGCCGACAAGGCGCAGGCGCTGTTGGCGCTGGGCAAACTCAACATCGCCGATGCGATGGCCTGGCAGCGCGACGCGGCCAAGGCGGGCGCACCGTTGAGCAAGGAACCACTGGCAAGCTTTAAAACCAGGCTGGGCGAGCGCATCACGGTGATCGAAGATTTGCAGCACCGCTCGCAGGTACAGCGTGAGGCTGCCGTTTTGCTGGCGCAGCGCATTGAAGTCCTGTCCACCAAACCCTGGCGCGACGCGCAGGCTGTGGTTGAGGCCTTGCAACTCGATGTCGAGCGCTGGCAGCAGCAGGCCGGCCAGCTTTGCAATGACGCTGATTGGATCAGCGTGGATACCAAGTTTCCACCCTTGCTGGAGGCTTCGCGCAATCAGTTGCTGGTGGTGTGGGAATCTTTCAAAGCCGCTTTGGCACAGGCCAATGCCGCGGCTGGCGATGCAGCGCTGGCGTTGCCGGCGGTGCTGCTGTGGGCTGACGAGCTGCGACTCGAGCGCGGTGTGCCGGTGGCAATTGAAGCGCAAACCAAGAAGCCGGCGCTTGATCCAGCGCTCAAGGCGCAAGCGACCGTGGCCGTCAATGAGGCACTGACCAAGCTTGAACTTGAAATCGCGCAGGGCCACGGCAAAGCCAGTGCCGGTGCGGCAGCGTCGATGCGCAACGCGCTCAAGGAATTTGGCCGCTTGGTCGATGACAAGCTGGAGAATCGCTGCCACGCTGCGTTGGCTGCGGCGGGGGAGCTCGAAGGCTGGCAGCGTTGGCGTGCTGACCAATTGCGCGAGGAGCTGGTTGCCAAAGCCGAGCGTTTGTCGGCCCCGCTCGATGGCAAAGTCCTTGGCGGACACAAGATGCAAGAGAGCTTGCGGGCGTTGCGCGAGCAATGGAAGCAGACCGATCAGGGTGGTGCCCCCAACCACGCTTTGTGGAAGCGATTTGACGATGCTTGCAACCAGGCCCACAAAGTGGTGGAAGCGTGGCTGGACAAAGTCAAGGCCGAAACCGCGGCGCATCGCGCCCAGCGACTGGAGTTGATGGCTGAGCTCAATGCCTGGGCTGCCGCCAATCAAGTGGCGCTCGACGATGACTGGAAGGGCTTTGCGCGTGTGCTGCACGAATTTGGCGAACGTTGGCGTGCTGGTGGCTATGTGGGCGAAAAGATTTTTGCCGAGTTGCAGCCATTGTGGAAAACAGCGCTAAAAGCGGCCACGGCACCGCTGGAGGAGTTGCAAAAGAGCAGTCTGGCTGCGCGTCAGGCGATGATTGATGAGGCGCAGGTGTTGGCTGGTGAACCCGCGCTGCGGCTCGACGCGGTCAAGGCGTTGCAGCAGCGTTGGCAGGCCGAGGCGCAGCGGGTGCCACTGGAGCGCCACCGAGAACAAAAGCTGTGGGACGCTTTTCGCAAACCGATTGACGACGCTTTTCAGCGGCGCTCAGCGCAGCGCGAAAGCGCCAATGCGGCGCTGAGCGAACGCGACCGTGTCGTGTTCGATGCCGCCAAGGCGCTTGAAGTGGCCAACAGCACTGGCGATGCACAACTCATTCGCAGCGCCATGCTCGCGCTCGAGCAGGCATTGAAGGGTCAAGTCCAGGCGCAACAAGCGTTGCAGTCGCTGTCGGATACTACGCCGACGGATGTGCCAGCACCGCTGTCCGAACGGCCGGTGCAGTCAGCGGGCGTATCTGATGAGCCAGTGCTGGCGGGTGATGCACCTGTGCCAGCCGCGTCGGCGGTGGCACCCGTTGCGGTGCCAAAACCAGCGCCGCGCGCGGTGGTGGCGATGCGCGGTGACGATCGCCCCGGCATGAAAAAGTCTGAGCCGGCACCGGCCGGTCGGGCTGGCAAGTTCGCGCAGCGTGGCGGGGCCGAGCGTGATAACCGGCGTGATTCTTTTGACCCGGCACGCGCTCGCACTGAGCGTAGCAGTGCGAGCACTTTTGCACCCAGGAGTGAGCTGCCACGCCTGGGCGATGCCGCTTTCCGGGCGCAACGGGACGCACTGGAGCACGCCCAATTGGCGCTCAAAAAATTGGCGACACAGGCCCACGGCGAAGCCCTGACGCAATTGCTGGAAGCCTGGCAGCAGCGTGATGCAACGCAAATTCCCAAGCTGTCAGAGCTTGGCCGGCATGTCAGCGCGGCCAGCCGCGTCTTGTGGTGCAAGGCATTGGCGCAGCAACCCACGGCCGAAGCCGGCGTGGCGCTGTTGCGGCTGGAGATGGCGGCTGAGTGTCCAACGCCGGCGGAGCACTTGAGCGCGCGCCGCTTATTGCAGTTACAGTTACTGACCCGACGCCACGATCCGGCACCGATTGAGACCTGGGTCGAAGACGTGGCCACGGTTTTGACGAGCAGTTTCGATGCGGGTGCAGCGCGGCGCTTGCAAAGTGCGCTCAAGCTGTTGCTCAAGCCATGAACTCAAGAGGTGCGCTATGGATTCGGTCGATGATTTGCTCAAGCGGCTGGAACAACTCAACGAAATTGGCGTGTCGCTCTCACGCGAGCGCAGCATCGTGCGTTTGTTGGAACAGATTCTGCTCGCTGCCAAGGCCATCACGCACGCCGATGGCGGCACGCTTTACCGCGTCACCCCCGACGGGCAAAGCCTGCGGTTTGAGATACTGAAAACCGACTCACTGCAAATCGCCATGGGTGGCAGCTCGGGCCATCCGGTTGATTTTCCGGACCTGCCGCTGCGCACGGCCACCGGCGCACCCAACGATTCAATGGTGGCGGCTTACGCGGCCATTCACAACCAGACGGTCAACATTGCCGATGCCTACAGCGAGGCAGATTTTGATTTTGCTGGCACGCGCCAGTTTGATCAGCGTACCGGCTACCGCTCGAAGTCATTTTTGACGGTGCCAATGAAAAATCATGATGACGAGGTGATTGGCGTGCTGCAACTCATCAACGCCCAGCTCCCCGACAGCCAAACCGTGGTGCCGTTTTCACTGACGGATCAAAGCCTGGCGGAATCGTTGGCATCGCAAGCCGCCATTGCCCTGGACAACCGCCTGTTGATGACGCAACTGGAAGAATTGTTTGAATCCTTTATTGGTTTGATTAACGAGGCAATTGACGACAAATCGCCGTATACCGGTGGCCATTGCCAACGCGTTCCGGTGCTGGCCATGATGCTGGCCGAAGCCGCCGCGCAGTCCCAGGAGGGGCCGCTGGCAAGTTTTGCCATGAACGAGCAGCAGCGCTACGAACTCAAGATCGCCAGCTTGTTGCACGATTGCGGCAAGATCACGACACCGGTGCACGTGGTTGACAAGGCGACCAAGCTGCAAACGCTGTTTGATCGCATCGGTCTGATTGACACCCGTTTTGAAGTGCTCAAACGTGATGCCCAGGTTTACGCCTTGCGGCAACAATTGGCGCTACGGGCACGCGTGAATGAGTCGGCTGAGGCCGCGATTCAGGCCAGATACCGGGCGCAGGCCAAGACCATTGATGACGACCAAAAATTTATTCGCAACGTCAACACCGGCGGTGAAGCCATGAGCGAGGCCGATGTGCTGCGTGTCAGTGCCATTGCCCGGCAACGAAGTTGGCGCAATATTGATGGCATTGAAGCGGAATTTTTCAGCGCCAATGAAATTGAAAATCTCACCATTCGTGCGGGGACCCTGACCGCAGCAGAGCGAGAAATCATCAACCACCACATTGTGGCCACCATCAAGATGCTCGAGCACTTGCCTTGGCCCAAGCATTTGCGCAACGTGCCGGAATTTGCCGGTGGTCACCATGAGCGCATGGATGGCAAAGGGTATCCCAGAGGTCTGACGCGCGAGCAGATGTCGATCCAGGCTCGGGTGATGGGTATTGCTGATATTTTTGAAGCACTCACGGCGCGCGATCGGCCCTACAAAGCGGGCATGAAGTTGTCGCAGGCGCTAAGTATCATGAACAAGCTCAAAGACAGCGGCCACATCGACCCCGATCTGTTCGACATCTTTCTGCGCTCGGGCATTTACCGCCAGTACGCACAGCGCTACCTGGACCCGGCCCAGATCGACGACGTAGATGTATCTTGACGCGGGTCAGCGTGTGGTCCCCTACAGTGCGGGCAACAGACCAATGGCCAGTGGCAGACTGAGTATGCCCAGCACGGTAGAGAGCGTCACCAGCGCAGCCACCAGCGCTGCGTCATAACCCATACGCGAAGCCAGCACGTAGCAGCTCGACGAGGTGGGCAGGGCGGAAAAAATCAACAACACGGTGGTTTGCGCCGGGCTCAGATGAAACAGCCGACACATCGCCAGCGCCACCAGCGGCAACAGCAAATGGCGAATCAGCAGCAGCGCTGCTGCCAGTGCCTTGGCCCGTCCCAGCGCGAGAAAATTCATGCCGGCGCCAGCGGCCAGCAGCCCCAGCGGCAGCGCTGCCGAACCAATGCGGCTGACGCTGGGTTCAAGCCAGGTCGGCAGTCTCAAGCCCAGCAAATTGACGCACAAGCCAAAAGCCGTGGCAATGATGAGCGGATTGCGGACCAGTTCGCGCAGTGCGCCGCTCTGACTGTGCCGCGCCATCGGCAAAACCGCGGCCACGTTGCACAGCGGCACGCAAACGCCGATCAAAATCGCCTGGTACTGTAGACCCGGCGCGCCCGCCAGCCGCTCGGCCAGGGCCAGACCAATGAAGGAATTGAAGCGGAACGCAACCTGCGCGCTGGCAGCGTGTTCGCGTCGGTCAATGAAGCGGCGCAGGCCAGGCCACAAGGGGATGGAGAGGGCCAGCGCGATGCCGGTCAGTCCCATCGACCAGCCGGCAGCGACCAGGTTGGAAGCGGCAACCAGGTCCAGTGGCCGCTTGATGATGGAGTGGAACAGCAGCACTGGAAAAAGAAAGAAATACACTAGTGTTTCCACCGGCTCCCACAGCGCGCGTTTGAGCGGTGTCAGCCGGCACAACAGGTAACCGCACAAAATGAGCGAGAAATCAGGAAATAAAAGTTGGACAAAGTTCACCGCCTGAGAATACCAGTGAAATCGCAACTTCCGCCACCTGACGCGGCCGTGATCGACCGCTTCATCGATGCCTTGTGGCTGGAGCGGGGCCTGGCAAAAAATACCCTGCAAGCCTACCGGCGCGATCTGACTTTATGCGCTGCTTGGCTGGCGGGTCGCGAGCGGGCATTGACGGCGACGGTTGAAGCAGATTTGCAGGCGTATTTTTCTGCCCGTCACAGCAGCACCCGAGCGACCACCGCCAATCGTCGGTTGAGCGTTTTCAAGCGTTTTTTCCACTGGGCGCTGCGCGAGCACCTGATGAGCGTGGACCCGACGCTCAAGCTGCAAACCGCGCGCCAGGCGCTGCGCGTACCGCAAACCCTGACCGAGGCGCAGGTTGAAGCCTTGCTGGCCGCGCCCGATACCGAAACCACGCTGGGCCTGCGCGACCGCACCATGCTCGAATTGATCTATGCCAGCGGACTGCGGGTGAGCGAATTGGTGGGTCTCAAAGTGTTGAACCTGAGCCGGGCGGAAAACGTCGTGCGTGTATTTGGCAAGGGCAGCAAGGAGCGCCTGGTGCCGTTTGGCGAGGTTGCCAGCCTCTGGCTCGATCGCTATCTCAAGGGCGCTCGCACGCAGCTGCTCGGCGGCAAGCAAACCGATGATCTTTTTGTTGCCAGCCGCGGTGCCAATGCGGGCCGGGCCATGAGCCGGGTAATGTTCTGGATGCTGATCAAAAAATATGCCCGCCGCGCTGGCATCACGGCACCGCTGTCGCCGCACACCTTGCGCCACGCTTTTGCCACCCACTTGCTCAACCATGGTGCCGACTTGCGCAGCGTGCAGTTGTTGCTCGGTCACGCCGATATTTCGACCACCACCATTTACACTCACGTTGCACGCGAGCGCCTCAAGGTGTTGCACGCACAACACCATCCGCGCGGATAAGGCGGATTCACTTTTTGCAGCGAGGAAAAGAAAATGGCAGCCTATGAACTTGACGGCACTGCGCCGCAGATCGCGCGATCAGCCTGGGTCGCTGAAACCGCCCAGGTGATTGGCCAGGTTGATCTGGCCGACGACTCGAGCGTCTGGTTTGGTGTCGTGATCCGTGGTGACACGGAACACATTCGCATTGGCCGCGGCAGCAATATTCAGGACGGCACGGTGCTGCACGCCGACCAGGGCGCGCCGTTGACCATTGGCGAAGATGTCACGGTGGGGCACCAGGCGATGCTGCATGGTTGCAGCGTGGGCAACGGTTGCCTGATCGGCATCGGTGCCGTGGTGCTCAATCACGCCAGGATCGGCGCGGGTTGTCTGGTGGGTGCAGGTGCACTGGTGACTGAAGGCAAGGAATTCCCGGCCGGCTCGATGATTCTGGGCAGCCCGGCCAGGGTGGTGCGCCAGCTCAGCGCAGAGCAAATCGACGGCTTGCGCCAGATTGCCAGGCATTACGTTAGCAACGCCAGCCGCTTTCGCAGTGGGCTGAAAAGAATTGACTGACCACAGCGTAGATGCACCGCCAGTCGCCCACTCGGGTGCGTCCAACTGCGGAACCTTGGTTTAACGACTGGCCGGCTTTTTGGCGGGGCTGGCGAACTGAACGTAAATTTCGTTGGGCTTGACCATGCCGAGTTCCAGCCGGGCTTTTTCCTCGACCATTTCCAGACCTTCAGACAGGTCATGCACTTCCGCCTGTAGCCGTTGATTGGCTTGCAGTGACTGTTCGTTGCGCTGCTTTTGTTGCTCCAATTGCTGGTTCAGGCGCGCCACTTCGCCAACGCTGCCACGGCCAAACCACAACTGCGCCTGCACTGCCAGCAGCAGTCCCAACAGCAGCAATGGAATGAGGCGACGCATGATCAGGCCGGGGCCGCTGCCAACAACCATGTGAGGAGGTCAGCGCAGGTTGTAAAACGCGGCGCGTCCGCCGTAGCTGGCGACATCGCCGAGGTCTTCTTCGATGCGCAGCAGTTGGTTGTATTTGGCCATGCGGTCGGAGCGGCTCAGCGAGCCAGTCTTGATCTGGCCGGCATTGGTGCCGACGGCGATATCGGCAATCGTTGAATCCTCGGTTTCACCCGAGCGATGGCTGATGACGGCGGTGTAGCCGGCGCGCTTGGCCATTTCAATCGCCGCAAAGGTTTCAGTCAAGGTGCCAATCTGGTTGATTTTGATCAGGATTGAATTGGCGATGCCTTTGTCAATGCCTTCCTTGAAGATTTTGGTGTTGGTCACGAACAGGTCGTCGCCCACAATCTGCACTTGCTTGCCGAGGCGATCGGTGTGGATTTTCCAGCCGTCCCAGTCGTCTTCGGCCATGCCGTCTTCGATGCTGATGATGGGGTATTTATCAACCCAGCTTGCCAGCCGGTCGCTCCACTCCTGCGCACTCAGCAGCAGGCCCTCGGCACCCAGGTAGTACTTGCCGTTCTTGTAAAACCCGCTGGCGGCGCAATCCAGGCCGAGCGCAATCTGCTCGCCCGCGGTGTAGCCAGCTTTATCGATCGCTTGCAAAATCAATTCAATGGCCGCTTCGTGGCTTGCCACCGTGGGCGTAAAACCGCCTTCATCGCCGACTGCCGTGCTCATGCCCTTGTCGTGGATGATGGCCTTTAACGCGTGAAAAACTTCAGAGCCATAACGCAAGGCTTCGCGGAAATTCGGCGCGCCCAGCGGGATGATCATGAATTCCTGCAAATCGAGATGGTTGTTGGCGTGCGCGCCGCCGTTGACCACATTCATCATCGGCACCGGCATTTGCAGCGCACCCATGCCGCCAAAATACCGGTACAGCGGCAGACCCGATTCTTCGGCCGCAGCGCGCGCCACGGCCATGGAGACCGCCAGCGTGGCATTGGCCCCCAGGCGCGACTTGTTGTCGCTGCCGTCCAGGTCGATCAGGGTCTTGTCCAGAAATGCCTGCTCCGCGGCATCGAGCCCCAGCACCGCTTCGGAAATCTCGGTGTTGACGTGCTCAACAGCATTGAGCACGCCTTTGCCGCCGTAGCGCTTGGGATCAGCGTCGCGCAGCTCGATCGCTTCGCGGGTGCCGGTCGAGGCACCCGAGGGCACTGCGGCGCGGCCCATGGTGCCCGATTCCAGCAGTACATCGCACTCGACGGTGGGGTTGCCGCGTGAATCCAGAATCTCGCGTCCTACGATGTCAACGATTGCGCTCATGATTGGCTTTCCATAAAAATGTTTTCCAGAAGAGGGTGGCGTTTGGTCACGGCATCGAGTTCCAGCAGCGATTCGAGCAAGGCCCGCATGTGTTTCAATGGTACTGCGTTGGGACCGTCGCTCAAAGCCTGGGCCGGATTGGGATGGGTCTCCATGAAGATGCCGGCCACACCGACGGCCACTGCGGCGCGCGCCAGCACCGGGACCATTTCACGCTGGCCGCCGCTGCTGCTTCCCTGGGCACCGGGCAGCTGAACCGAATGGGTGGCATCAAACACCACCGGTGCACCGGTCTCGCGCATGATCGCCAGCGCGCGCATGTCGCTGACCAGGTTGTTGTAACCAAAACTGGCACCGCGTTCGCAAGCCATGAAACGATCCTGCGGCAAGCCTTTTTCCTGCGCTGCGGCGCGCGCTTTGTTGATCACGTTTTTCATGTCGCCGGGAGCCATGAATTGCCCCTTCTTGATGTTCACCGGCAAGCCCGATTGCGCCACCGCGCGGATAAAGTCGGTCTGGCGACACAGGAATGCCGGTGTCTGCAGCACATCGACCACGGCCGCCACCTGGGCGATCTGCTCGATCGAATGCACGTCGGTGAGCACTGGCAGATGCAGTTCGCGTTTGATTTTGGCCAGAATTTGGAGGCCTCGCTCCAGCCCCGGGCCGCGGTAGCTGCTGCCGCTGGAACGGTTGGCCTTGTCAAAACTGCTCTTGAAAATGAAAGGCATGCCCAGACTGGAAGTCATTTCCCGCAGCGTGCCCGCGGTGTCCATCTGCAACTGTTCGGATTCAATCACACACGGGCCGGCGATCAAGAACAAAGGTTGGTGCAAACCGACTTCAAAGCCACACAACTTCATTTTGTGGCGGCCTTCGCGCTGCTTGCCAGCGCTTGATGATCCAGCGCCGCTTTGATGAACGCGTTAAACAGCGGATGCCCGGCCCAGGGCGTGGAGCGGAACTCGGGGTGGAATTGCACGCCCATGAACCAGGGGTGAACGCTTTGCGGCAGTTCAACAATTTCAGTCAGCTTTTCGCGCTGTGTCAACGCCGAAACCACCAGTCCGGCCTGACGCAATTGAGCAACATAATTGAGATTGGCTTCATAGCGATGCCGATGGCGTTCGGTCACCACGTCACCGTAAATCTGGTGCGCCAACGTGCCTTTGACGACATCCGAGCTTTGCGCGCCAAGGCGCATCGTGCCGCCCAGGTCAGAATCCTGATTGCGTGTTTTGATGCTGCCGTCCTTGTCTTTCCATTCGGTAATCAGGGCGATCACCGGATGCGCTGTGGTGGCATCAAACTCGGTGCTGTTGGCATTGTCCAAACCCGCCACGTGGCGGGCAAACTCGATGGTGGCGACTTGCATTCCCAGACAAATGCCCAGGTAGGGCACCTTGTTTTCACGCGCAAACCGGGCGGCGCATATTTTGCCTTCCACACCCCGTACGCCAAAGCCACCCGGCACCAGCACGGCATCAAAGGTGGCCAGTTGGGTGACGTTTTCGGGCGTGATGGTTTCCGAATCGAGGTAGCCAATTTTGACCCGCACGTGGTTTTTCATGCCGGCGTGGCGCAGCGCTTCGTTGAGTGACTTGTAGCTGTCGCTCAGATCGACGTATTTGCCCACCATGACGATGTTGACCTCGCCTTGCGGATGCGCCGTCTCGAACACCAGATCGTCCCAGCGTTTGAGGTTGGCGGGCGGCGTGTTCAGGCGCAGCTTGTCGCAAATCAGCCCGTCGAGCCCCTGCTCGTGCAACATGCGTGGCACTTTGTAGATGGTATCAACATCCCACATCGAGATGACGGCCCATTTGGGCACGTTCGAAAAGAGCGAAATCTTGGCGCGCTCATCTTCCGGGATCGGCCGGTCGGCGCGGCACAACAGCACGTCGGCCTGGATGCCGATCTCACGCAACTGTTTGGCGGTGTGCTGGGTCGGTTTGGTTTTAAGTTCACCGGCAGCGGCGATCCACGGCACGAAGCTAAGGTGAACAAAAGCGGTGCGATTCGGGCCGAGCTGCAAACTCAGTTGCCGCACGGCTTCAAGAAAGGGCAGCGATTCAATATCGCCGACCGTGCCGCCAATCTCGACGATCGCCACATCGACCGCGTCGGGCGTGCCAAAACGCGCACCGCGCTTGATGAAATCCTGGATTTCGTTGGTTACGTGCGGAATCACCTGCACGGTTTTGCCCAGGTAATCGCCGTGACGCTCTTTTTCCAGCACGCTCTTGTAGATCTGGCCGGTGGTGAAATTGTTGCTCTTGCGCATGCGTGTTTCCACGAAGCGCTCATAGTGGCCGAGATCAAGATCGGTTTCCGCGCCGTCTTCGGTGACGAACACCTCGCCGTGCTGAAACGGTGACATGGTGCCGGGATCGACGTTGAGGTAGGGATCGAGTTTGATGAGAGTGACTTTGAGGCCGCGCGACTCCAAAAGTGCGGCTAGGGAGGCTGAGGCGATTCCCTTGCCCAGGGAAGACACCACACCGCCGGTGACGAAGACAAATTTGGTCATGTCAGAGCGAGCCTGCAAGCTCGGGGAGGTGGAAATGGAAATTATACGAGCAGGTGTGGTTCGAGGCTGAGCTTGCGAGCTGGCCAGCAAGGGGCATTGGGGTCGGGTTATCGGGGTCGGATCCCAATTCGGGGCTGTCCGTTCGAGCTGGCCAACAGGGCTATTGGGGTCGGATCCCAATTCGGGGCTGGGCCTTCGAGCTGGCCTTTGAAGTGCCACCGAATCGGGCTCTGACCCCGATAACCCGCTGCCCCCAATAACCCGGGCTTGTTTGGATTTGCGCTTGCCGCCGGGGCAGGCCGGGTCTCGCCCCGGCAGGCGAGGAGTTGCTGTTTGTTTTTGCGCTTGCCAGCGCGGCAGGCCGGGTCTCGCCCCGGCAGGCGAGTTCCCTTTCTTTGCTTGTCCAAAGA
>JAVHQY010000090.1:7947-15948 GCA_036171375.1 Rhodoferax sp. | reverse complement strand
AAATTGAAATAACAGAAAAAGCAGAAGCTCGTTTCATGGCTAATTCTCGCGTTATGAATCCAATGCGCTACGGATTTCCCGCAGGAAATCTTTTGCCACTGTACCGACCTTGTCGCGTGTTTGATCGCCAATCAATTCGATGATCTTGCTGCCAATCACCACCGCATCAGCGACCTCAGCGATGGCGCGCGCACTGGTTGCGTCGCGGATGCCAAAACCCACGCCCACTGGCAACTGCACGTGCGAGCGAATGCGCGGCAGCATGGCTTGGACTGCGTCGGTGTCGAGCGTCCCGGCACCGGTGATGCCTTTGAGCGAGACGTAATAGACATAGCCGCTGGCAACGCTGGCGACTTGCGCCATGCGTTCATCGGTGGACGTCGGCGCCAGTAAAAAAATCTGGTCCAGACCCAGGCTCCTGAGCTCGGCGGCGAACGGCGCGCACTCCTCGGGTGGATAGTCAACCACCAAAACGCCATCGATCCCCGCCGCCGCCGCAGCCAGCGCGAATGCGCTCTGGCCCGCGCTGGTCGCATGAAGCTGGTTGTAGCGCTCGATCGGGTTGGCGTAGCCCATCAGCACCACCGGTGTGTCAGCATCACGTGTGCGGAATTCGCGCACTATTGCCAGCACCTGCGCCATCCCGACACCTGCGGCCAGCGCCTGGTCGCCGGCCTTCTGGATGGCGCGGCCGTCGGCGCTGGGGTCGGAAAACGGCACGCCCAACTCGATCACGTCGGCACCGCCCGCGACAAACGCGTGCATCAGCTCAGGCGTGACATCAGCGAATGGAAAGCCGGCCACCACATACGGAATCAGCGCGCAGCGGCGCTGGCTTTGCAGGCGGGCAAAAGTGGCGGCGATGCGGCTCATTTTGCTGCCCCCCCGGCGCTGACTGGTTGGCCGGCAGCGCCTTTGACCCGCTGTCCCTGACAGCTTGGCCGACAATAAAAATCGGCGTGACTCAAATCGGCCACGGTGCCGATGTCCTTGTCCCCCCGGCCTGACAGATTGACCAGGATTGATTGTTCGGGGCGCATGGTTTTGGCCAGCTTCATGGCGTAGGCCAGCGCGTGGCTCGATTCCAGCGCCGGGATGATGCCCTCAACGCGGCACAGGTAGTGAAAAGCTTGCAGCGCCTCGACATCGGTGATCGGTACGTACTGCGCCCGACCGCTGTCATGCAGGTAAGCGTGTTCCGGGCCCACGCCGGGGTAGTCCAGCCCGGCGCTGATGCTGTGGGTGGGCGTGATCTGGCCATTGTCGTCTTGCAAGATGTAGGTGCGGTTGCCGTGCAGCACGCCCGGGCTGCCGCGCTCCAGGGTTGCCGCGTGCTTGCCGCTGTCCAGACCTTCACCAGCGGCCTCGACACCAATCAGCCGTGTGGCTTCGTGCGTGATGTAGGGGTAAAAAATGCCCATCGCGTTGGAGCCGCCACCGACACAGGCCACGACTGCGTCGGGCTGCTCGCCATGGCACTGCGCGTGTTTGAGCATCTCGGGCATTTGCCACAGACATTCGTTGCCGATCACACTTTGAAAATCACGCACCATCATCGGGTACGGATGCGGCCCCGCCACCGTGCCGATGATGTAAAAAGTATTGTCAACATGGGTGACCCAGTCGCGCATGGCTTCGTTGAGCGCGTCCTTGAGCGTGCGACTGCCGGAATCGACCGGCACCACGCTGGCACCAAGCAGCTTCATTCGATAGACGTTGGGGCTTTGGCGCTGGATGTCTTCGCTGCCCATATAGACCACACACTCCATGCCGTAGCGAGCGCAGATGGTGGCGCTGGCCACGCCGTGCTGACCGGCACCGGTCTCGGCAATCACCCTGGTTTTTCCCATACGCCGCGCCAGCATGGCTTGACCGATGGTGTTGTTGATCTTGTGCGCGCCGGTGTGGTTGAGGTCTTCACGCTTGAGAAAAATTTGCGCCCCGCCCTGCTCCCGGCTCATGCGCGCGGCGTGATACACCGGTGAGGGCCGGCCAACATAGTGCGCCATTTCAAAATCGAACTCGGCCACAAAGGCCGGATCCTGCCGGTAGCGTTCGTAGGCGGCTTTGAGCTCATCGAGCGCATGCGTCAGGGTTTCAGCGGCAAAGCTGCCGCCGTAGGGGCCAAAGTGGCCACACGCATCAGGTTGCAAGTAGGGTTTCATAGTCGGTCGGTGGTGCGCACGGCGGCGACGAATTGTCGTATTTTTTCAGCATCCTTGAGGCCCTGGTTTCCGGCACCGGGGAGTTCCACCCCCGAGCTTACATCGACCGCCAGGTGATCACAGCGCGAGCGCAATTGCCCGATGGCTGCGGCCACATTGGTGGCATCGAGTCCGCCGCCCAGAACCACATTGGCTGCTACCCGGGGTGGCAGCAGCAACCAGTCAAAACTTTGTCCGCCACCACCATAACCCGCCACCTTGGCATCGAGCAGGATGGCCTGCGCCTGGGCGTAGTCGGCGCAAAATTTCAGCAGATCGAATTCGCGCCCGGCAGCGCCCGTGGGAATACATGCGGCACGCAGAAAGGGGCGGCGGCCCTGGCCACTGGCTTGCCAGCACTGGGCCGGGCTCTCGTCACCATGAAATTGCAGTGTGGCACCCGGCACTTGCGCCATAGCAAGTTCGATATTGGCCAGACTGTCGTTGACGAACAGCAGCACCGGAGTCACAAACGGCGGCAGCCGGCGCGCCAGTTCAGCGGCACGCCGGGCACTCACACAGCGCGGACTTGCGGGATACAGAACGAAACCGACCGCATCGACCCCGGCGGCGACTGCGGCATCGACATCCGGCTCGCGGGTGAGGCCACAAATTTTGATCCGTGTGCGGCGCAGTGCAGGTCTCATGGCGGCATCTTACGCGAGCGCGGGTAGGGCATCGAAAAGCGGTGTCCGATCAGGCAGTCCCCAGTGCGGGGCGTAACGCGGACCGACAAAATAAAGCCCGGCCGCAGAAAAAGTGGCAGCCGCCGCATCGCGGTTACGCGCCAGCAGCACCTCACGCATCCAGTCGGGTCGGCGCTTGTGCTGACCGACCATGATCAGGCAGCCCATCAGGTTGCGAACCATGTGGTGCAAAAAAGCGCTGGCCTCAAAATCAAAGCGCCAATAGCTGCCGTTCCTTGAAATGTCGATACGCAGCAGGGTCTTGATGGGCGACAGGGCCTGGCAAGCGGCGGCCCGAAACGAGCTGAAATCATGTTCACCGATGAGGTGCCCGGCGGCCGCCTGCATGGCTGCCAGGTCCAGTGGCTGAAACACCCAACCGACACGGCCGTGCTCAAGACTGGGGCGCACACTGGATTCAAGCACGATGTAGGCGTAGCGCCGCGTCAAGGCGCAAGCACGGCAATGAAAATCAGCACTCACTGCCTGCGCCCATTGCACCGCGATGTCATGCGGCAGATAGGCATTGGTGCCACGCAACCAGGAGTTTGGCTCACGCTGCACGCTGCTATCAAAGTGCACCACCTGCATCAGGGCGTGCACACCGGCATCGGTGCGGCCGGCGCACAGGGTTGAAATCTTTTGTGCGGCAAACCGGCTCAGTGCCAACTCGAGATTGTCCTGTAGCGTTTGCCGCGACGGCTGGCTTTGCCAACCCTGGTAAGCCCGACCATCGTAACTGACCCCCAGCGCCAGGCGCACGTCGATGTTCCGCAGTGCTACAGCGCAGCCAGCGCCCGTTGCGCCTTCGCCTTTAGCTCGCCGCTGGCTTCGGCAATGACTTCTTCGAGCAGGGCCCTGGCCCCTTCGTCATCGCCAATGGCACGAAACTCCTGCGCCAGCGCCAGCTTGGTCTCCAGCGGACGCTGCACCTCGTCTGGTTGCGCTTGATCGCTGGCGGGTGCTGGCTCAAGGTCGAGTGAAATGGAATCGAGGTCAAACTCTAGTTTGCTCAAGTCGGTGCCGGGTCCGGCGGCCGGTACCGGTTCCGGCGCTGGCTGAGCCAGCGCTGCGGGTTCCGGCTCGGGTTGTACATCTTCAACTTGGGCGGCGATCAGTTCCGGCGTTTCGACCGCTGGTGCAGCGTCGGCTTGCGGTAACTCGGCAATCGCCGCTGCGGCCTGCGGGCCCGTGGCGGCACCATCCTGTTCAAAGTTCAAGTCAAGGTTTAGATCGAGATCAACCTGTGGCATCGCTGCCGCTGGCAAAACCGCGTCAGCAACGGTGTCGCGCGAGACGGCCGCAGGCGTTTCCTGCACTTCGGTAGCGAAGGCGGCGAGCTGTTGATCGCCAAGTTTACCGGTCTGATTTTTCGCGTCGGCCTGCTCTAGCACCGACTCACTGGCGGGATTGCCTTTGCTATCAGCGCTCTCGCTGCCGGCACCAAAAAGTGAGTCCGGTTGCGACTGCGCGTCAGCCGTACTAAGCTGGCTGCGTCGGCGCCAACGGTAAACCACCAACACCAGCAACAAAACGACGACCACGCCAGCGCCACCGGCCAGCAGTGGTTGGCCCAACAGTTTTGCCAGCAAGCCCGCAGAAGCCGCGTCCCCGGCAGCCACCGCGGCCGGTTTCGCGATCGGCGCAGACAACACCAATGCGGGCTTGGAGGCGGTCGCTACAGCCGTTTTGGCAGTTGCACTGCTGGCCAATGCCGGCGCGCTTGAGGCAGCTCCGAGCTTGTTGAGTTCTTTGATATTGCGCGAGAGCTCAGCCGTACGATTGCGCTCAGCCTGTGCGTCGCGCTGGCGTGCGAGCTTGTCTTCGGCCGACTTGGCAACGCTGGCCCCTTTGGACAGCGTCAACTTGTCGCGCACCGGCGGGTGCGGCTTGTTGTCTTGCACTTTGGCTTCAATCTTGCCACTGGCTTTTCTGTTGGCAGCGCCCACCGGCGCACGCGGTGCAACTGCGGCGAGACGACGGCGGAAGGCATTGAAATCCCTGCTTTGCGCCACAATGATTTGCCGGGCCTCCTCACCCGGGATGGACCGTGCCTGTTGAGCGTCGGGAACATCAAGCACCGCGCCGACCCTGACGCGATTCACATTGCCATCGATGAAGGCATCCGGGTTGGCTCGCAACAACGCTACCAGCATCTGATCGAGCGAAACACCGACTGGTTTGCTGGCAAGGACAATTCGGCCAGCTGTATCGCCCGCCTTGACCTGCACTGGTCGCGCAGGTTCAACGCTTGGGCTTGCCGCAGCCGCTCCCGCTGTCACATTGGTCGCACCCGGTGCCACCACCATGGGTGGCTCAATCGGCGGCTCTACAGTGGCCTTCTTGAAGGTTGGCGGGTCAAGCAGCAGGGTGTAACTGCGTTGCAACCGACCGCTGGCCCAGTTGATCTCGAGCAGCAGATCCAGGAAGGGGTCGCTGATGGCCTGTGTGCTGCTCAGACTGATGTAGGAGCGACCATCGGCACTTTTTTGCAGCGTCATCTGCAAGCGCGCCAACGCCGGGTTGTAGGCCAGACCGGCAGCGCCAAAATCCCCCGGCGCGGCCACGGCGGGGCGCAAACTAGCGGCTTCTTCAGCGCTGAGGTCAACCACTTCAATCTCTGCCCGCAACAGTTCGCCTAACGCTGACTGAACCGTGATGCGACCAAGCGTGAACGCCGCAGCGCCGCCACTGAAAACCGCCAGCAGCAACGCCAATGACAGCGCCATGATGCCCACCGAGCCCCGGCGGCAGAAGCTGGGCCAAGTAGTTGGCCTAAAACATGTTGAAACTACCATAGCGGGTCATTCTATGCTGAGCAACAATGCCCGGTTATTGGTGGCAATCAGGCCAGCAAAATCCGCAACATGCGCCGCAGCGGCTCGGCGGCACCCCACAGCAGTTGATCGCCCACCGTGAATGCGCCGACGTACTGCTCACCCATGGCCAGCTTGCGCACACGCCCAACAGCGATGTTGAGCGTGCCCGTCACCGCCACCGGCGTGAGCTCGCGCATGCTCGCTTCACGGTTGTTGGGAACCACCCGAACCCACTCATTGTCTTGCGCCATCATGGCTTCAAGGTCGGCGCTGGGAACATTTTTTTTCAGCTTGAATGTCAGCGCCTGGCTATGGCAGCGCATGGCACCAACACGCACGCAAAAACCATCCACTGGGGTTTCAGCACTGCCAAACAACGCGCCTTGACCGAGAATCTTGTTGGTTTCGGCGCTGCCTTTCCATTCCTCGCGCGACATGCCCCAAAGCGCCTCATCGCTGCGCTTGCCCAACCCCAGGTCCTTGTCGATCCAGGGAATCAGGTTGCCACCGAGTGGCACGCCAAAATTGGCGGTCTCGGCAGCGCCCATGGCTTTTTGCCGCGCCAGCACCTTGCGATCGATTTCCAGGATGGCCGATTTGGGATCGGCCAGCAGGTCTTTGACTTCGTTGCCCAGCATGCCAAATTGCGTCAGCAGCTCGCGCATGTGCTGGGCACCGCCGCCGCTGGCGGCCTGGTAGGTCATGGTCGTCATCCACTCAACCAGCTTGGCTTTGTACAGCGCGCCCACGCCCATCAGCATGCAGCTCACCGTGCAATTGCCACCGATCCAGTTGTTCACGCCCTTGGCCAGAGCGTTTTTGATCACCGGCAAATTCACCGGGTCGAGAATGATGATGGCATCGTCTTTCATGCGCAGCGTTGAAGCGGCATCAATCCAGTGCCCGCGCCAGCCGGCTGCGCGCAATTTTGGAAACACCTTGGTGGTGTAATCGCCGCCTTGCGCGCTGATGACGATGTCGCATTTTTTCAGCGCATCAATATCGAATGCGTCTTTCAACCAGCGTTCATTTTTGGCTTGCGCAGGGGCTGCTGCACCGGCGTTCGAGCTGGAAAAAAACACCGGTTCGATCAATTCAAAGTCACCTTGCGCCTGCATCCGGTCGATCAATACCGATCCGACCATGCCACGCCAACCCACCAAGCCCACCAGATTTCCAACTTTCATCGCATTGCCCCTCTTCAATTGCAGATCAATCAACCGTCCAGCTTCATCCCTGCCGCTGCAAGGCTGCCAGCACCGCGTCGCCCATCGCCTGGGTGCCGACGCGCTGACAACCCGGGCTGAAAATGTCTGCCGTTCGCAAGCCGGCCGCCAGCACGCTGGCAACCGCCGCTTCGATGCGTTGCGCGGCAGCTTCCTGGTTGAGGCTAAAGCGCAGCATCATGGCAACACTGAGGATGGTGGCCAGCGGATTGGCAATGCCCTGGCCCGCAATGTCGGGTGCGCTGCCGTGGCTGGGCTCGTACAGGCCTTGCTGGCTGGCGTTGAGGCTGGCCGAGGGCAACATGCCAATCGATCCGGTCAGCATCGACGCTTCATCGCTCAGGATGTCGCCGAACAAATTGCCGGTGACCACCACATCAAACTTTTTCGGCGCACGCACCAGTTGCATGGCGGCGTTATCAACATACAGGTGGTCGAGTTCAACATCCGGGTACTGCTGACCGACTTTTGTCACTACGTCGCGCCAGAACTGGAAAGTTTCCAGCACGTTGGCCTTGTCAACGCTGGTCAGGCGTTTGGAGCGTTTGCGCGCGGCCTGAAATGCCACATGGGCGATGCGCTCGATTTCAGGGCGTGAGTAACGCATCGTATCGAACGCTTCTTCAGTGCCGGGGAAATGCCCGTCAACGGCTTGGCGGCGACCGCGCGGCTGGCCAAAGTAAATGTCGCCGGTCAATTCACGAACGATCAAGATGTCCAGTCCGGCAATCAGTTCGGGCTTGAGGCTGGATGCACCGACCAGTTCGGGGTAACAAATGGCGGGACGAAAGTTGGCGAACAGACCCAGGTTTTTGCGCAGCCCAAGGATCGCCTGTTCCGGACGCAGCGAGCGTTCCAGCTTGTCGTATTTCCAGTCACCAACGGCACCAAACAACACGGCATCGGATTGCCGGGCGAGCTTGAGTGTGGCATCAGGCAACGGGTGGCCAAAAGCTGCATAGGCCGCGCCGCCGACCAAGGCGGTTTCCAGCTCGAACTGAAGGTCGAGGGCGCGCAAGACCTTGACCGCTTCAGCCACAATTTCAACACCAATGCCATCTCCGGG
>JAVHQY010000090.1:0-7847 GCA_036171375.1 Rhodoferax sp. | reverse complement strand
CGCGCAAGACCTTGACCGCTTCAGCCACAATTTCAACACCAATGCCATCTCCGGGGAGTACTGCAATTTTCATATTTGATCGAACTGTTGTTTGGGAACCGGAAAACCTCTACACCAGCAGGGTACGCGCCAGCCAGGGTTTTTGCGCCAGGCGTTGCGCTTCAAACGCCCTGATTTTGTCGGCGTGGCGCAGCGTCAGCGCAATGTCATCGAGCCCGCCTAACAGGCAGTGCTTGCGAAACGGCTCAATGTCAAACGCCAACTCTTCGGCGTTGGGCTTGACGATGCGCTGGCGCTCCAGGTCGATGGTGAGCTGGTAGCCGGGGAAGGCGGCCACTTCGTCAAACAGCTGGCCGACCTGCGCTTCACTCAAGCGAATCGGCAACAAACCGTTCTTGAAACTGTTGTTGAAAAAAATGTCGGCATAACTGGGGGCAATGATGACGCGAAAACCGTATTGGTCGAGCGCCCACGGCGCATGCTCGCGCGACGAGCCGCAACCAAAATTCTTGCGCGCCAGCAAAATTGACGCGCCCTGGTAACGTGCCTGATTGAGGACGAACTCCGGATTGGGTTGGCGGCCGCGCGGGTCCTGTCCAGGAAAACCAGGGTCAAGGTAGCGCCAGGCATCAAACAGATTCTGACCAAAACCGGTCTTGCGGATCGACTTCAGGAATTGCTTGGGGATGATGGCATCGGTATCGACGTTTTCGCGATCCATCGGGGCCACCAGCCCCTGGTGCAGGGTGAATGCTTGCATGATTGTTCAGTTCTTTTTCGCCACGTCTTCAATCTTGTTGCCGGCTTTTTGCAAGTCCTGGCCAATCCCCTTGACGGTGTTGCAGCCCATCAGCGCAAAAGACAAGATCGTCAACACAATCAACAGTTTCATGGCGTTCATCCTGGGTATTTCAAACAAATTTTCTGACATCAACAAAGTGGCCGTGAATGGCTGCTGCCGCCGCCATGGCCGGACTCACCAGGTGAGAGCGACCGCCCGCCCCCTGGCGGCCTTCAAAATTGCGGTTGCTGGTGGAGGCACAGCGCTCGCCGGGTTCCAGCCGGTCGGCGTTCATGGCCAGACACATCGAGCAGCCCGGCGAGCGCCACTCAAAACCGGCAGCGGTGAAAATCTGGTGCAGGCCCTCGGCCTCGGCCTGCGCTTTGACCAGGCCCGAGCCTGGCACCACCAGCGCCAGCCGGATATTGGCAGCAATCCGGCGCCCTAGTGTTTTCACCACCGCTGCCGCTTCGCGCAAGTCTTCGATGCGACTGTTGGTGCAGGAACCAATGAACACCTTGTCAACCGTCACGTCGCCGATGGCCTTGCCCGGTGTCAACCCCATGTACAGCAGTGCGCGCTCGATGGCGCTGCGCTTGTTGGAATCTTTTTCCTTGTCCGGGTCGGGAACGTTGCCGTCAATTCCCAGCACCATCTCGGGCGACGTGCCCCAGGTGACTTGCGGCACGATGGTGTCAGCATCGAGTTCGACCACCCGGTCAAAGCGGGCAGCAGCATCGGAGTGCAGCGTCTGCCAGTAACGCAGCGCCTGCTCCCACTCGACGCTGGCGGCAGTGTCAGTGCCGTGACCAGGTGCCAGCGGACGACCTTTGACGTAAGCGATGGTTTTTTCATCGACTGCCACCAGGCCAGCGCGCGCACCCGCTTCAATCGCCATGTTGCACACCGTCATGCGCCCTTCCATGCTCAGGGCACGAATGGCGCTGCCGGCAAATTCAATCGTGTAGCCGGTGCCGCCGGCGGTGCCGATTTTGCCGATTACCGCCAGCACGATGTCTTTGCCACTGCAGCCGCGCGCCAGTGTGCCATCGACCCGCACCAGCATATTTTTGGCTTTTTTGGCAAGCAGCGTTTGTGTTGCCATCACATGCTCGACTTCACTGGTGCCAATGCCGTGCGCCAATGCGCCAAAAGCGCCGTGGGTGGAAGTGTGCGAGTCGCCGCAGACGACGGTCATTCCAGGCAAAGTGGCACCATTTTCCGGACCGATCACGTGCACAATGCCCTGACGCTGCGACAGAAAAGGAAAATAGGCGGCAGCGCCGAATTCGGCCAAGTTGGCATCGAGCGTCTGCACCTGCTCCTTGCTGGTGGCATCGACAATGCCGTCGTAGCCAAGTTCCCAACCGGTGGTCGGCGTGTTGTGGTCGGCCGTGGCAACGATGGCACTGACCCGCCACAATTTGCGCCCGGCCTGGCGCAAGCCCTCGAACGCCTGCGGACTGGTGACTTCATGCACCAGGTGGCGATCGATGTAGAGCAGCGCCGTGCCATCGTCCTCGGTATGGACAACGTGCTCGTCCCAGAGCTTGTCGTAGAGCGTGCGGGCTTGCGGCGAAGAGGCGGTAGCAGGCATGAGGTTTTCCTTGATGAGCGCAATTTTATGCGCTCAAAGTGGGATTACGGCTGTCGGTAATAAGGGATGCAGCTGGAATCAGCAGCGGCAACACTCGATTCCCCGCGCCCAACCCTGCCCTGCTACAAACTCTTCCATGGCATGACATCAACGCCTTCACGCGTAAAGCGCGCTTCGCCGCCATAGACCAGGCCGGGATAAATGGCGGAAAAACTGCCACGCTCAGCGGCATATTTCTGCCACTTGTGCAAATTGCCAAAAGCATCGCTGGCCACGCTGATGCCAGACTTGATCTCCACTGCCGCCACCTCGTTGCCGCGCTCCAAAATCAGATCAACTTCAGTGCCAATGTTGTCACGCCAGAAATAAAGTGCGTCGCGCACTCCGGTGTTGCACCTGTTTTTCAGAAACTCATTGACCACCATGGTCTCAAACAGGGCACCACGCAAGGGGTGGTTTTGCATTTGTTCGGCTGTTCGGATGCCCAGCAGCGCGCTGGCCAGACCGACATCGGTCATGTAAAGCTTGGGACTTTTGGTCAGGCGCTTGCCAAAGTTGGCAAAGTGTGGCCGCACAAAGTGAATCAGGTAACAGGTTTCCAGGATCGAAAGCCAATGCCGCGCGGTCTTGTCAGATACCCCGGCATCGCTGGCCAGCGACTGCATGTTGAGCAACTGTCCGGAGCGCGCTGCGGTCAGCTTGAGAAAGCGCTGAAATGCGCCCAGGTCCTGAATGGCTGAAAGTTGGCGCGCATCGCGTTCAGCGTAAGTCACCAGGTACGCCTGCAACCATTCATGCGGCTCGATTTGACGGTCGTACAGCGCCGGGTAAAACCCCTTGACCATTTGACTGGCGTAGTCTGCACTGAGCAATTGAGCAGCGCGCAACTCGGCGATGGACAAGGGCAGCAATTCAACCAGCGCAGTTCGCCCCGCCAGGCTTTGCGTCACGCTCGAGAGCAACGAGAGGTTTTGTGAGCCGGTCAGAACAAACTGTCCCATCGCGGCGCTGGCATCGACTACGCCTTGCAACTGGGAAAACAGAGCTGGCGCGTTTTGCGCTTCATCGATCACTGCCCCATGTGGGAACTGAAGCAAAAATTCGGCCGGCTGCGTGCGCGCAAACTCGCGCTGGGTTGGCGCTTCAAGCGATACGTAGGGCTTGTCGGCCAGCAGTGTTCGCACCAAGGTGGTCTTGCCCGACTGACGCGGCCCGGTGAGCGTCACAATGGGAAACCCTCGCAGCAGCCGCAGCAAACGAATCGAAGCTTGGCGTGGGATCATTCTAGATTCCCCAGTTGAACGCGCCCGAGTGAGTCGCTGGCGGCGTGTCTGGGTAGGCGCGACAACGCTGCAGGCTCATGCCTGCAAGGCGGAGCAACGACCCCGGGCGCGTTGCCAGTGGTTCAATCGGGTGTGTAGCGCTGTCACCCAAGAGGTGAACGCCATCGAAGCTGAAATAGTCAGTATTCATGCGGGGTTAGTCGGTACAGCCAGCGGTCAACTGAGGAATCTAGGATCATTCTTTACAGTTCCGGAATTAGACTCCGGAATTGTAAACTATCAAAATGCTCAATCAACCTTGCGGCCGCACCGGTGGCCCCCACCCGTTCAGCGCTGGCACCTCCACTTGAGCAACGAAAGTGCCGGGGTCAATCGGCTTTTCGATGCCGTCCATTTTTCTATCATGAGGCAAAAAAAATGCCCGCCAAGAGACAACCCCGGCGGGCATTTTGGATTAGCGCGTTTTAGCGCTGGGCGATCGGCAGCACATCACGCTTGACCGAGCCGCTGAAGAGCTGGCGCGGACGGCCAATCTTGTACTCGGGGTCGCTGATCATTTCATTGAGCTGGGCAATCCAGCCCACGGTGCGTGCCAGTGCGAACACGCCGGTGAACATGTTGACCGGGATGCCGATCGCGCGCTGCACGATGCCGGAGTAGAAATCGACGTTCGGGTAGAGTTTGCGTGACACGAAGTAATCGTCTTCCAGCGCAATTTTTTCCAGTGCCATCGACAACTTGAACAGCGGGTCATTTTCAAGTCCGAGCTCGGCCAGCACTTCCTTGCAGGTCTGCTGCATGAGTTTGGCGCGCGGGTCGTAATTTTTGTAAACACGGTGACCAAAGCCCATCAGCTTGACACCGGAATTTTTGTCTTTGACCTGCTCCATGAAGTGACCAACTTTTTCAATGCCACCCATTTTCTGGATGTCGCCGAGCATGTTGAGGCAGGCTTCATTGGCACCGCCATGGGCCGGACCCCACAGGCAGGCGACACCAGCGGCAATGGCCGCAAACGGGTTGGTGCCGGAGCTGCCGCACAAGCGCACGGTGGAAGTCGATGCATTTTGCTCATGGTCGGCGTGCAGGATAAAAATCCGGTCCAACGCCCGCTCGATCACCGGTTTAACCTTGTAGTCTTCGCACGGTGTCGCAAACATCATGCGCATGAAGTTGCCAGCGTAGCTGAGGTCATTTTGCGGATACATATAGGGCTGGCCCATGCTGTACTTGTAGGCCATCGCCACCAGCGTCGGCATTTTGGCAATCAGCCGGATGGCGGCAACGTCACGGTGCTCGGGGTTGTTGATGTCGGTGCTGTCATGATAGAAAGCCGACAACGCGCCCACCAGCCCGGTCATGATGGCCATCGGATGCGCGTCACGGCGGAAGCCACGCAGGAAGAACTGCATTTGCTCGCTCACCATGGTGTGGTTGGTTACGCGTTGGGTGAAATCAGCCTTGGCCTTGACGTTGGGCAGGTTTCCGTACAGCAACAGGTGGCAGGTTTCCATGAAGTCGCACTGCGTTGCCAACTGCTCAATCGGGTAACCGCGGTATTGCAATTGGCCCTTGTTGCCATCGATGAAAGTGATGGTCGATTGGCACGACGCGGTGGACAAAAATCCAGGGTCGTAAGTGAACATGCCGCTTTGCCCGTAGAGCTTGCGGATGTCGATCACGTCCGGGCCGATACTGCCCTGGTACACCGGCAGCTCGACGCTGGGCTTGCCGTTGCTAAACGACAGGGTGGCTATGTTGTCAGCTAATTTCATTTTCTACCTTTCAACGGGTTTGATTAACATACACAATACTTCACGCACGTCGGCACGATCGAGCTCGACCGTCGGACGCGCCGCTACAGCAATCTCCTCAAGCGACTTGCGCTGCAACAGCAAATCGAGCAAATCGTTGTCTCCGAGTTCCATCAAAACGCTCAGCCCCTGCCCCTGTACGGCCGTCAGGCTTTGGCCATGGCGGGCAAAAAAACGCTCGATGAAAATATCGTTTTCCAGCAGGCCGCGGCGACAACGCCACCGGAGCTTGCTCAGCGCACGCTCATCAATGGCTTCGTCGCTGCTGACCAGCGTCATGGCATCGGCTTTCAATCAGATGGCCCGGCGAACCATCATTTCTTTGATCTTGCCGATCGCCTTGGTCGGGTTCAGGCTCTTGGGGCAGACATCCACACAATTCATAATGCTGGTGCAACGGAACAGCCGGTACGGGTCTTCCAGGTTGTCCAGGCGCTCGCTGGTGGCCTGGTCGCGGCTGTCAGAGAGAAAACGGTAGGCTTGCAGCAAACCGGCCGGGCCGACGAACTTGTCAGGGTTCCACCAGAACACCGGGCAACTGGTCGAGCAACTGGCGCACAGGATGCACTCGTACAGACCGTTGAGTTCCTCGCGCTCTTCCGGGCTTTGCAAGCGCTCTTTTTCCGGCGGGCGCGTATCGTTGATGAGATACGGTTTGATCGAGTTGTACTGTTTGAAAAACAGCGTCATGTCAACGATCAGGTCACGCACCACCGGCAGCCCCGGCAGTGGTTTTAGGACGATGGTGTCAGGCAGCGTGCGCATGTTGACCAGGCAGGCCAGGCCATTTTTGCCGTTGATATTCATCGCATCCGAGCCACAGACACCTTCCCGGCAGGAGCGCCGGAACGACAGTGTCGGATCAACCGCTTTGAGCTTGACCAACACTTCGAGCAGCATGCGCTCAGTGCCGTCGAGCTCGACTTCGAGCGTTTGCATGTAGGGTTTGGTGTCGGCATCGGGGTTGTAGCGATAAATCTTGAAAGTACGTTTAGCCATGATTTGCTTTCTATGTCAGTTACAGGCAAAGACGAAAGGTCAGTGCGGCAGTTATCAGAATGTGCGCACCTTGGGCGCAATCGATGCCACCGTCAGTGGCTTGAGGTTGACCGGCTTGTAACTCAGGCTGTTGCTGGCTTTGTCCCACAGCGTGTGCTTGAGCCAGTTGACATCGTCGCGACCCAGCGGGCACTTTGGATCATCGGCCGCTCGGTCATAGTCGCGCACGCTGTGCGCACCGCGGCACTCGTGGCGCGCCGCTGCCGAAACCATGGTGGCCTGTGCCACTTCAATCATGTTGTCGACTTCCAGTGCTTCGATGCGGTCGGTATTGAAGATATTGGACTTGTCAGCCAGCCCCATGCCACTGACACGCTCACGAATCTTGGCAATTTTGCTCACGCCTTCGTCCATGCTGGCCTGCGTGCGGAAAACGCTGGCGTGGGTTTGCATGGTGTTGCGAATATCGTCGCCAATTTTTTGTGAATACTCGCCCGACTTGCTGCTATCGAGTTGGTTCAGGCGCTGTAGCGAACGATCGGCCGCGTCGGCCGGCAGCGGCTTGTGGTTCTTGTTTTGCAGGTTGGCAGCGATGATGTGGCGACCGGAAGAAAAACCGAACACGATGATGTCGAGCAACGAGTTGCAGCCCAGCCGGTTGGCCCCGTGCACGCTGACGCAAGCGCATTCACCCACCGCATAGAGGCCATTGACAACTTCTTGCACGCCATTTTTCGGCGCGATCACCTGACCGCTGATGCTGCTGGGAATGCCGCCCATCTGGTAATGGTTGGTCGGAATCACCGGGATCGGCTGCTTGGTGATATCGACGTTGGCAAAGTTGTGGCCGATTTCGAACATTGAAGGCAGTCGCTTCATGATGGTCTCGACGCCCAAATGCGTCATGTCCAGATCGATGTAGGCCTTGTTCGGACCGCAGCCGCGGCCTTCCTTGATTTCCTGGTCCATGCAGCGCGAGACAAAGTCGCGCGTGGCCAGGTCTTTGTAGGCCGGGGCGTAGCGCTCCATGAAACGTTCACCGTTGCTGTTGCGCAAAATGGCACCTTCGCCACGGCAGCCTTCGGTGAGCAAAATGCCGGCACCATAGACACCGGTCGGGTGGAACTGCCAGAACTCCATGTCCTGCAGCGGAATGCCAGCGCGCGCCACCATGCCCAGGCCGTCACCGGTGTTGATGTAGGCGTTGGTGGAGGCGGCAAAAATGCGCCCGGCACCGCCGGTGGCGAGCAAAACGGTTTTGGCTTCGAGGATATACACGTCGCCGGTTTCCATCTCGAGCGCCGTCACGCCGACCACATCGCCTTCGGCATCGCGAATCAGGTCCAGCGCCATCCATTCGACGAAGAAGTTGG
>JAVHQY010000089.1:0-3515 GCA_036171375.1 Rhodoferax sp. | reverse complement strand
CGCGCTTTTGCCGAACTGCTGCGCGACGACCCTCGCATCGAGCTGACGCAACGCAGCCAATTCATCGGCATCATCGTCAGTGAGACCGAGCGACTTTCCCGGCTGGTCAACCAGGTGCTCGATCTGGCCAAGATCGAGTCCGGCCATGCACAATGGCACACGACCGACGTTGACATGTGCGCGCTGGTAAAACAGGCGCTGACGACCACTGCTGAATTGTTCCGTGAGCGGCAGATTGAAGTTCGCATGGAGGTGCCCGAACTGGTGCTGACACTGCGAGCTGATCCTGACCGCCTGATGCAGGTGATGCTCAATCTGTTGTCCAATGCCGCCAAGTTCGTTCCGTCCAGTGGTGGCCGGGTGCTGGTGAGCCTGACGAGCGACGATCAGGGGGTGACGGTGTCGGTGCAGGACAATGGTACGGGTGTGGCGCTGGACCAGCAGGGTCTGATTTTTGACCGCTTCCGCCAGGGCGGCGACGCGGCCAACCGGCCGCAGGGGACCGGCCTGGGCTTGCCCATCAGCCGCCAGATCGTTGAACATTTCGGCGGCCGGATCTGGATCGAGTCAAAACCCGGGCAGGGTGCCTGCCTGCGCTTTTACCTGCCGCGTTCGCCCGCCGTCGCTGAACCAGACAACAACAGACAGGAGACGAGATGAGCCAAAGAATACTGATTGCCGACGATGAACCCAACATCGTGGTTTCGCTTGAGTACCTGCTCAAGCGCGAGGGCTACAACGTGCTGGTGGCGCGCGACGGCGAGGAGGCGCTGGCGTGCATTTTGCACGACCTGCCTAACCTGGTGCTGCTCGACGTGATGATGCCAAAGAAGTCGGGCTTTGAAGTTTGCCAGACGGTGCGTGCCGATGAAAATCTGCACACCATCAAAATCCTCATGCTCACCGCCAAGGGGCGCGACACCGATATTGCCAAAGGGCTGGCGTTGGGTGCCAACGCCTATTTGACCAAGCCGTTTTCCACCCGCGAACTGGTGCAGAAAGTCGCCGAGTTGCTCGGCCAGCCAGCATGACGTTCAAGCGCCGCTTGATTTTGCTCATCGTCGCCACCGGTCTGACGCTGGCGCTGTGGTTGTTGCTGACGCTGCTGTTGCTGGCGCTCACGCTCGATGATTTGCAACGCGGGCAGGCGCTGGAGATGCTCACGCCGCGGCTGGTGCTGTTGTTTGTCAGTTGGGCGCTGGCGTTGGCACTGGCCAGCGCGGTCTGGCTGGCGGTGTTCCGGCATTACCCCATGCCAGCGGCGCGTTTGCAGGAGCAATTGCGTGTGCTGCTGCAGGCACCGGCGGCACCGCAACTCACACCGCGGGGCGCGGACGAACTGCGACAGTTGACGCAGTCGATCAACGAACTAGCGGCGCAGCGCGACAGTCTGCGCGGCGATCTCAAACAACGCATTGCCGCTGCCAATCTCGAACTACAGCAGGAGAAGAACCGGCTGGCGGCGTTGATGGCCGAACTCGCCCAAGCGGTGGTGGTGTGTAATCTGGAAGGGCGCATCCTGCTCTACAACGCACGGGCACGCTTGCAGTTCAAAGCGCTCTCGCAAGCCCCGGCGCTGACCGACGGTGCGGAACTGATCGGCATTGGCCGCTCGATTTACGCCGTGTTCGAGCGTGAGCTGGTCAACCACGCGCTCGAAGGGATACACCAGCGACTGGAGCGCGGTGCCAGCAACCCGTCCACCCAGTTTGTCACCAGCACCCGCTCGGGCCAGTTGCTGCGCGTGCAGATGGCGCCGGTGCGCGCGGTGGATACGGCCACCCCAACCAGCCTGAACGGTTTTGTGCTGATGCTTGAGAACGTGACGCGCGTTTTCGAGGAAGAAAATTTGCGCGACCAACTGCTCTACGACCTGACCGAGCACAGCCGCAGCGCCTTGGCCAACATGCAAGTGGCCGTTGACATGCTGGCCTATCCCGACACCGAAGCGCCGATGCGTGAGCGTTTTCTCGCTGTGGTGCGTGAGGAGATCAGCGCATTGAGCACCCAGGTGGTGGCGCTGGCGCAGCGCAGTGGCAGCGAGCTGAAAACACGCTGGCCGCTGGAAGAAATTCTGGGTGTCGATTTGCTGCTGGCGGCACAGCGCCACATCCAGACCCAGTGCCAGCGCGATGTCAGTCTGGCCGAGCCTTGCCCTGGAATGTGGTTGCGGGTGGACAGTTTTTCGCTGCTTCAGGCGCTGGCCTATCTGGCGCACCGCTTGGTGGATGAATTCGAAGTGCGCTTTTTGCAGTTGCGCCTGCGTTCGGTGCAGGGTCGGGCGCAGCTCGACTTGATCTGGAGCGGTCAGGCAATGAGCAGCGAGACGGTGATGAGCTGGGAGATGACGGCGATGCAGATTGGCAGTCAGGGAACACCGTTGACGGTGCGCGACGTGGTGCAGCGTCACGGCGGCGAGATGTGGTTCGAGCGTGAGCGCGTGCGCCATGAAGCTTTTTTTCGCTTCCTGTTGCCGCTGGCCAACCCGCAGCTTGACGAAGAAGCGCCGGCGCTGGCACCGGTGCGCCCCGAGTTTTACGACTTTGACCTGTTTCAGAGCAGCGACGAGACGCGCTCGCTCGACGAGCGGCCACTGTCGTCGCTGACGCTGACCGTGTTTGATACCGAAACCACCGGCCTACAGCCGACCGAAGGCGACGAAATCATCCAGATCGGTGCGGTGCGCGTGGTCAACGGCAAGCTGCTGCGCAGCGAATGTTTTGACCAGTTGGTGAACCCCGGGCGCAACATTCCGCCAGCCACCAGCGCCATCCACGGCATCACGCAAGAGATGGTGCACGACCAGTTGCCGATCGGCTCGGTGCTGCCAGCGTTTCACGCTTTTGCGCAGGACACGGTGTTGGTGGCGCACAACGCGGCTTTTGACATGAAGTTTTTGCAGCTCAAGGAGATCAGCGCCGGCGTGGCGTTCCGCCAACCGGTGCTCGACACGCTGCTGCTGTCGGCGCTGGTGCACCCGAACCAGGAGTCGCACAGTCTGGAAGCGATTGCCGAGCGCTTCAACATTGCCGTGCGCGCGCGTCATACTGCGCTGGGCGATGCGCTGGTGACGGCTGAAGTGCTGTTGCGCCTGTTGCCGCTGCTGGCTGAAATGGGAATCAACACGCTGGCGCAAGCGCGCTTAGCCAGCCAGAAAACTTATTACGCCCGATTGAAATATTGAGGGGCGGCCGGCCACGGAAAGTTTTTTGGGGGTCAGACAGCCTACTTCGAGCGGGATCAGGCTGTCTGGGTGCTCTGCTCCGTGTCCCCCGGCCTGCGGCCTCCTCCTTTACCTACGCAGAACATCCAGACAGCCTGATCCCTAAGTTGCATGTTTGCTCGCGCGAAAAGAAAGCCACTCAAAGCAGCAGAGCGGGTGAACCAAATTCAGATTGCAAATTTCAAAATTCTCTTGGCTGTTCAACCTGCCTCGGCGCGTGTACTTCCTTTGTTTATTGACGCGGCCAAATAGGGTATTGGCTCCCTTTCCTGCCCGGCGGGGCGGGAAAGGG
>JAVHQY010000088.1:0-16291 GCA_036171375.1 Rhodoferax sp. | reverse complement strand
TCACCTGTCCCTGCGCTTTGTCACTGGCGACACCGGCTGCAATGCTGGCAGCCGCGGGCAATCTGGCGCGTCACGGGGTGCTGGTGCGACAGCTCGATGCGCTGGAGCATCTGGCGGTGATTGATACGGTACTGTTTGACAAGACTGGCACCTTGACGCGCGATGGGATGGCGCTGGCTCAGACCAGAACCCGCGGCGGCACTTCGCACGCGCAGGCGCTGGCGCTGGCCGCTGCGCTGGCACAGCACTCGCTGCACCCGGCATCCAAGGCCCTGTGCAGCGCGGCCGGGCAACTGCAAGTCAGGCCGGTGAGCGTTGAGGGCGTGACCGAGGTTGCTGGACAGGGTCTCGCCGGACGTGTGCCAAGCAGCTCGCCGGAGATGCCAGGAGCGGCGTTGCGTTTGGGTTCAGCAGTGTTTTGCGGCGTGCCCGCCGCGCAGGCATCGGATCAGCCCCAAGTTTACCTCAGCGACGCGCAGGGCTGGCTGGCGACATTCGTGTTGCAGGAAGAACTGCGCGACTATGCCAGGGATGCGGTGGCGGCGCTTGGCGCTGCCGGCATTGAAGTTCATCTGCTCTCGGGCGACGCGGTCGGTGCCGTGGCACGGGTGGCATCCCAACTGGGAATTGATCATTTTCAGGCCGCTTGCACGCCGCAGAGCAAGCTCGATTTTTTGCATCGCCAGCAGCAGCGGGGCAGGCGCGTGGCGGTGGTGGGCGACGGCATCAATGACACACCGATGTTGGCGGCAGCGCAGGTGTCGTTTGCGTTCGGAGGCTCACTGGCGCTGGTCAGTGAACAGGCAGACTTTTTACTGCCCGCTGGCGATTGCAAAACGCTGCTGCACGCACTGGCGCTGGCGCGACGTGCTCGCACCGTGGTATGGCAGAACCTGAGCTGGGCTGCAATCTACAATGCCAGTTGTGTGCCGTTGGCGCTACTGGGTTGGTTGCCAGCGTGGCTGGCCGGTCTTGGCATGGCGTTGAGCTCGCTGCTGGTCGTGCTCAATGCGCTTCGACTGTCAACCACCCCCACTGCATGAAAGCGCGCCAATGGATATACTTTACCTGCTGATTCCGCTGTCGGTCGCGTTAGTGTTCCTGATTCTGGCAGCACTTTGGTGGGCCATCGACGGCGGCCAATTTGACGATCTGGCGGCCGAGGGCGAACGAATTCTTGATGAGTAAAACTGTCAATTGAGGTGTTAAGAATGCTATTTCCCAATATGCAAGCCACGACTTACAACGACAAAGTGGTTCGGCAGTTCACCCTCATGACGGTCGTTTGGGGCGTGGTCGGGATGCTGGTCGGGGTGATCATCGCTGCGCAACTGGCCTGGCCGGAGCTCAATCTTGGCATTTCCTGGCTCAGCTATGGCCGCTTGCGACCGTTGCACACCAACGCCGTGATTTTTGCTTTCGGTGGTTGTGGCCTGTTTGCCGCCGCTTACTACGTGGTGCAACGCACCTGCCAGGTACGGCTGTTCTGTGATCGATTGGCGGCGTTTACTTTCTGGGGTTGGCAGTTGGTCATTCTTGCCGCGGCTATCTCGCTGCCGCTGGGCTACACGCAAGGCCGTGAATACGCAGAGTTGGAGTGGCCGATTGACCTTTTGATCACGGCAGTGTGGGTTGCTTTTGCGATAGTTTTCTTTGGCACCGTTGGCACCCGCAAGGTGCGCCATATCTACGTTGCCAACTGGTTTTTTGGCGCTTTCATCCTGGCCATTGCGCTGCTGCACGTGGTCAACAACATCGTCGTGCCGGTCAGCTTCATGAAGTCGTACCCGGTTTACGCTGGCGTGCAGGATGCCATGGTGCAGTGGTGGTACGGGCACAATGCCGTCGGGTTCTTTTTGACGGCAGGTTTTCTGGGAATGATGTACTACTTCATTCCGAAACAGGCACAGCGCCCAATTTACTCCTACCGGCTGTCGATCGTGCATTTCTGGGCGCTGATCTTCACCTACATGTGGGCCGGGCCGCACCATCTGCACTACACCGCGCTGCCAGACTGGACGCAATCGGTTGGTATGGTGTTTTCGCTGATTTTGCTGGCCCCAAGCTGGGGTGGCATGATTAACGGCATCATGACGCTCTCGGGTGCTTGGTACAAACTGCGCGACGATCCGATCCTGCGCTTCCTGATCGTGTCCTTGTCTTTTTACGGCATGTCCACCTTTGAAGGCCCGATGATGTCGATCAAGACCGTCAACGCGCTGAGCCACTACACCGACTGGACCATTGGTCATGTGCATTCGGGTGCCCTGGGCTGGGTCGCGATGGTGACCATGGGCAGCATGTACTACCTGATTCCGCGCCTGTTTGGGCAAAAGCAAATGTACAGCGTCAAGGCAGTGGAGGTTCACTTCTGGACAGCGACGGTTGGCATCGTGATCTACATCGCTGCCATGTGGATCGCCGGCGTGATGCAGGGTCTGATGTGGCGCAGCATCAATGCCGATGGCACCTTGACCTACACCTTTGTTGAGTCGGTCAAGGCGACTTATCCGTTTTATGTGTTGCGCTTGCTCGGCGGCGTGCTGTTTCTGGTGGGCATGCTGATCATGTTCTGGAACACCTTCAAGACGGTCACCGGAGGTCGCTCGGTTAGCGTCAACATTGCCGCTATGTCAGCGTCCGCAACCCCGGCTCACACTCTATAGGCGAAATCATGTCGAACCAAACCGTAGGCGGCAGCCTGTCGCATGAAAAAATTGAAACCAGCAACTTTCTGATGATCGTGCTGATGTTGCTGGTGTTGCTGGTGGGCGGCCTGGTCGAGATCGTCCCGCTGTTTTTCCAACGTTCGACCACCGAGCCAGTCAAGGGCCTGCTGCCCTACACGGCGCTACAGTTGGCCGGGCGCGACATCTACGAGCGTGAAGGGTGCTACAACTGCCACTCACAAATGATCCGGCCGCTGCGCTCGGAAATACTGCGTTACGGCAGCCGCTCGGTGGCGGGGGAATTTGTTTACGACCATCCCTTTCAGTGGGGCAGCAAGCGCACCGGCCCCGATTTGCATCGGGTTGGTGGCAAGTACTCCGACGAGTGGCATCGCATTCACTTGAACAACCCGCGCGACGTGGTGCCGGAATCGAACATGCCGGCTTACGCCTGGCTGTTGCGCGACGAGGTTGATGCCCAATCGATGCCGTCGCATATGCGAGCCTTGCGATCGGTCGGTGTGCCGTACAGCGACGCGCAGATTGCCGCCGCCGTGGCCGACACCCAAGGCAAGAAGGAAATTGATGCCTTGATCGCCTATTTGCAAGTGCTCGGAACCACTGCCAAGTAGCGGGAGCAGCAGCAGCATGGAATTTGATATCAATAGCGCACGTTCGTTGTTCACGGTGATGTGTCTCATCATTTTTGTCGGTGTCGTGTGGTGGGCTTATTCCAGTCGCAATGCGTCCGATTTTGAAGCCGCTGCGAGGCTGCCGTTTGAGCAGGATTGATAGCGTGCCAACCCAGGAAAAGTTATGAGCGATTTCACCAGCAATTTTTGGTCTGTTTTTGTCGCCAGCATTACGGTGCTGAGTATCCTGGCGTGCCTGGTCTTGTTGATCGTTACCGGCAAATCCAAAGGGGTGGTGAGCGACGACGGCACCACCGGGCATGTCTGGGATGGAGATTTGCGTGAACTCAACAACCCGCTGCCGCGCTGGTGGTCGTACCTGTTTGTAATCACCGTTGTTTTTGCTTTTGCCTATCTCGCGCTGTATCCCGGGTTGGGAACCTATGCGGGCAAATTTGGCTGGAGTTCGGGTGGCCAATTGCAGAGTGAACTTGATAAGGGGCAGGCCGATCTGGTTCCGATCTACGCCCGTTTTTCTGCCATGAAAGTCGAGGACCTGGCGCGCGATGCACCAGCCATGGCCATCGGGGAGCGGCTGTTTTTGAACAACTGCGCGCCCTGTCATGGCTCGGATGCCAGAGGCAACAAGGATTTCCCGAATCTGACTGACAACGATTGGTTGGGTGGCGGCACGCCCGAGATCATCAAAGCCGACATCACCAATGGCCGTCTGGGCGTGATGCCGCCCATGGCTGCCAGCGTCGGCAGTGCGGACGACGTGAAGAACCTGGCGCAATACGTGCTGAGTTTGTCGGCTAGCCCGCACGATTCAGCCCGTGCGGCGCTGGGAAAACCAAAGTTTGCCGCGTGCGCGGCCTGCCACGGAGCCGACGGCAAAGGCAACCAGGCGCTGGGTTCGGCCAACTTGGCTGACGATGTCTGGTTGCATGGTTATGGCGAAGCGGCCATTGTGGCCATCATCAACAAAGGCAAGTCCAGCCAGATGCCGGCCCAGGTGGGTAAGCTCACGGCTGAGCAGATTCATCTGTTGACGGCCTATGTCTGGGGACTTTCCAACCGCCCCCATGCGCCTGCACGTTAGGGCGCAGGTCATTTGCTACGCTAAATTCTGGAGACAGTCAGCTTGAACGGCAAGGTCGGTCGCGCGCGCAAAGTGATTGCGATCGTTCCACAAGAGGGCATTTATCCACGCAGTGTGTCGGGACGGTTCGATCGTTGGCGCTGGGCCATGGTGTGGCTCACCCAGTTGATTTTCTATGGCTTGCCCTGGCTGCAATGGGGTCAGCGCCAAGCGGTTTTGTTTGACCTGGAAGCCCGGCGTTTTTACATTTTCAGCCTGGTGCTGTACCCGCAGGATTTCATTTATCTCACCGGTCTGCTGGTGATCTCCGCGCTGTCGCTGTTTTTGTTTACCACCGTCGCCGGTCGCCTGTGGTGCGGCTTTGCCTGCCCGCAAACGGTCTATACCGAAATTTTCCTGTGGTTGGAAAAGGTGATGGAAGGTGATCGCAGTGTCCGCCTGCGTCGGGCGGCGCAACCCTGGTTGCTGCCGAACCTGGCGCGCAAGCTGGGCAAGCACGTGCTGTGGTTGCTGGTGGCGCTGTGGACCGGTTTTACTTTCGTTGCCTATTTCACGCCGCTGTCAACGCTTGGCACGGAAGTGTTGCAACTGCGGTTGGGTTCGTGGGAGATTTTCTGGATATTTTTCTACGGACTGGCCACTTACGGCAACGCCGGCTTCATGCGTGAGACGGTGTGCAAGCACATGTGCCCTTACGCGCGTTTTCAGAGCGCCATGTTTGACCGTGATACGTTGATCGTGACGTACGACAACGCCCGCGGCGAGCCGCGTGGTCCGCGTTCGCGCAGCGCCGACTTGGTTAGCGCCAAACTTGGTGCTTGCGTTGATTGCACGCTGTGCGTGCAGGTTTGCCCGACCGGAATTGATATCCGCAACGGTCTGCAATACGAGTGCATCGGTTGCGGTGCCTGCGTCGATGTCTGTGATTCAGTGATGGACAAAATGGGCTATGCGCGTGGGCTGGTTCGCTACACCACTGAAAACGCGCTGGCGCTTGGCTGGAGCCAGCACCAGTTGCTGCGGCGTTTGTTGCGGCCACGGGTGTTGGTCTATGGCGCCATTTTGCTGACGATCGTGCTGGCTTTTGCGCTCAACCTGATGTGGCGCAAGACGTTCAAGGTGGATGTGATCCGGGATCGCGGTGCCATGGCGCGCATTGTCGAGCGCGGCAAAATTGAAAACGTTTACCGCTTGCAGATCATGAACGCCAGCGAAACCAGTGGACGCTACCAGGTGACGGTGGTCGGTTTGCCCGGGCTGGAACTGAACTCGGACAGCGAAGTGACTGTGCCGGCGGCGCAGTCACGCTGGCTGGTGCTGCGCTTGCGTCTGCCCGCGCAGGCGGCAGCGGCGGGTTCGCATCCGATCAAATTCAGAATTGACTCGGTCAACTCCGCGCAGCACGAAGATGAAAAATCGACTTTTGTCGTTCCCAACCAGGACTTGCAATGAAAAACAATCCAGCGCCGCATGGCTCGGTTTGGTGGCGCTCGCCCTACGTCTGGCTGTTGATCGCCGGGCCGGTCGCTGTTATTTTGGCAAGCCTGGTCACACTCTTTCTTGCCTTGAGCCGACCCGATCCGGTGGTCAGTGCCAGCTACTCACAGGTGCGTGAATTGACGATGGCCTGCAGTCCTTCGGTATGGATGATGCGAACGTGACGCTGCTTGACTTCGATCATTCCTTCTTCGACAAAGCGTGAAAAAGTTCGGCTTACAGTTTCGAGCTTGAGCCCCAGGAAACTGCCAATTTCTTCCCGTGTCATGCGCAGAATCAGCTCGGATTGGGAAAACCCGCGGGCGTGCAGGCGCTGCACCAGGTTGAGCAGAAAAGTGGCCAGCCGTTCTTCGGCGCGCATGCTGCCCAGCAGCAACATCACACCGTGCTCGCGCACGATTTCCCGGCTCATGATCTTGTGCACATGGCGCTGTAGCGAAGTCACCTCGCGCGAAATCTCTTCTATGCTTTCAAACGGCATCACGCAGACCTCGGCATCTTCCAGCGCGACCGCGTCGCAACTGTGGTTGTCGTTGACGATGCCGTCCAGCCCGATGATCTCGCCCGCCATCTGAAACCCGGTGACCTGGTCGCGACCGTCGAGCGATGCCACGCGGGTCTTGAAAAAGCCGGTGCGAACCGCATACAGACTGGTAAACTTGTCCCCCTTGCGAAAGAGGGTGGTGCCGCGTTTGATTTTCTTGCGGGCGGCGACGATATCGTCGATGAGATCTAGTTCAGTCTTGGTCAGCCCGATAGGCATACAGAGTTCCCGCAAATTGCAGTTGGAGCAGGCGACTTTGATTGTTTGTGGGTTCATGGGTCTCATTTTGGCACCAAACAATTGTTGTTCCTGATGTGGGTCAATTTCTCCCCACGCAGACTCTCCCTTTTTTGAATCTGGATCAATACCCAGTTTTGTTTTTTGCGGCACATTTGTCAGGCTTGACAAGGAGTATTTATGAACGCAGTGGCTGCCCAGCCCATTTCGGAAGAGCTGATCCATCGTTTTGATGTATCGGGTCCGCGCTATACCTCGTACCCGACGGCCGATCGCTTTGTCGAGGCCTTTTCGGTCACCGACTACAGCCAGGCGCTAAAGCAGCGCCGTGAAGGGGCTGCGGCGATGACGTTGCCGTTGTCGCTCTACGTTCACATTCCGTTTTGCGAGTCGCTGTGCTACTACTGCGCCTGCAACAAGATCATCACCAAACACCATGATCGTGCGGCACCGTACTTGCGCTACTTGAATCGCGAGGTTGATTTGCACACGGAACTGCTGGGTGAGGGGCAAAGTGTCACGCAATTGCATTTTGGCGGCGGCTCGCCAACTTTTCTCAGCGACGATGAATTGCGTGAGTTGATGGCGATGTTGCGGCGCGGCTTCAAACTTGAAGCGGCGGGCGAATATTCGATCGAGGTTGATCCGCGCACCATCAACGCCGATCGGCTCGACACGCTGGTTGAACTCGGTTTCAATCGGCTCAGTTTTGGCGTGCAGGACTTTGATCCAGAAGTACAGAAATCGGTGCACCGGGTACAACCCGCAGAGCAGGTTTTTGCCCTCGCGGCTGCCGCCCGTGAGCGTGGTTTTGATTCCATCAATACCGATCTCATTTATGGCTTGCCCAAGCAGTCGCCGGAGTCTTTTGCACGCACCGTCTCGCAGGTCATTGAATTGCGTCCCGAGCGCATCGCGCTTTACGCCTATGCCCATTTGCCGGAACGCTTCAAGCCGCAGCGGCGCATTCCAACCGTCGAGATTCCCAGCGGTGGTGCCAAGGTGGCGATGTTGGCGGCTTCGATGGCATCGTTCATCGCTGCTGGTTACGTTTACGTTGGCATGGATCACTTCGCGCTGCCAACCGATTCGCTGGCGATTGCCAAGCGCCAGGGGCGCCTGCACCGCAATTTCCAAGGCTACAGCACACAGCCTGACTGCGATCTGATCGGCCTGGGGGTATCGTCGATCGGCCGCATTGGCGCGACCTACAGCCAGAACGCCAAAACCATGGAAGAGTATTGCGACTTTCTCGACCAGGGGCGTTTCCCGGTGGTGCGCGGGCTGGCACTGTCGCGTGACGACTTGCTGCGCCGCGCCGTCATCATGGCGGTGATGTGCCAGGGCCAGGTGTCGTATGAATCGATCGAATTGGCACACCTGATCGACTTTCGAGAATATTTCGCACCCGAGATGAAGAGTCTGGAAAAAATGGTCGATCAGGGACTGGTCACGCTCGACGACAGTGGCATTCAGGTGACCGAGATGGGCTGGTTTTTTGTGCGTGCGGTGGCTATGGTGTTTGATCGCTATTTGCAGACCGATCGCAATCGCGCGCGTTTTTCCAAGATCATTTGACACTGCTTCATGCAGGCTTCGCTGGCGTTGACCGCGCTGCTGATGGGACTTGCCGGCGGGCCGCATTGCATCGCCATGTGCGGTGCTGCCTGCGGTGCCATCGGCCAGGCTGCGGGTGGCAGAAAATCGGCACTGTGGAGTTTCCAGATTGGACGTCTGCTGGGCTACTCGGCGATGGGCACGTTGGCGGCGGCATCGATGCAGAGCTTGCAATGGCTCAGCGGTCAGTCTGCCGCGCTGCGGCCGGTGTTGACCTTGATTCACGTCTCCATGCTGGCGCTGGGGCTGGTACTGCTGTTCAAGGCCCGTCAGCCGGTCTGGCTGGAAGTTTCGGCGCACAAGCTGTGGCTGCGGCTACGCGCGTGGGTCGCTGCGGGGGGTCATGGTGCACCGCTGGCGCTGGGTTTGGCGTGGACTTTTTTGCCTTGTGGTCTGTTGTATTCGGCGCTGCTGGTGGCCGCTTTGACGGGCCAGGCGGTGCAGGGTGCGGCGGTGATGGCGCTGTTTGCGCTGGGCAGCAGCGTGGCACTGCTGGCTGCACCCTGGGCCTGGCTGCGACTGCGCACCATGGGATCGGGTGACTGGGGCGTGCGCCTGGCCGGACTGGCGCTGGCGCTGATCTCGGCCAGATTTTTGTGGATGAATCTCATGGGGCACGCCGGCCACTGAATGGCTTGCCCAATTGCTTGGTGACGACCCATGCCGGTCATTGATTTGTCAGTCAACCGACCGGTCATGAGTGTCGCGCCGATGCTCGATTGGAGTGATCGCCATTGCCGCTACTTTCACCGCTTGTTGAGTCGTGAGACGCTGCTGTATTCCGAGATGGTCAGCACCGGTGCCTTGCTGCATGGGAATGTGGCGCGGCATTTGGCTTACAGCACGCAAGAACATCCGCTGGCGTTGCAGCTCGGCGGCAGCGACCCGGCCGAGCTCGCGCGATGCGCCAGGCTGGGCCAGCAGTGGGGTTATGACGAGATCAATTTGAATTGCGGCTGTCCCAGTGAACGCGTGCAGCGCGGCGCTTTTGGTGCTTGCCTGATGGCTGAGCCGCGCCTGGTGGCCGATGGCATCAAGGCCATGCTCGATGTGGTGTCGGTGCCGGTCAGCGTCAAGCACCGCATCGGTATCGATCGCGTTGAGAGTTATGCCTTTTTGTGCGATTTTGTCGGCTGCGTCAGCGCTGCCGGCTGCCGGGTTTTCATCGTTCACGCGCGCAACGCCTGGCTGCGTGGCTTGAGTCCCAAAGACAACCGCAGTGTGCCACCATTGCGCTACGACTGGGTCTATCGGCTCAAACGCGATTTTCCACAGCTCACCATCATCATCAACGGTGGCATCGGGACCAGCGAGCAGGTTGCCGGGCATCTGCGTCAGGTTGACGGCGTGATGGTCGGGCGTGGCGCGTACCACAACCCATGGTGGCTCGCATCGTGGGATGCTGCACCGCGCCAGGGATTGACCCGTGACTGGGTGGAACAGCAGATGTGCGACTACATAACGCGCGAAGCTGCCGAGCATGGCACACCCTGGCCCAGCATGGCCCGCCACATGCTCGGTCTGCGCCATGGCATGGCGGGGGCGCGTCACTGGCGCCAGGTGTGGAGCGAGCACCGCTACCAGGAGCTGTCGCCGCAGCAGGTGATGGTGCTGGCGCATGACGATGTTCAAGGCAACGCTGGTGCTGCTGCCTCAATTTGAGCTGAGATTTCCAGCCATTGTTCTTCCAGACTTTGTAGTTCGGCGTTGACGGCCTTGAGGCGCTTGCTCAGGCTGGCAATTTCGGTCGGTGCCGGTGCCTGGCACAACTGCGCTTCCAGCGCGGCACCCTCGGCGTTGAGCGCTGCCATGCGGGTTTCGACTTGCTGCAGTTGCCGCTGTTGCGCGCGCACGTCCGGTTTGGGCTTGATGACCTTGGTCGCTGGCACTTCGCGCTGCTGTTTGGCCACTGCATTGGCGGCGCTTTTGATCGCTTCGCGCTGGCGCTTGGCTTCGTCGAGCAGGTAGCGCTGGTAATCGTCCAGATCGCCGTCAAAAGGCTCAATGCCAGCGCGCGCGACCAGCCAGAATTCGTCGCACACGCTGCGCAGTAGCGCGCGGTCATGGCTGACCAGCATGACGGTGCCGTCAAATTCATTGAGCGCCACCGCAAGTGCCTCCCGCGTGGCCAGATCGAGGTGATTGGTGGGCTCATCGAGCAGCAGCAGGTTGGGTCGCTGCCAGACGATCATGCACAGCACCAGGCGTGCTTTTTCACCGCCGCTCATGCTGCCCACGGCCTGTTTGACCATATCCCCGGTGAAATTGAAGGTACCCAGAAAACTGCGTAAATCCTGCTCACGGCTGGCCTGGGGGGAAATCTTCCCGGTGCTGGCGTGTTCTTTGGCCAGCCGGGTCATATGTTCGAGCGCCGTATCGAGCGGCCGCAACAAGTCGAGTTCCTGCTGGGCAAAATAGCCCACGTTGAGCCCCTTGCCCTCGGTAATTTCGCCACTGATCGGTGCCAGCACGTGGGCGATGGTTTTGACCAGCGTTGATTTGCCCTGGCCATTGGCACCCAAAATACCGATGCGTTGCCCGGCCAGCACTGAGCGCGTGACGTTTTGCACGATCACGGTCGCCGCGGTGCCGGCGACCGCGTCGGGCGCTGGCGGGTAACCAAAACTGGCAGTTTTCATGGCCAGCATGGGATTGGGCAGGTTGGCAGGCTCCTTGAATTCAAAAGTGAAATCAGCTTCGGACAGCAGCGGTGCAATTTTCTCCATGCGCTCAAGTGCCTTGACGCGGCTCTGTGCCTGTTTGGCTTTGCTGGCCTTGGCCTTGAAACGGACAATGAATTTTTGCAAGTGGACAATTTTGTCCTGCTGTTTGGCAAAAGCGTTTTGTTGCAGATTCATCTGCTCGGCGCGCAGGTCTTCGAACTTGCTGTAGTTGCCGCCGTAGCGCAGCAGTTTTTTGCCGTCAATGTGCAGGGTGACTTTGGTGATGGCATCGAGAAATTCGCGGTCGTGGCTGATCACCAGCAGCGTGCCAGCGTACTTTTTCAACCACGCTTCCAGCCACACCATGGCATCCAGATCAAGGTGGTTGGTCGGCTCATCGAGCAGCAGCAACTCGGCCGGACACATCAGGGCGCGCGCCAGTTGCAGGCGCATGCGCCAGCCGCCAGAGAAACTGTTGACGGGGCGATCAAGCTCAGTGGTCTTGAACCCCAGCCCCAAAATCAGCGCTTGCGCGCGCGCCGGGGCATCGTGCACACCAGCATCTTGCAGCGCCAGGTAGGCGTGTGCCATGCGGTTGTAATCGTCACCTGCTTCGGCCAGTGCCACTTCCTGCTGCGCAGCCAGCAACACGGTGTCGCCATCGAGGACAAAATCAGTGGCACTTTGCGCGGTTTCCGGCATCTCTTGCGCCACTTGCGCCAGCCGCCAATGCGGCGCGATGCTGTATTCCCCCGCGTCCTCGTGCAGCGTGCCATTCAGGAGTGCGAACAGCGACGATTTGCCCGAACCATTGCGCCCGACCAGGCCGATTTTTTCGCCCGGGTTGAGCGTCACGCTGGCATCTTCGAGCAGCACTTTGGCAGCGCGGCGCAGCGTCAGATTCTTAAGGATGATCAAGGGGTCAAGGCCTCAGGTGTCAGCAGCAGCACTTGCTCGTCGCCGGCGCTGGTGGGTAGCCAGATCGCTTCGAGCGCTGGAAAAGCGGCTTCAAAGTTGCTGCGTTCGTTGCCAATTTCGAGCACCAGCACCGCTTGCTCGCTCATGTGTTGCGCTGCCTGTTGCAGCAGGTGGCGAATAAAATCCATGCCGTCTGTGCCGCCTTGCCGATTGCCATCGAGCGCCAGCGCCGGCTCGGCCTTGAATTCGGCCGGCAGCGCCGCCATGCTTTGCGCGTTGATGTAGGGTGGGTTGCACAGGATCAGATCGTAGCGGCCATTGATCTGCTTGAACGCGTCCGAAGCCAGCAAGTGGATACGCTCGCCTAGCTGGTGACGGCCAACGTTGACGCGCGCCACTTCCAGCGCGGCAGCGGAAATATCGCTGGCATCCACCGTGACCTGCGGGTAAGCCATCGCGGCCAGCACCGCCAGACTGCCATTGCCGGTGCACAGATCGAGAACCCGGTGCGTGTGTTCGCCCAGCCAGGGATCAAGTGCGTCATTGATCAACAGTTCGGCGATCAAGGAGCGCGGCACGATCGAGCGCTCATCGACATAAAACGGCACACCCATCAGCCAGGCTTCATGGGTGAGGTAGGCCGCCGGCTGGCGCGTCTGGATACGTGCTGCCAGCAACGCAGCAAGCTGCTCTTGCTGCGCCGGGTTGAGGCGCTGATTGCACGCCAGCCGAGAATCCGCCGCGTCACCTTCGAGCGGCGTGTCCAGCGGCAAACCCAGTTGCCACAGAACGAGCCAGGCGGCTTCATCAAAAGCATTGCAGGTGCCGTGTCCATAGGCTACGCCAGCAGCATCGAGCTGCTGTGCCGCTTGCTCAATCGCTTGCCGCAGCGTCGGTTGCTGCCGGTCGGTTGCGCTGGCCTTCATGCTGGCCGTGCTGCGTTGAGGTTTTCCAGCACCCGGCGGTAAATGTTTTTCAGCGTTTCGAGTTCGGCAACGGCGACGTGCTCGTCGATTTTGTGAATGCTGGCGTTGGGAGGGCCGAGCTCGAGCACCTGCCGACAAATTCTGGCGATGAAGCGCGCATCGCTGGTGCCGCCACTGGTGGAGAGTTCACTGTCGAGGCCAGTTTCGGCTTTGACCGCCTGCGTGGTGGCTTGCAGCAAACGACCTGGTGCGGTGCAAAAAGGCAGGCCCGACAGACTCCAGCTCAGTTGATAGTTCAGACCATGGCGCTGCAACACCTGTTCCAGGCGGCTTTGTAGCGCGGCCGCTGTGGAAGCGGTGCCAAACCTGAAATTGAAGTCGATCACCAGTTCAGCCGGAATCACATTGCCAGCACCGGTGCCCGCGTGGACATTGCTGACCTGCCAACGGGTCGGCTCAAAAAATTCGTTGCCACTATCCCATTCGGTTGCTACCAATTCGGCCAGCGCCGGGGCCGCCAGGTGAATCGGATTTTGCGCCAGTTGCGGGTAAGCAATGTGGCCCTGGATGCCTTTGACGGTGAGGCTGCCATTGAGCGAACCACGCCTGCCGTTTTTGATGGTGTCGCCGCTGTGCGTGAGCGCGGTGGGCTCACCGACAATGCAGAAATCAAGCTTTTCACCGCGCTGGTGCAGCAGCTCGCAGACTTTGCGCGTGCCGTCCAGCGCCGGCCCTTCTTCATCACTGGTCAGCAGCACGGCCAGTGCCAGCGCTGACGGTTCCTGCGCACCGACAAATTCCTCCGCTGCCACCACAAAAGCAGCGATGGAGCTTTTCATATCGGCCGCGCCGCGGCCATAGAGCCTGCCGTCGCGTAGCGTCGCCGTGAAAGGGTCGCTGTGCCAATCGCTCAGTGCACCGGTTGGAACGACATCGGTGTGACCGGCGAAGACAAGTTGCTGGCTGCCGGCCGGTGCACCTGCGTTGGCGGGTCGTTTGGCCCACAAATTGGTGACCCGAGATGCCGCCGGACCACCGCTGATGGTTTCACAACTGAAACCCAGAGCGGTCAAACGCCGGGCAATGATTTCCTGGCAATGCGCATCGTCAGGGGTGAGCGAAGCGCAGGCTATCAGTTCTTTGGCCAGGGCAAGGGTGGCTGTCATCAATGCTTCACGTCGAGCGAGATTTCAGTGAACGAGGGTGCGTCGTCGAGCTCGACCGGGGCATCTTGCTGGTGGGTACGCCGGCCAAAGTCATTTTCCAGTCGCCACATCAGGTTGGTCGCCGAGTCGGCGTTTGCAATGCCTTCCTTGCGATCAATCACAGCGGTGTGAATCAGGCGCGCAATGTCCTGCTCGAACGTCTGGCTACCCTCGGCAATGGATTTTTCCATTGCCTCCTTGACACCCGCAAAGTCGCCTTTGCCTATCAGTTCCGCCACCAGCGTGGTGTTGAGCATGACTTCCACCGCCGGCACGCGCCCACCGCTTAGGTTGCGCAACAGCCGCTGCGAAATAATGGCTTTGAGGCTGGCTGCCAAATCACCCAACAGGGTCGGTCGCACTTCGACCGGGTAAAAACTCAGAATGCGGTTGAGCGCCTGGTAGCTGTTGTTGGCGTGCAGCGTGGCCAGACACAAGTGACCGGTTTGCGCGTAGGTGATCGCCGCCGTCATGGCTTCGCGGTCGCGAATTTCGCCGATCAAAATCACATCGGGTGCCTGGCGCAGCGCATTTTTAAGCGCGATTTGGGCCGATTGGGTGTCGTTGCCGACCTCGCGCTGGTTGACGATCGAGCGCTTGTTCTTGAACAGGAATTCGATCGGGTTTTCAATCGTCAGGATGTGACCGGTGGCCTTTTCGTTGCGGCAGTCGAGCATCGAAGCCAGCGTTGTGCTTTTGCCCGCGCCAGTGGCACCGACCATCAGAATGAGGCCGCGTTTTTCCATAATGAGATCGGCCAGAATCAGCGGCACCGACAGGGTGGCGAGCGCCGGAATATCGACCGCGATGAAGCGAATCACCGCGGCAACCGATCCGCGCTGGCGCATGGCGCTGATGCGAAAACGCCCGGCACCTTCAATCGCCCAGGCCATGTTGAGCTCGTTGGTTTCTTCCAACTCCCGCATGCGCTCAGTGGGCAGAATTTCGGCCAACAAATTGCGCGGTGCGTCCGGCGGCAGCACCTGGCTGTTGACGGGGACGCAGACCCCATTGATCCGGATCAGCACAGGTGAGTTGGCCGACAAATAAACGTCCGATGCCTTTTTTTCGCCCATTAGGCGAAGAATGCGGACCATGGTTCCCTCGGACGGGCTGGTGCTGTTGTCAGTGGCCATAGCGAGTCAGCGCTGGAAAATCAGTCGCGCAGCAAGTCGTTCAAGCTGGTCTTGGCGCGCGTTTGCGCATCAACCCGCTTGACGATGATGGCGGCGTACAGGCTGTATTGGCCAGCGTTCTTGGGCAGACTGCCGCTGATGACCACCGAGCCGGCCGGAATGCGACCGTAGCTGACCTGGTCGCTAACGCGATCGTAGATGGGCGTACTCTGGCCGATGTAAACACCCATCGAGATGACCGAGTTTTCTTCCACGATCACGCCTTCAACGATTTCCGAGCGGGCACCGATGAAGCAGTTGTCTTCGATGATGGTGGGGCCGGCTTGCATCGGCTCGAGCACGCCGCCAATGCCAACGCCACCGCTGAGGTGGACGTGCTTGCCGATTTGGGCGCAGGAGCCCACCGTGGCCCAGGTATCGACCATGGTTCCTTCATCAACATAAGCGCCGATGTTTACGTACGATGGCATCAGGATCACGCCCGCTGCCAGGTAGCTGCCCCTGCGCGCCACGGCCGGTGGCACGATGCGAACGCCGCAGGCTTTGAGTGCGGCTTCATCGAGGTGGGCAAATTTGGTTGCTACTTTGTCGTAGAAAGTCAGATCACCCGAGTGCATGACGGCGTTGTCGGTCAGGCGGAAACTCAGCAGCACGGCTTTTTTCAGCCATTGATGGGTGAGCCACTGACCGACTGACTGACGTGTTGCCACGCGCAGCCGCCCGGCGTTGAGCTCACCGATCACGTGCGCAACCGCAGCAAGCAATTCCTTGGGCGCAGATTGGCTGGAGTAATCGGCGCGATGCTCCCACGCCTCATCGATGATGCTTTGCAGTTGTTGCGTCATGAATAAACTTTGTTAATGTGAAATGTCGTTAGCCGCTTACTTTGATGCCCTTGAATTCACCGCTGGCGATGCGCTTTTGCCACTCGGCCGGACCAGTGATGTGGGCGCTGGTGCCGCCCGCATCGACGGCCACGGTGACCGGCATATCGACCACGTCGAATTCGTAGATGGCTTCCATGCCGAGGTCGGCAAAGCCTACCACTTTGGAAGTCTTGATCGCTTTGGAGACCAGGTAGGCGGCACCACCCACCGCCATCAGGTAAGCGCTCTGGTGTTTCTTGATGGCTTCAATCGCCACCG
>JAVHQY010000087.1:0-16298 GCA_036171375.1 Rhodoferax sp. | reverse complement strand
TCAGCGGCATTTATGTCTCGCCGTTTGAAGTCGAATCGACCCTGGTGCAGCACCCCAGCGTGCTCGAATCCGCCGTCATCGGCGTTGCCGATGAGCAGGGCTTGACCAAAACCAAGGCGTTCGTGGTGCTCAAGGCCGGCCAGCAAGCCACCGCCGAAGAGCTCAAGGCGTTTGTGAAGGAAAAATTGGCACCGTACAAATACCCGCGGTCGATCGAATTTGTCAGCGAGCTGCCCAAAACCGCCACCGGCAAAATCCAGCGCTTCAAACTGCGTCAACTCGAAGCTGTGGCGCTCGGCACTCGGCAGTGAGTTTCGCCGCCATCGATTGGGTCGGGCGACCGGCTCAAATCGAATACCAGTGGATTGCGCCGGAGAAGTCGGATGCGCCGCTGCTCGTCTTTCTGCACGAAGGGCTGGGCTCGCTCGCCATGTGGAAGGATTTTCCACAGCGACTGTGCGCGCGTCTGGGCTGGCGCGGTCTGGTCTATTCACGCCCCGGCTACGGCCGCTCCACGCCGCGCGCTGCCAATGAGGTCTGGGGCGTTGATTTCATGCACCGGCAAGCGTATGAGGTTTTGCCCGCGCTGCTCCAGGCGCTGGGTATCGATGGGGCGACACAGCCGGTCTGGCTGCTCGGTCACAGCGATGGCGCATCGATTGCGCTGCTTTATGCGGCCCGGTTTGCACAGCAAGTCTGCGGCCTGATTCTGCTGGCCCCGCACATCCTGGTGGAAGACAAAAGCGTAGCCAGCATCGAGCAAGCGCGCCTGAACTACCTGAAAACCGATTTGCGCCAGCGTTTGGCAAAGTATCACGACGACCCCGACTCGGCCTTCTGGGGCTGGAACCGGATCTGGCTGGAGCCGGCATTTCGCGCCTGGTCGATTCAGAGCGAGATCAAATCGATCCGCTGCCCGCTGCTGGCCGTGATGGGGCTGGATGACGAATATGGCAGCTTGTTGCAAATTGAGGGAATCGCCGCCGCCCTGCCCCAAACCGAGCTGCTCAAACTCCGCGCCTGCGGCCACAGCCCGCAGCGCGACCAGCCGGTTCGGCTGATTGATGCCGCGTGCGCGTTCATGGCAAGTTACAATCAATAAGTTCGTTTACCCTGTTCAGACTATTCGGCATCAAACAGAGTTGTCAAAAGTGGCGGCAATTTTGACGATCCAACGATAGGAGAGACATAATGCGTATCGCCTGTTTAGGCGGTGGCCCCGCAGGTTTGTACTTCGCAATTATGATGAAGAAAGCCAATCCGGCGCACGATGTCACCGTGATTGACCGCAATGCCGCCGACAACACTTTTGGCTGGGGTATCGTTTTCTCCGATAAGACCATGGATGGCTTCCGGGATGCCGATGAGCAGGTAGTCAATGAAATTGAAGCCAATTTTTACCATTGGGACGATGTCGATGTCTACTTCAAGGACCGCAAGATCACATCGAGCGGCCATGGGTTTTGCGGGATTGCCCGTCTGAAAATGCTCCAGATCTTCCAGCGTCGCGCCACCGAACTGGGTGTCAAAATGCTGTGGGAGCAAGAGATTTCCGATCCCGATATTTATGCCAAGGACTACGATCTGGTGGTCGGTGCAGATGGCGTGTCTTCCACCACCCGCGCCAAGCACGAAGCCCATTTCAACCCCCGCATCGACCTACGAACCAACCGCTTCATCTGGCTGGGCACCAAGAAAAAGCTGGAGACCGCTTTCACCTTCTCCTTCAAAGAGACCGAGTTTGGTTGGTTCAACCTGCACGCCTACCGGTTCAACGAGGAAATGTCCACCTTCATTGTGGAAACCCCAGAGACCACCTGGCTCAAGGCTGGCATAGACAAGTTCGAGGCCGCTCAGTCCATCGCCTTTTGTGAGAACCTGTTTGCCGACCTGCTAGATGGACACAAGCTGATCTCCAACGCCCGTCACCTGCGTGGCTCAGCGATGTGGATCAAGTTCAATCGGGTTTTGTGCGAGCGCTGGTACAAGGACAATATTGTGCTCATCGGCGATGCCGCGCATACCGCACACTTCTCCATTGGTTCTGGCACCAAACTGGCGATGGAAGATGCCATTTCTCTGGCCAAAGTACTCAATAGCAGTGAAGGCACCGTCTCCGATCGCCTGGCACGTTACCAAACCGAACGCGAAATCGAAGCCCTCAAGCTGCAAAGCGCAGCTCGGAACCGCATGACCTGGTTCGAGGACATCGAACGCTACACCTACATGGAGCCCGAGCAGTTCGCCTTCTCATTACTCACCTCCAGCCAACGCGTCGGTCACGCCAACCAGAAACTGCGCGACCCGAAATACGTCGAAAGTGTTGATTCCTGGTTCGCGCAAACATGCGCACTGCCAGCCAAGCCAATCCCGCCAATGTTCACTCCTTTCAAACTGCGTGGCATGACGCTGACCAACCGTGTAGTGGTATCACCCATGTGCACTTATTCTGCGACCGACGGTCTGCCCGGTGATTTCCACTTTCAGCATTACACGGCGCGCGGTCTGGGTGGCGCAGCGCTTGTCATAACAGAGATGACCTGCATTTCGGCTGACGCACGCATCAGTCCCGGATGCGCAGGCATCTGGAGTGATGAGCAGGCTCATTCATGGAAGCGCATCGTCGGCTTTGTGCATGCCAACAGTTCGGCCAAGATGGCGATGCAAATTGGTCATGCAGGCCGCAAAGGCTCGACCAAGCTGGCTTGGGACGGCATTGACCAGCCTCTTGACTCGGGCAACTGGCCTCTGATTGCCCCTTCGGCCATGCCCTACATGGCAGGCACCTCGCATGTGCCGCGCGAAATGACGCGGGTCGATATGGACAAGGTTAAAACCGATTTCGTCGCCGCGACCCTGCGCGCCAACAGCGCCGACTTTGACATGATCGAATTCCATGCCGCGCACGGGTACCTGCTTTCCTCATTTATCTCCCCGCTAACCAATCAGCGTAGTGATGAGTACGGTGGCAGTCTGGAAAACCGTTGCCGCTATCCACTGGAGGTGTTCAACGCCATGCGTGCCGTCTGGCCAGCTGACAAGCCCATGTCGGTGCGGATTTCAGCGCATGACTGGGTGCCGGGCGGTACGACCCCGAACGATGCCGCAGAAGTCTCTCGCCTGTTCAAGGATGCGGGCGCGGACATCATCCACGTCTCTTCCGGCCAGGTCAGCAAAGACGAGAAGCCGGTGTATGGCCGCATGTTCCAGGTGCCTTTATCCGACAAGATTCGCAACGAACTGAACATCCCTACCATCACGGTCGGTAACATATACGAAGCAGATCACGTCAACACTATCATTGCCGCCGGACGTGCAGATTTGTGCGCACTGGCCCGCCCGCATCTGGCTGACCCGGCCTGGACGCTGCATGCAGCAGCCGAGCAGGGTTACACCGATATTGCGTGGCCCAAGCAGTACCTAGGCGGCAAGATCCAGCTTGAGCGCAACTTGGAGCGTGCCGGACAACTGGCGCTGAACGCATGATGAGTGCCGGCCCTCACGCAGTGGTTACGCAGATGTACCATCAAACCGGCGGTTTGCGCATGCACATTCTGAATTTGCAAACTGTCGCAGTGACACCATCCACAGCAAACTGAAGCAAGGATTGATCCCGATGAATTCCCACATTTCCACCTCCATCGACTCCGGTTTATTGACATGCAACCGGAAGTCGCTGGCCGCCTACCAAGCCACGCATTTCCAGTGGGACTGCGCGGGTGGTGTTGCCACCATCACGCTGAGCCGCCCGGAGCGGAAAAACCCTCTCACGTTCGAGTCTTACGCCGAGCTGCGTGACCTGTTCGGTCAATTGAAATACGCGAGCGATGTCAAAGTCGTGGTGGTGACCGGTGCTGGTGGCAACTTTTGCTCGGGCGGTGATGTGCATGAAATCATTGGCCCGCTAGTGCAGTTGGCTGCACCCGATCTGTTGATGTTCACCCATATGACAGGTGATTTGATCAAAGCCATGCGCGCCTGCCCACAGCCCATCATTGCCGCCATCGATGGTATTTGTGCTGGTGCCGGTGCCATTACCGCCATGGCATCAGACTTGCGCATTGGCACGACGCGCAGCAAAACTGCTTTTCTGTTCAATCGTGTCGGCTTGGCGGGTTGCGACATGGGCGCTTGCGCCATATTGCCGCGCATCATCGGCCAAGGCCGCGCCAGCGACTGGCTGTATAGCGGCCGCTCCGTAGGCGGTGAAGAAGCCGAACGTGCCGGGTTCCTGAATCGCCTAAGCGCGCCTGAAACGCTGCTGACTGACGCGCAAGCCTGGGGATGCGACATTGCCGGCGGCCCCACATTTGCTAACGGCATTACCAAAACCATGTTGCACCAGGAGTGGAACATGTCGATTGACCAGGCTATTGAAGCCGAAGCACAAGCCCAGGCACTTTGCATGCTGACCGAAGATTTCCGTCGTGCCTACAACGCCTTCGTCGCCAAACAAAAGCCCGTGTTTCAGGGTAACTAAAGACACCGCGTCATGAGCGATGCAAATTACCTGAGCTGGCCATTTTTTGAGCCCCACCATGCAGAGCTCGCCAAATCTTTGGACGCTTGGTGCGTGGAATACATTGCGCATGAGCACAGCCTGGACGTGGATGCCGAGTGCGTTTCGCTGGTACGCCAGTTAGGTGCAGGCGGCTGGTTGCGCCACGTGGTGGGTGGTACTCAATATGGTGGTGTCCGGGAAAGGATGGACACCCGCAGCATTTGCCTGATCCGCGAAACGCTGGCCCGCCACAGCGGACTTGCCGACTTTGCCTTTGCCATGCAGGGTTTAGGCTCCGGGGCCATCAGCCTGGCAGGCACAGTACAGCAAAAGCAAGCCTACCTGCCGCGTGTGGCTGCTGGTGAGGCTATTGCTGCCTTCGCCTTGAGCGAGCCCAACGCCGGCTCCGACGTGGCCGCCATGGAGTGCAGCGCCCGGGTCGAGGTCGATAGTGTGGTGCTCAATGGCGCAAAAACCTGGATTTCCAACGGCGGTATTGCCGATTTTTACGTGGTGTTTGCGCGCAGTGGTGAAGCCGCTGGTGCGCGTGGAATTAGCGCTTTCATTGTCGATGCTGATACGCCGGGCTTCTTCGTGAGCGAGCGCATTCACGTCATGGCACCGCATCCGCTGGGTAGCTTGAGTTTTCAGGACTGTCTCATTCCCTTATCGCAGCGCATTGGCGGAGCCGGTGACGGGTTCAAAGTCGCCATGCGAACGCTGGACGTATTTCGCACCTCCGTGGCTGCTGCCGCGCTCGGCTTTGCCCGTCGAGCCCTTGACGAAGGTTTGCAGCGCGCGACAACCCGCAAGATGTTCAACCAGACCCTCGCGGATTTTCAGTTGACGCAGGCCAAACTGGCGCAGATGGCAACCACGGTTGATAGCTCGGCCTTGCTCACCTACCGTGCCGCCTGGCAGCGCGACCAAGGGCAAACCGTGACGCGTGAAGCCGCTATGGCCAAGATGGTCAGTACTGAAGGTGCCCAGCAAGTGATTGATGCCGCAGTGCAACTCTGGGGTGGCCTGGGCGTGGTCAGCGAACAACCGGTTGAGCGTTTGTACCGCGACATCCGCTCCCTGCGCATTTACGAGGGGGCGACTGAGGTGCAGTTGCTCATCATCGCGCGCGAGCTGCTCAAGGATGTTGGACACACGTCCAAAAAATTAACCTGAATACATCAGCAAGAGGAAACAAGCCATGACGACAGCCCATATTGACACCTTTGCCCGCGACAACTTGCCGGCACCCGAGTTGCAACCTGACTTTTTGTTCAATCTGCCAGAGTTGCAGTTTGGCGAGCAAATCAACTGCGCAACTGAGCTGCTGGACCGTCATATCCGCGAAGGACGCGGTGACCGGATTTGTATCCGGGGCAAAGACGTGAGCTGGACCTACAGTGACCTGAACCAGCGCGCCAACCAGATTGCCAACGTGCTGACCAAGGAGATGGGCTTAGTGCCGGGCAACCGGGTGCTATTGCACTCGTCCAACACGCCCATGATGGCGGCTTGCTGGTTTGGGATCGTCAAGGCGGGTGGCATTGCCGTGGCAACAATGCCGCTGCTGCGCGCCAAAGAACTCAAACTAATTCTGGATATTGCCAAGATAAGCCATGGGTTGTGCGAAGCCAGCCTGTCAGACGAAATGCGCCTGGCCGCGCTCACTGCGCCGCATTTGCGCCAACTTCGCCATTTCAACTACAGTGGCCCCGACCGCCTGGAAGCTGCCATGGAGCGCCAGAGCACCGTGTTCGAAAACCTCAACACCGCTGCGGATGACACCTGCCTGATTGCTTTCACCTCCGGCACCACCGGCGTCCCCAAAGCGACCATGCACTTCCATCGCGATGTGATGGCGATTTGTGCCTGCTGGCCGGGTTATGTGCTTAAACCCACCCCCGATGATATTTTCATTGGTAGCCCGCCCTTGGCGTTCACCTTTGGACTGGGCGGTTTGCTGCTGTTCCCGATGTCGGTGGGTGCCTCCACCGTGCTGCTGGACAAGGCCAGCCCCATGCAACTGCTCGACGGCATGAAGGAGTTTGGTGCCACGGTGGTATTCACTGCGCCCACCTCTTACCGTACTCTATCAGCGCGCGGTACCGAGGTTCGCAAAACGTCCCTTCGCCGCTGCGTATCTGCCGGAGAGGCACTGCCTGCCTCCACCCGAACGCTGTGGCGTGAAGCCACCGGCATTGAGCTCATTGACGGCATTGGCGCAACGGAGATGCTGCACATTTTTATCTCTGCCGACGAAGCAGCCGCGCGCCCAGGTGCCACAGGACGCGTGGTGCCGGGTTATGAGGCGCGCGTGGTGGATGACAACGGTCAAACAGTGCCGGTTGGGACAGTTGGCAAGCTGGCGGTGCGTGGCCCGACAGGATGCCGTTATCTGACCGATGAGCGACAAAAGACGTACGTACGCGACGGCTGGAATCTGACTGGTGACGCTTACCTGATGGACGCAGACGGTTATTTCTTCTACCAGTCGCGCACCGACGACATGATCATTTCTTCGGGCTACAACATTGCCTCACCCGAAGTAGAAGAAGCGCTGATGCAGCATCCCAGTGTGGCCGAATGCGCCGTGATAGGCGAACCCGATGAAGAACGCGGTCAGATCGTCAAGGCCTTTGTATCCTTGCGCCAGGGCGTAGTGGGTGATGCTGCCATGATAAAAACCCTGCAAGACTTCGTAAAAAGCGTGGTGGCTCCCTACAAATACCCGCGTGTCATTGAATTCACAGACAGCCTGCCGCGCACCCAAACCGGAAAATTGCAGCGCTTCAAGTTGCGTCAACCGTAAACGCGTTTTTTTGCAACATTTTTTCTTCAACCCAAGGATAAATCATGTTTCAAAAACCCTCCCGTTTCGTGCGCAAAGGCATTGCGCGTTGGCAAAGTTCTACAGGAGATTCATGATGCAAACACTACAACCCCCGCACTGGGTTCGTCCCAGAGGTTATTCCAACGGTGTCATGGCCCGTGGCCAGATGGTGTTTGTGGCCGGCATGATCGGCTGGGATGCGCAGTGCGTGTTCCATACCGACGACATGGCAGGGCAGGTACGCCAAGCTCTCACTAACATAGTGGAAGTCTTGCGCGAAGCCGGGGCACGCCCCGAGCATATTGTGCGCATGACTTGGTACGTAACAGACAAGACAGAGTATGTTGCTGCCTATCCCGAGATTGGTAAGTCCTTTCGAGAACTCATTGGCAGTTTCAATGCCGCCATGACGGCGATTGAAGTAGTCGCACTGATGGAGGACCGTGCCAAGGTAGAAATCGAAGTCACCGCAGTGATCCCGGATTGATTGTTCTGACATGTTTGATCCTCAAAGCGAATCCCTGAAGCTGGCTCGTTGGTGCTGGCGTCATGGGCCAGGGCATTGCGCAAATTACGGCGCTGGCGGGCCTGGCAACGGCATCCGGTCTATGACCACCTGCTCACCGGTGCCGTCACGCGGGCACCGGCACCGATTGGATTAGGAGAGCGTTGACCTATGCATACCCTTTACCGCGACTTTGATACCCAAGAGCAAATAGATGCGCAATACAACCCATCAATAGGGCTTAGCGATAGGCATTCTCCCCTGGATCATTACCTGGCCACAGCTCAGGCGGCGCGCAAAAATTTGAAATGTGTACTGGATGTTCCTTTCGGACCGACAGTGCACGAAACTTTGGACATATTCCCCTCCGACGTGCCCAATGCGCCGGCATTTGTCTTCATTCACGGAGGCTACTGGCGTGCCTTATCCAGTAAAGAATTCAGCGGTATTGCCTTAGGGTTGCAGCCGCTGGGGATTACTACCGTGGTGCTGAACTATGCACTGTGCCCACAAGTCAGCATTGACGAGATCACCCGCCAAGCCCGCGCGGCAGTGGCCTGGACGGCGCGCAACATCGCTCAATACGGCGCTGACCCTACCCGCATTGGCATCGGCGGCCATTCCGCTGGGGCAAACCTAGCCTCCATGTGTTTGCTGACCCCTTGGGAGCAGGATTACGGCTTGCCAAAAGACCTGTTGAAAGCGGCGATTTTAGTAAGTGGCTTGTTTGACTTGGCACCCTTGCGTTACAGCTATCTTCAGCCCATGATTCAACTTGATGACGGCATGGTTCGACGCAATTCTTCAGCGTTTTTGGTTCGACCATGCACCACACCCACATGGGTAACCTGGGGCGGCAGCGAAACCTCTGAGTTTGCGCGCCAGTCCGCCCTGTTCTACACGGCATGGTCGGCGCTCGGGAACACTGGCCTGCTCAAAGAACAGCTTGGTGCCAATCACTTCACTGCGATTCACGGATTCGAGGATTCCAATAGCGACCTTTGCTGCTGGCTGGCAAAGACACTGTTCACATCCTCCCAGAATAAAACGTCAGACGCAAAAAAATGACCCCATCCATGATCACACTTCAAGACTGCCAACAACGTGATACGACTGACTCACTGCGCGGTTTGCGTCATCTTTTCTCTATTCCCCCGGGCGTCATCTATCTCGATGGCAACTCACTGGGCATCATGCCCAAAGCCGCAGCAGCACGCGCCGCCGAAGTCATCACCCAGGAGTGGGGTGTCGATCTCATTCGCGCCTGGAATTCAGCAGGCTGGTTTAGCCTGTCCCAGCGTTTGGGCAACATGATCGCGCCTTTGATTGGTGCTGGGCCAGACGAAGTGGTGGCTACCGATACCACCTCCATCAACTTGTACAAAGTGCTCTCAGCCGCCCTGACCATTGCAGCACATAACGCCCCACAGCGCCGCCTGATGGTGAGTGAACGCAGCAACTTCCCGACTGACCTCTACATTGCCGAGGGCCTGTGCAAAGAGCACGGCAACACCTTGAAGTTGGTTGAACCCGAAGAAATAGGCGCTGCGCTGACAAGCAACGTCGCCATTCTGATGCTCACCCACGTGAACTACCGAACCGGTGCCATGCACGACATGGCCGCCGTCACCGCTTGCGCGCACGCAGCAGGTGCCCTGGTGGTATGGGACCTGGCGCACAGCGCAGGTGCCGTGCTGGTGGACCTGACTACTGCGCAGGCTGACTTCGCTATCGGCTGCGGCTACAAGTATTTGAACGGCGGCCCGGGCGCACCGGCATTTGTGTGGGTCAACCCCAAGCATGCGGATCGCTTTTGGCAACCCTTGTCGGGCTGGTGGGGGCATGCCAATCCGTTTGAATTCGCACCCAATTACAAACCCGCGGCAGGCATTACGCGCTACCTGTGCGGCACCCAACCCATTGTCAGCATGTCGCTGCTGGAGTGCGGACTGGACGGTTTCAGGGCCGCCCAAGAACTGGGCGGCATGACCGCGCTGCGCAACAAATCACTGGCCTTGACGGATTTATACATTGCTCTGGTGGAGCAACGTTGCGCCGGTCACGGACTGGGCCTGGCGACACCGCGCGAGCACGCGCTGCGTGGCTCACAAGTCTGCCTGACACGCGAACATACCAAAGACGGGTCGGGTGCCTTCGCTATCGTTCAGGCATTGATTGCCCGTGGTGTCATTGGAGACTTCCGCGCCGGTGACGGTCAGCGGCACAAAGACATCTTGCGCTTTGGCTTTACGCCGCTTTACACCAGTTTTGAAGACGTATGGAACGCAGTAGAACAACTGCGCCAGGTGCTCGAATCCGGCGAGTGGCAGCAACCCCAATTTAACAAGAAACACGCGGTGACCTGATATGTGTCCTTTCAAATTCGACAGCTCTGCACAAGACTCAAACCCAAGCGTAACGCCTAGCAACGCGGGCCTGCCCGAGTCCATTGTGATTGAAGAAAAAGCCCAACTCGACTTCAGCAAGAGCATGAGCTATGGCGACTACCTGAGTCTGGATGCCATCCTCAACGCGCAGCACCCGCGCTCGCCCGAGCACAACGAAATGCTGTTCATCGTGCAGCACCAAACCAGCGAGCTGTGGATGAAGCTGATGCTGTATGAACTGGCTGCCGCCATTCAGAACATTGCCAAAGACGAGCTGGAAAGTGCTTTCAAGATGCTGGCCCGCGTGAGCAAAATCATGGAGCAATTGGTCCATGCCTGGGACGTTCTTGCCACCATGACACCACCTGAGTACAGCGCTATTCGCCCCTATCTGGGTAACTCTAGTGGCTTTCAGAGCTACCAATACCGTTGCATCGAGTTCGCGCTAGGCAACAAGAATGCCGCCATGCTCAAGCCACACGCACACCGTCCCGATCTGCTGGCGCGGGTGCAAGCTGCCTATGTGATGCCATCACTGTATGACGAATCCCTGCGCCTGCTGGCGCGCCGCGGCATTACAGTGCCATCCAGCCACACCCAACGCGACTGGTCACAAGCTTACACGGCAGATGCCGAGGTAGAGCAAGCCTGGCTTCAGGTTTACAGCAACCCCAAAGCGCATTGGGATCTGTACCATTTGGGCGAGGAACTCACCGATTTGGAAGATGCATTTCGACTGTGGCGCTTCAGGCACGTAACCACCGTGGAGCGTGTCATCGGTTTCAAACGCGGCACCGGTGGCACTGGCGGCGTAAGCTATTTGCGCAAGATGCTCGATGTGGTGCTATTTCCGGAGATCTGGTCGCTGCGCACGAAGTTGTGATAATTTTGTCGAATATGCTAAACGCCACCAGAATCGCTTTGGTGAATCGTCAGTCGGGGTTATCCCTAATGCAAATTTCGTTCATCAGGTTACGATCCACCCACTTCACCTTCACACATTGAAAGACTTGCCATGAACACAAGCCAGCCCTCCCGTCGTCTTGTTTTATCGCGCAGTGCTACGCTGATCGGGGCTGCTGCTAGCGGCACGCTGCTACCCGCCTTGAGTTTGGCGCAGACCGGCAAAGTGCGCGTTGGTCTGATGTTGCCCTACACCGGCGCCTACGCGCCGCTCGGTGTGGCCATCGAAAACGGCGTGCGCATGGCGCTCAACGAGCAAGGCGGCAAACTCGGCGGCCGTGAGATTGAATGGTTCAAAGTGGACGACGAGTCCGACCCATCGAAGGGTGTTGAGAATGCCAACAAGTTAGTCCAGCGCGACAAGGTCGATGTGCTGATCGGCACGGTGCACTCGGGCGTGCAAATGGGCATTCAAAAAGTGGTGCGCGAAGCCGGTGTGCTTTGCCTCATTCCAAACGCTGGAGTCCATGCCGCCACGCGGGCCTTGTGTGCGCCCAATGTGTTCCGGACTTCCTTTACCAACTCACAGCCCACGCGTGCGCTGGGCAAGGTAATGGTCAACAAGGGCCACAAGAAAGCCGTCTGGATCACCTGGAAATACGCCGCAGGCGACGAAGCCTTTGAAGGCTTCAAGGAAAGCTACACCGCAGCCGGCGGCACTATCATCAAAGAGTTGGGCCTGCCCTTTCCGAATGTGGAGTTCCAGGCCTTGTTGACTGAGATCGCGTCGCTCAGACCTGATGCCGTGGCCTGCTTCTTCGCCGGCCCATCGGCCGCCAAGTTCATGCGCGACTATGCCGCCGCCGGACTCAAAGGCAAAATCCCGCTGTATGGCTCGGGTTTTCTCACAGAGGGCGTGCTTGACGCGGCCGGATCAGCCGCTGACGGCGTCATCACCACCATGCATTACAGCGACTCGCTCAATACGCCGCGCAACAAAAAGTTCCGTCTCGACTACGCCAAGGCCTTCAAGATGCAACCCGATGTCTATGCGGTGCAGGGTTACGACACCGGCCTGCTGCTGGCACTCGGTGCCAATGCGGTCAAGGGCGATCTGAAAGCCAAACCGGCGCTCTACAAAGCAATGGAGTCGGCCACCATCGACAGCCCGCGCGGCAAGTGGACTATGAGCAAGGCGCACAACCCAATTCAGGACATTTACCTGCGCGTGGTCGAGCACAAGGAAAACAAGGTGATCGGCATTGCGGCCAAAGCACTCGCCGACAGTGGCGTGGGTTGCAAAATGGCTTAAACTTATAAAGTATGGCGCAACGGGAGGCAGGCCTCCCGTTTTTTTTTGACCTTTTGTTTGTTTGCCAACCGCTACGCACCAGCCACCTACTTCTCCTGCTGCACCAGCAAACTATTGCTGACCACATGACGGAGCAAATCAATCGACCATGGACTTGCCAACCTTTTTGATCCAACTGCTCAACAGCGTTCAGTACGGCTTGCTGCTGTTTCTGCTGGCCAGCGGCCTGACGCTGATTTTTGGCATCATGGGCGTGGTCAATCTGGCACACGGCAGCTTCTATATGCTGGGTGCCTATCTGGGCTATGCGTTGAGCGCGCTGTTTGGCAGCCTGACGCTGGCGCTTATCGGCGGCGCATTGCTGGCCGTGGCTTTTGGCTGGGCGCTGGAGTGGGTGCTGTTTCGGCATTTTTATGAACGTGACCACCTCGACCAGGTGTTGCTCACGTTCGGCTTGATCTATATTTTTGAAGAACTGCGATCGATGCTCTGGGGTGATGATGTTCACAGCGTTGCCATTCCCGAGTTGCTCAGCGCGTCGATTCCTTTGACCGAGAACCTGTCCTACCCGGTTTATCGCTTGTTCATCTCGGGCGTTTGCCTGTTGCTGGCGGCGGGTTTGTACTTGTTGATCGCCAAAACGCGGCTCGGGATGAAAATTCGCGCTGGCGCTTTCAACCGGGACATGACAGAGGCATTGGGGGTCAACATCAAACTGATCCACGCCACCGTTTTTGCCATGGGCGTTGGGCTGGCTGGTGTGGCCGGGATCATCGCCGCACCGATTGCCAGCGTTTATCCGAACATGGGCTCGCAGGTGCTCATCATGTGTTTCGTGGTGGTTGTCATCGGCGGCATCGGCTCGGTGCGCGGCGCACTGATTGCGGCGCTGCTGGTCGGTCTGGTGGATACTTTTGGCAAGGTCCTGTTGCCTTCCATGTCAGGCATGCTGGTCTATATCCTGATGGCGGTCGTCTTGTTGTGGAAACCTGAAGGTTTGTTCAAACAATGACCAAAACCAACATTGAATTGTTGCCACGCAGTGTGCAATTGTTGCTGGCGCTGGGATTGCTGGCGTTGCTGGTGTTCCCCTTTGTGGGGACCGATTTTTACCTTCAGACTGTCACGCGCATGATGATCCTGGCGATTTTTGCCATGAGTCTGGACTTGTTGCAGGGCGTCACAGGCCTGGTGTCGCTGGGTCATGCCGCGTACTTTGGACTGGCCGCTTATGCGCTGGCTTTTTTGATGCCTGCCAATGAGGCCGTATCTTTGTGGCTGACGCTGCCGCTGGCCGTGCTGGCCTCGGCACTGGCCGCGCTGGTGATCGGTTTTTTTGTCGTGCGCACGCACGGTATTTATTTCATCATGGTCACCATGGCATTTGCCCAGATGGTGTTTTACCTGTTTTTTGACAACAAGATGCTGGGCGGTTCCGACGGCCTTTACGTCAATTTCAAGCCCACGGTTACGTTGCTGGGCTTCTCGTTGTTTGACCTGGACAACAAAACCACTTTTTACTATTTCACGCTGGGCGCACTCCTGTTGGTCTATGCCTTTTTGCGGCGCTTGCTCTGGAGCCCGTTTGGCCGCGCGCTCGCGGGCATCCGCATCAACGAGCAGCGCATGCGCGCGATGGGTTACGCCACCTTTGGCTACAAGCTCAGCGCTTTCACGCTGGCCGGAGCATTGGCTGGCCTGGCCGGCTATCTGTGGGGCGCGCAGACCGGTTTCGTCAACCCCGAGCTGATGGGTTTTCACATGAGCGCACACGCGGTGTTGATGGTGATTCTGGGTGGTATGGGCAACTTTGCCGGTGCCATTGTGGGCGCTTTCAGCTTTGAATATGTGCTCGAATTGTTCAAGGACTTGCCGAAAATCGGTAGCGTTAATCTGGGCAAACATTGGCAGCTCTGGATTGGTCTCTTCATTGTGCTGGTGGTGGTGGTGGCACCGCGCGGCCTGCTGGGCCTGACCCAGCGCTTTAGTCAAGGGCGGGGCGAGCGCGATGTTTGAAGTTCTGCTGACAGCCAAACAGTTGACCAAGCGTTTCGGTGGCCTGGCCGCTGTCCATGAAGTATCGCTGGAACTCTGGCGCGACCGCATCCACGCGGTGATCGGCCCCAACGGCGCGGGCAAATCGACGCTGACCAATCTGCTCTCGGGCGACTTGCCTCCGAGCTCGGGACAGATCACACTGTGCGGCATTGATGTCACCGGTTGCTCACCCGAGCAGATTTCGCATCATGGACTGGGTCGCAGCTACCAGAAAACCAATATTTTTCTGCCTTTCACGGTAGCAGACAACATCCATCTGGCAGCCCTGTCGCGCGAGCCACAGCAAGCCTGGAACCCGTTGCGCTGGCTGCAAAGAGCCAGCCATTCAAGCGCTGCGCAAGAGCGCTCGGCGCGCGCGTTGGAGCTCTCTGGTTTGCAGGATAGACGCAACCTCCCGGCCGCGGCGCTGAGCCACGGTGAGCAGCGTCAGCTCGAGATTGCAATGACGCTGGCGACCGAACCCGAGGTGCTGCTGCTTGACGAACCGCTGGCCGGAATGGGCGCAGCCGAAACGCAGCGCATGATTGAGCTTCTGCTGCAACTCAAGAAAGACCATGCGATGTTGCTGGTCGAGCACGACATGGATGCTGTGTTTGCTTTGGCCGACCATTTGACAGTGATGGTCAACGGCGAGGTCATCGCCAGCGCCACACCGGCCGCGATCCGGGCCAACCCGCACGTTCAAGCCGCCTACCTGGGCGAAGGGGACTGAGCCATGAGCGACGCGGCCACCAAGCTGATTCACGCCACCGGCATCAACACCTATTACGGTGCCAGCCACATCCTGCGTGAGCTCGATTTCAGCCTGGGCCGCAGCGAAACCGTGGGCCTGATGGGGCGCAACGGCATGGGCAAAAGCACGCTGCTCAAAAGCATCATGGGGCTGGTCAAGCCGCGCAGCGGCAGCATCGAGATCATGGGTCAAACCATGAGCGGCCGTGCGCCGTTTGAGATCGCCCGCCTGGGCCTGGCTTACGTGCCCGAGGGGCGCGGCATTTTCGCCAACTTGAGCGTCATCGAAAACCTGACCATGGCAGCGCGCCCCGGCAGCCACGGCCAGCGCGACTGGACGCTGGAGCGCGTGCTCGATACTTTTCCGCGTCTGAAAGAGCGCCTGCGCCACGGCGGCTGGGAGCTTTCTGGCGGCGAGCAGCAAATGCTCAGTATCGGCCGCGCCTTGCTGACCAACCCGCAAGTGCTGATTCTGGACGAAGCCACCGAAGGGCTGGCACCTTTGATTGCGCGCGAAATCTGGCGCATCTGCGCCATGATCCGCGCCAGCGGCATCAGCAGCGTCATCGTTGACAAGAACTGGCAGCACCTGACGCAAATCACCGACCGCAACGTGATCCTGGTCAAGGGCCAGGTGGTGTTTGACGGCAGCACGGCGCAACTGCGCGCGCAGCCCGAGTTGCTGGCGCAGCATTTGGGCGTTTGAGGCCGAGCAGCGCGAACCAAGCTTGAATTAGCGCTATTCGTTACCCACATCAATCAATGGTTTTGATATTGGCAGCTTTGGCCAAAGCACTCCAACGCACCAGGTCAGCCGCCAGCGTCTTTGAAAATTCTTCCGACGTACTACCCACCGGGTTGATTCGAAGCGTTGCCATGCGTTCGCCAAAGTCAGGATGTTTTATCACGCGGCCAATCTCTGCCTCGAGTTTTTTCACCGCGCTCAGTGAGGGAACGCGCCAAGTCGTCACAATTTTCGACCCAGTCCTGCGCCTCAGCATGGCGCCACAATATCAAATCCATGTCAGCCCCCGTGGCGCTCACTCAGACCGCCATAACGTGCCATCAGC
>JAVHQY010000086.1:0-16376 GCA_036171375.1 Rhodoferax sp. | reverse complement strand
CCTTTATTGTGTATTCGGTGCTGGTGCCCAGCGCCACCGTGCCGGCGCTGTTTGCTGCGGGCATGATTCCAGGCCTTCTGGTGGGTCTGGCATTGATGGCACCTACCTACTGGCTGTCGCGCCGACATGGCATGGGCCGGCTCGAAGCCGAGCTGCCGCGCCCCCCGTTCCTGCGCAGTTTGCGCGAGGCGGTGTGGGGTCTGGTGGCACCGGTGCTGATTCTGGGCGGCATGCGCATGGGCTGGTTCACGCCGACCGAGGCGGCGGTGGTGGCAGTGTTTTACGGCTTGTTTGTCGGCATGGTGATTCACCGCACCATAGAGTTCAAAGACCTGTTTGTGATCCTGCGCGAATCGGGCGAGCTCTCGGCGGTGATCCTGATCGTGGTGGCGCTGGCTGGCATCTTTGCCTATTCGCTCTCCACGTTGGGTGTGATCGACCCCATTACCAACGCCATTGTTCACTCGGGCCTGGGTGAAAAAGGTGTGCTCACCTTGCTGGTGCTGCTGCTGGTGGCGGCGGGCATGTTCCTCGATGGTATTTCGATTTTCTTGATCTTTGTGCCGCTGCTGTGGCCCTTGGTTCAGTTCTACCACTGGGATGCCGTGTGGTTCGGCGTGCTGCTGACGCTGCTGGTGGCGTTGGGACAATTCACGCCGCCGATGGCGGTGAACCTGATGGTGTCGTGCCGCATTGCCAAAGTCGGCATGGATGAGACCGTGCCCTGGGTGCTCTGGCTGGTGGCCTCGATGTTCATCGTGATCATCGCCGTGGTGCTATGGCCGCAACTGGCGCTCTGGCTGCCAACGCGGCTGGGCTATTGAGGCGGAATCGGTTTTGTTAAAGTTGGTGTTTGTTTTGATTGACTAAAAAGGAGACTGTTTCATGAAATTACGTCGTACCCTCTTGGCCACGCTCGCCGCCACCACCGTGTCGGCCCTGCTGGCTACTTTACCGGCCAGTGTGTCGGCCCAATCGAGCTACAAGAGCGAATACAAAATGTCGCTTGTGGTCGGCACTGCCTTCCCCTGGGGCAAGGGCGGCCAGATCTGGGCTGACCTGATCAAGGAGCGCACCCAGGGTCGCATCAACATCAAGCTCTACCCCGGCGTATCCTTGATTCAGGGCGACCAGACGCGTGAATTCAGCGCGCTGCGCCAGGGCGTGATCGACATGGCGATCGGCTCCACCATCAACTGGTCGCCGCAAGTGAAAGAACTCAACCTGTTCTCGCTGCCCTTCCTGATGCCCGACTACGCTGCGATTGATGCGCTGACCCACGGCGATGTCGGCAAGAAGATTTTTAGCACGCTCGACAAGGCAGGTGTTGTGCCGCTGGCCTGGGGCGAGAACGGCTACCGCGAGCTCACCAACTCCAAGCGTCCGGTGCGCTCGCCCGCTGACCTCAAGGGCCTGAAAATCCGCGTCGTCGGCTCACCCCTGTTCCTTGATACTTTCACGGCGCTGGGGGCCAACCCGACGCAAATGAGTTGGGCTGACGCACAACCGGCTTTTGCCAGCGGCGCAGTCGATGGGCAAGAGAATCCGATGTCGATCTTCACTGCCGCCAAGTTGCACAACGTGGGACAAAAGAATGTGACCATGTGGGGCTATGTGGCTGACCCGCTGGTGTTTGTGGTGAACAAGGAAATCTGGGCTTCCTGGAAGCCCGCTGACCAAGCCATCGTGCGGCAAGCGGCGCTGGATGCCGGCAAGCAGGAAATCGCCATTGCGCGCAAAGGTCTCGATGAGCCAGGCCAGCCGCTGCTCAAGGATATTGCGGCACTCGGCGTGACCGTAACCCAATTGACACCGCAGGAGCGCGATGCCTTCGTCAAGGCCACGCGAGCGGTGTATGACAAGTGGAAAAAGACGATTGGTGCCGACTTGGTCAATACGGCTGAAAAAGCCATCGCGGCGCGCAAGAAGTAGTTTCAGGCTGGTGGGCCTGGTTTCGCGCCAAGGTTGAGGAAGCCTTGTAGCGCGAAAAGCCGCGCCTGCCATACGATGCCGCCATGGCCACGGCGCAGACCTTGCTCGACGAACGCCGAACAACCTGGGGACTAGTTCAAAAATGCCAATAAGCTGGAACGAAATTCGCGCGCGGGCCACGAGCTTTGCCGCCGAGTGGAAAGGCACAAAAAGCGAAGAGGCCGATGCCGCGATGTACCGGGCCAAGGAGGGGGGCAAAACGGGTTGCAGTTTTACCCTGTGGGCACAAGCTGAAGTCTATTGCGTCGGCCTATTTCAGATCGTCGGCGATCAGTTTGAGGATTTGCTGCGCGGTCGCCGCCAATACTGGTTTGCCAGCCGCATCCTGCACCGTCACATTCGTCGCCGCGCCCTGGCTCGCCACCGCAATGCGGTAACGGTTGAGTGCCGGGTCCACTTTTGCAGAACCAAACAGTTGGCTGAAAAAGCCCGGCTCAGCTTTGTTGGCCGAGGGCTCCACGTAGCGCACAAAGTACAAACCCCGGCTGCGATCCCGGTCTTCAACCGTGAAACTGGTGCGATCCAGCGACAAGCCCACGCGACGCCAGGCGCGATCGAACCCGTCGTCGATTTGCACCCGCGGCTGACCGTCAGCGGCAGTGCTCAGATGTGCGCCGCTGTTGCTGACGCTGGGGACGGTCAGGGCCTTGACTTGTTCCGGACTGACACCGAGCTTGACCATCAAGCGGCGCAGAAATTCGATTTCCAGTTCCGGATCGGTTGGCCGCGGCTGCCAAATGGTGCCAACTTTTTCCGAGCTGTCATAGACCTCGATCATGCCGCGATGGCTGATGAAAATATCGGTGCCACCGCTGTCGTTGCGCTCAAGCCGGGTGCGAAACTTGTCACGCTCGCCGGTCGAGTACACCGAGTCGAACCATTTGCCGATCGTGCTGCGAATGAAGTCCTGCGGGATTTTGGCGCGGTTTTCCGCCCAGTCGGTTTCCATGATGCCCATGTTGACCCGTTCCAGCGTCAGCAGGAAACCGTTTTCCAGCCAGAAATCGTGTATTGGTTGCCACAGTTGATCGGCGCTGCGATGAACCACCAGCCAACGCTGATTGCCGGCGCGCTGGATTTGCACGTCACCGAGGGTGCTGACGGCCGTTTGCTGGGTTGGTGTCGCCTGACCAAGCTGGAAACTCGCCGCTGAAACGGCGCTGCCGGGCACTGCATAGCGTGTATCGCGCGCCAATTGGGTCAGGTCGGGCGGGACCTCCAGCGTTGGCGCTTTGCCAGCGCTCTTGTAATTGATTTTGTCGCCGTCGAGTACCGAGCACGCCGCCAGCGTTGCACACAGGCCAATCACAGTAAGTCTGGAAATTTGATTCACAAAGAAATCCTCCGGGATGAGCCTGCCAGTAAAAAATGATCGGGTCAAAGCAAACCGACGCTGCGCAATGCGTCTTCAACGCGGGCGTGGTTGGGTGGTGTCAACACCGTCATGGGCAAGCGTAGATGTGTGCCGCACAGACCAAGCCGGGCCATCGCCCATTTGACCGGAATCGGATTGGCTTCAACGAACAGATTTTTGTGCAACGGCATCAGCTTGAACTGGATTTCCATGGCCCGCCTGACTTCGCCCGCGATGGCTGCCAGGCACAGCTCGTGCATCAGGCGCGGTGCCAGATTGGCCGTCACGCTGATGTTGCCCTGGCCACCGCACAGCATCAACGCCACTGCGGTGGGGTCATCGCCAGAATAGATCGAGAAACCCGCTGGTGCTTGCCGAATCAGCCACTGGGCACGGTCGATATTGCCGGTGGCTTCCTTGATGCCGACAATTCCAGGCACCGTGGCCAGGCGCAGCACGGTGTCGTGCGCCAGGTCGGCCACACAGCGCCCGGGCACGTTGTACAGGACCATTGGCAGCTCCACCGCTTCGGCGATGGCTTTGAAGTGCTGGTACTGGCCTTCCTGCGTCGGCTTGTTGTAGTAGGGCACCACTTGCAGTTGGAAATTGGCGCCGACCTTTTTGGCAAACTGTGCCAGCTCAATCGCTTCGGCGGTGCAGTTGGCACCGCAGCCCGCCAGAATCGGAACCCGCCCGGCCGCTTGCTCGACAGCAACGCGGATGATTTCGCAGTGTTCCTCAACATTGACGGTTGGTGATTCGCCGGTGGTGCCAACCACGCCAATGCAGTCGGTGCCCTCGTCGATATGCCAGTCAATGAGTTTGCGCAGCGTCGGGTAATCGACAGCACCGCTGTCAAGCATGGGGGTGACAAGCGCGACGATGCTGCCGGTGATTTGGCTCATGGGTGGTAACTTTTCTGGATTGCGGGAAAACGGTAAATGGGCATTCTAGCGAGGCTGACACGGCGTGCTGGCAGCGTCAGAAACAGCCCCAGACCTGATTGGCCAGCGTGACCAAAAAGTCAGCGCGCCCGTACAGCACAAACACCAGCAGCAGCAAACCGATGGCAGCGCCGTAGAGCAACAGTTTCTGACCCGAGGGATGGCGCATGATGACGACGTTTCAGGTTGGCTGCGCCACGCTGCGGCGCTCAATGGTGGCTTCTTTGACCGGCAGGTTCACCAATGCGGCGAACACCCCCAGCGCGATGGCCATGTACCAGACGACGTTGTAACTGCCGGTGCGGTCGTACAGGTAACCACCGAGCCAGACACCCATGAAGGAGCCGATCTGGTGGCTGAAGAAAACAAAGCCACCGAGCATGGAGAGATGCTCGATGCCAAAGATCTGCGCCACGATGGCGTTGGTCGGCGGCACCGTCGAGAGCCACAGCAACCCCATGACGGCGGAAAATACATAAACGCTAAGCGGTGACAGCGATGTCAGCAGGAATACGCTGATGGCAGCAGCGCGTGCCAGATAGATGAAAGCCAGGATTTTCTTTTTCTGTAGCCTTTGCCCGAGCGCACCGGCGGCGTAAGTGCCAAACACATTAAAGAGGCCAATCAGCGCCAGCGAATAGCTTGCCACCTGCGGTGACAGACCTTTGTCGCGCAAGTAGCTGGGCATGTGCACACCGATGAAAACCACCTGGAAGCCACAGACAAAATAGCCCGCCATCAACAACTGGAAACTTGGGTACTTGAAGGCTTCTTGCAGCGCGTGGACGATGCTTTGCTCGCGCTTAAAAACCGAACCGATCGAAAAACCCGGCTCGCGCAAGCCCCAGGCCAGCGGGATCATCATCAACACTGCCGCGCTGAGGACGAGCAACGCTTGCTGCCAGCCAAAGCTGATGATCAAAAAACCCTCCACCGGAACCATCAGGAACTGCCCGAACGAGCCCGCCGCCGCCGCCACGCCCATGGCCCAGGAACGCTTGTGGGGTGGAACGTTGCGACCGATCACGCCGTAAATGATGGCGTAGGTGGTGCCGGCCTGGGCCACACCGATGCAAAAGCCCGAAGCCATGGCCAGCAGCATGGGTGTGTTGGCATAAGCCATGCCCGTCAGACCCAGCGCGTACAAGACGGCACCCACCACCACCACCCTGAAGGCCCCAAACCGGTCCGCCACCATGCCGGCAAAAATACCGGCCAAACCCCACACCAGGTTTTGCAATGCCATCGCGAAAGCGAAGGTCTCGCGGCTCCAGCCCTGGCTCTGCGTCATCGGTTGCAGCCACAGGCCAAAGCCGTGGCGCACACCCATTGAAAGCGTCACCACGGCGGCACCGCACAGCAGCACCTGGAGCAAGGGAAGCTTCTTGTGGGGCATGGATAGTGGGCGGGTGACGCAGTATCAGATACGCTTGAGAACTTCAGCCACGCAGCGTTCGATGCCGGTGAAGACATCGCTGAGCTTGGCGGCATCAAACATGTAGGCCGGCGTGGTGACCAGTTTGTGCGCTTCATCGATCACGATGTCACGTGCACTGGCCGTCGGCTGGTATTGCTGGCCGAGCTGCTGCATGGCGCTGGCACAGCCGGCATCGTCGCCCAGCGTGAGCTTGGCGCTGGATTTGCCGTGCAGCGTCAGCGCCACCAGCGCCGGTGCAATGCAAATCGCACCGACCGGCTTTTTGGCGGCGAAAAAACCGGCCACAAATGCCGCCACATCGGTTCGCACTTCGGCCGCCGGGCCAGCGATGGCAAAAGTGCATAAATTCTTGGCCGCGCCGTAGCCGCCGGGCATCAGCAGCGCGTCATAGTCCGACACTTTTGCTTGCGCCAGATCCAGGCATTGCCCGAGCCGGGCAATACGGCTCGATTCTTCGAGTATGTTGCGCGTGGCACCCGCCACTGGCTCGCCGCTGATGTGGTTGATCACATGAAGCTGCGGGGCGTTGGGTGCGATGCACTGCACCGTGGCCCCATGCTGGTCAAGCGCCAGCAGCGTCAACACCGCTTCGCGTACTTCGGCACCGTCAAGGTGACCGCAACCGGACAATAAAACTGCCACTTTAGGTGTCTTCGTCATAACCTGTTCTCCTGATGGTTGGGCGCAAAGCCAATTCGCTCGCTACCGACGCGCCGCTCGGTAGGGCACTTGGGCTGCCACAGATTATCACTTGTCCGCGTCATTCATCCAGTTGAACTCCGAGATGTTGCGCTTCCTCCGCGGCCAATTTGCGCTGCCTGGCGCTGCCCTTGAACAGGCTACGAATGATGACAAAGAAAATCGGTACAAACAGCACTGCCAGCGAGGTGCCGGTGAGGATACCGCCGATCACACCCGTGCCGATGGCGCGCTGACTGGCAGAACCAGGACCGGTGGCCACGGCCAGAGGCAATACACCCAGCGTGAACGCCATCGAGGTCATCACAATCGGGCGAAAGCGCAAATGCGCTGCCGCCAATGCCGCTTCGATCACGCTCTTGCCCTGGGCCTGCAAATCCTTGGCGAACTCGACGATCAAAATGGCGTTCTTGGACGACAGGCCAATGATGGTGATCAGTCCAACCTGAAAATAAACGTCGTTGGCGTAAGCGCGCAGCAGCGTGGCCGCAATCACCCCCAGCACCCCCAGTGGCACCACCAGGATGACGGTCAGTGGAATGCTCCAGCTCTCATACAGCGCCGCCAGGCACAGGAATACCGACAAAATGGCAAACCCGTACAGGATCATCGCCTGGGCACCGGCCAGTTTTTCCTCGCGCGACGTGCCGGTCCATTCAAAACCGAAACCGTCCGGTAACTGCGCCGCCAGCTTTTCCATTTCAGCCAGCGCCACGCCGGTGCTGTAGCCGGCCGCGGCGTTGCCGCTGATGCGCATTGCCGGGTAGCCGTTGTAGCGCACTGTCTGCATGGCACCGGTGACCCAGCGGGTGCTGGCGAAAGCCGACAAGGGCAGATTTTGTCCGCTGCGGTTGGGAACGTTCAGTCGCAGCAGGTCGGCGCTTTGCATACGGGCCGCCGCTTCGGCCTGAACCACCACGCGCTGGAAGCGTCCCTGGTTGGGGAAGTCGTTGACATAGGCCGAACCCAAAGCCGTGGAGACGACGGTGTTGATGGCATCAAAGCTCACCCCCAGGGCGCTGGCCTTGTCGCGGTCGATGTCGAGTTGCAGTTGCGGCGCGTCTTCCAACCCGTCCGGGCGCACCTGGCTGAGCACTTTGCTGCGCGCCGCCAACCCCAGCAACTGGTTGCGCGCTGCCAGCAGTGCAGCGTGGCCTCGACCGGCACGATCTTGCAGGCGGAAACTAAATCCGGAAGCACTGCCCAGCTCCTGAATCGGGGGTGGGCTCAGCGGAAAAATAAAAGCGTCATGAATGCCCGTCAAAGCGCCAAAGGAGCGAGCGGCAAGCGCGCTGGCCGAGCTGTTGGGGCCACTGCGCTCACTCCAGTCTTTCAGGGTAATAAAGGCCAGCGCCGCGTTTTGACCCTGCCCTGAAAAACTGAATCCCAGCACACTGACCATGCCCTGGACTTCGGGCTGTTTGAGAATGTAGCTCTCGACCTGTTGCATCACCGAGAGCGTTCGCTGCTGTGTGGCACCGGGCGGCAATTGTACGTTGACCAGCATCGTCCCCTGGTCCTCGTTGGGCAGGAACGAAGTCGGCAAGCGCAGGTACATCAGCGCCGCACTCGCCCCAATGACCAGGTAGATGACCAGATAGCGCGCCGCGTGCGGCAGCAACCGACCCACGCCGCCCTCATAGGCTTTGGCAAAGCCTGCAAAGCGACGGTTGAAAGCGCCAAAGAGCCCCTGGCGGGCAAGGTGATGCCCGGCTGCGACGGGCCGGAGCAAGGTGGCGCACAGCGCCGGTGTCAGCGACAAGGCCAGGAATGCCGAGAACGCAATCGAGACCCCCATCACGGTGGCGAACTGGCGGTAGATGTTGCCCACTGAGCCACTGAAAAACGCCAGCGGCACAAAAACCGAAATCAGCACCACGGTGACACCCACGATGGCACCCGAAATTTGCCCCATGGCCTTGCGCGTGGCCAGCAGCGGCGGCAGACCTTCTTCACTCATGATGCGTTCGACGTTTTCCACCACCACAATCGCGTCATCGACGACGATGCCAATCACCAGCACCATGGCAAACATGGTCAGCACATTGATGGAAAACCCCAGCGCCAGCAGCGTGGCAAAAGTGCCCAGCAGCGCCACCGGCACCACGATGGTCGGGATGACGGTGTAGCGCCAGCTCTGCAAGAATAAAAACATCACCAGAAATACCAGCGCCACGGCTTCAATCAAGGTTGTGGCCACCTGGCGCAGGGAAGTTTCGACGAAGCGCGAGCTGTCGTACGGAATCGACCAGCTCATGCCCTTGGGAAAATAGCGCTCAAGCTCGGCCATGCGCTTGCGTATCGCCTTGGCCGTGGCCAGTGCGTTGCCGCTCGGTGCGAGCTGCACACCCACACCGGTGGAGGGGTTGCCGTTGAGCCGCGCTGAAGTGGCGTAGGCTTGGGCACCGAGCTCGATCCGCGCGACATCCCTGAGCCGAACACTCGAGCCGTCGCTGTTGGCGCGCAGCAGCACGTTGCCAAATTGCGCCACGCTGTCGAGCTGGCCGTTGACCCGCACGGTGGCGGCGATCGCCTGCCCCGCCAGGTTGGGCAGGCTGCCAATTTCACCGGCAGAGATTTGGACGTTCTGCGCCCGGATGGCAGCCGTCACATCCAGCGCCGAGAGATTGAAGCCGGTCAATTTGGCCGGGTCGATCCAGATTCGCATGGCGCGCTCGGTGCCAAACAGTTGCGCCTGTCCAACCCCCGGCACGCGCTGCAATTCGGGCAGAATGTTGCGCGCCGCGTAATCCCCCAACGCCACCGGATCAAGCGCCGGGTCACTGGACGACAAAATGGTGAAAAGCAAAAAGTTGCTGCGCGCCTTGTCCACCCGTACACCCTGTTGCACCACCGCAGCGGGCAGGCGTGGCGTGGCACGCGAGAGGCGGTTTTGCACGTCCACCTGTGCCAGGTCGGCGTTGCTGCCGGGCTGGAAACTGAGTGTGATCTGCCCGGTGCCGTTGGCCTGCGCCACCGATTCCATGTAGATCAGTCCCGGTGAACCGTTCATCTCCTGCTCGATCAGTGCCAGCACGCTGTCTTCGAGCGTCTGGGCTGAAGCACCCGGATAAGCGGCTGAAACGATGATCGATGGCGGTGCCACGGGTGGGTATTGGGCAATCGGCAGTTGTGTGATGGCGACGCTGCCCAGCACGCTGATGAAGAGGGCAATGACCCAGGCAAAAATAGGTCGGTCGATAAAAAACTTGGCCACGGTGCGGTTCCTTAGCGGGCGGCTGCCGCCACGCCGGCCGTTTGCGGCGCAGTGCTGTGCCAGGCGACCGCTTTGACCGCCGTACCCGGTGGCAACATGGCAACTTTCTGAAAACCATCGACCATCACCTGCTCGCCCGCTTTAAGGCCGCCCAGCACCACCCACTGTGCGTTTTGCTGCGCGCCAATTTTCACCGTGCGCTGCGAGATTTTGCCGTCGCTGCCGACCACCAGCACCGAGTCGCCCTGGCCTGAGCGCGTGACCGCCTGCTGCGGCAGCACGATGGCGTTGCCGGCCTGCGCCTGCTCCAGACGCACGCGTACATACAGGCCCGGCAGCAGCACGCCACCCGGGTTGGGCAGCTCGGCACGCAACGTGATCTGGCCACTGGTGGTATCCACGCTCAAATCAGAAAACAACAACTTGCCCGCGTGCGCGTATTGGCTGCCGTCGGACAAAATCACGCGCACCTGCGCGGCTTGCGCACCGGCGCGCTTGAATTGACCGCTGGCCTGCGCAGTTTGCAACTTCATCACTTCGTCGGCCGACTGGGTGAAGTTGATGTAGAGCGGGTTGATTTGCTGGATCAGCGCCAGCTGGGTCGCTTCGCCTTGCCCCACCAGCGCACCTTCGCTCACCAAGGCGCGGCCAATGCGCCCGCTGATGGGTGCAACGATGGCGGTGTAGCCGAGATTGATGCGCGCCGTTTGGACACCAGCCTGTGCCATGCCCACGTCGGCCAGCGCCTGGTTGTGCGCCGACTGGGCATTGATCAGATCCATTTCACTGACCATTTTGTCCTGCGCCAGCCGCTTGAAGCGCTCGGCGCGCGTGCTGGCCTGCAGCAAATTGGCCTGTGCCTTGGCCAGCGCGGCCTGGGCGCTGGCCAAAGCGGCCTGATACGGTGCTGCATCGATTTGAAACAGTGCCTGCCCGGCCTTGACCTCTGTGCCCTCGACAAACCGGCGCTGTTGCACGATCCCGGCAGCGCGGGCACGGACCTGCGCGATACGCGAGGCTTCCAGCCGGCCGGGCAGTTCAGTGATTAAAGCCACATCGGTAGGCGTGACCGTGACGACACCGACTTCGGTTGCCGGCATGGCCGCTGGGCCGGGTTTACCGGTGCTGCCGTTGTTGGCACCACATCCGCTCAACAAAGCGGCCATGGTGAACAGCGCCAAGGGCAAGAATTTCGGTCTGGAACCGGGGATGACGATGGACAATTCAAACATGGTAAGTTTTCAAAAAATTGGTCGGTGACCAGTGCTGCCGGAAACTCCGCACCCAAGCGCAAAAACTGCGAGCTTACAGGACAAGTGCAAGCCAGCGCTTACAGGCGGGCCAATCGTTGCGCCGGTCATCCCCTAAACTCGCCCGCTATGCTGAAAAAATTCCGCCTGCTGGGGATTGAGTCATCGTGTGATGAAACCGGCGTGGCACTGGTGGAGGTGTGCGGCGCTGGATTGCCACGCTTGCTGGCGCACGCCCTGCACAGCCAGATTGTGATGCACCAGGCCTATGGCGGTGTGGTGCCCGAGCTGGCCAGCCGCGACCATATCCGCCGGGTGTTGCCGCTGACGCAGCAAGTCCTCAGGGAATCGGGATTGGCGCTCGATGCCATCGACGTGGTGGCTTTCACGCGCGGACCTGGACTCGCCGGTGCGTTGCTGGTGGGTGCCGGCGTGGCCTGCGCGCTGGCGCTGGCGCTGGACAAGCCGGTGCTGGGCGTGCATCACCTCGAAGGCCATTTGCTGTCACCGTTTTTGAGCGACGATGCGCCTGAATTTCCGTTTGTCGCGTTACTGGTTTCGGGCGGTCACACGCAGCTGATGCAGGTCAGCGGGGTTGGACACTACCAATTGCTGGGCGAGAGCATCGACGATGCGGCCGGCGAGGCGTTTGACAAGTCGGCCAAATTGCTCGGTCTGGCCTATCCCGGCGGCCCGTTGCTGGCGCAATTGGCGCTCGGTGGTAACCCGCTGGCATTCAAGCTGCCGCGCCCGCTGCTGCACAGTGGCGAGCTGGATTTTTCCTTCGCCGGACTCAAGACCGCGGTGCTGGTGCAAGCCAAAAAATGTGCGCTGGCGCAGGGCGGCACCGTCGAGCAGCTACCGCACGCCGTGTTGGCTGATCTAGCCGCATCAACGCAGGCCGCGATCGTAGAAGTGCTGGTGAAAAAATCGCTTGCCGCACTCGATGACACCGGCTTGCGTCGCTTGGTGGTGGCGGGTGGCGTGGGGGCCAACCAACTGTTGCGTCAGCAGCTCAACGCCGCGTGCGGCGCACGCCGGCTCCGCGTGCACTACCCCGAGCTGCATCTGTGCACCGACAATGGTGCCATGATTGCCATGGCGGCAGCGATGCGACTACAGGCGGGCGTACAAAGCGCCAGCAAGAACTATTCATTTGAAGTAAAGCCGCGCTGGCCCCTGGCTGATTTGCAGCTTTGATGCGCCCGATAACCCTGCGGCGCAGTTCAATGCCACAGCCGCAGGCGTGGCTTGCCTACCGCGACACCAGCAGCGCGGTGCCGAGCACCGTCAGCGCAGCACCGATCCAGGCCGGCAGCGCGGGCGCGCGGCCCAGGTGCCACCACAGCAGCGGCAGCAACAGCACTGGCGAGACCGACGACAAAATCGCCACCATGCCGACATCGCCACCTTTGAGCGCCATCAGCAGCAGCGTCATGCCAAGACCCATGGCAATGAAACCGTTCAGTGCGGTTTGTCGCAACACTTGCCAGGTGGGTGCGCGCTGCGCGCGTGAGGCTGAAAAACCCAGCGCCAGCAAAACAAAATGAGCCGCGCAAGCCACGCTCACACGCAGCGCCGAGGCGGCGATTGGATCAACACCGCTGCTCATCAGCGGCTTGACGATCAAGGCCCCCACGGCTTGACACAAAGCTGCCAGCAGACCCAGCGCCACACCGGCACCGACGTGACCCTGGTCGGTTTCCCAGGCATGGCTTTCTTCCTTGTGGCGACCCAGCAAAATTGCCAGCATGACACCGGCAACGGTCAGCGCACCGCCGATCGATGCCTGTACGCCCAGGCGCTCATGCAACAGCCACGCGCCCAGTATCACGCTGAAAACAGCATGGGTGGCGAACAGCACACCGGAGCGACGCGGGCCAAGCCGATTCACTGCTGCAAACAGCGCCGTGTCGCCAATGAAAATCCCGATCAGGCCGCTCCAGGCGATGATGCTCCAGCTGCTCGGTGGCAACTGCTGCCAGCCGCCACTGAGCAGCGTGACAAACCACAGCATGAACGCCACCATCAGCATGCGCCAGCGGGTGAAGGCAAAGGCACCCAGATAACGCGCGGGCGAAACTGAAGTGACGCTGCCCACGGCCCAGCAGGCCGCCGCGCCCAGGGCCAGCAAATCGTAGCTGGCGATCACGTCCTGGCCAGCATCGGTGCCACCAGCGTGGTCAGTGGCAACTGGTCGATTTCGATCAGCAATTGGGCCAGGCTGCGGGCTGCCGCATCGATCAGGGCGTGCCCTTTTTCAGCGCTGGCGGCGGCGGCATTGCCGACGGCACCGGCGGCGTTGTAATCCTGCATTTGCCAGCCCAGCTTGGCACTTTGTCCGTTGCCGAGGATGGCAAATTGCTGCGCCCTTGTTTGTGCCGTCGAGGCAAAGTTTTGCGCGCGCGCCAGGTTCACTTGTGCTGGCTTGAGCGCCAACATCATCGAGGTTTCAATGTCACCGGCGTGGATGCCAAAACGGTGCTCAACGGCGCTGAACAGGGCATGGATGTCCTGGCCCTGCGCGTCGCTCAGCGGCAGGTTGAACCAACTGGCGCTATAGACCAACAGGTCAAGGCGGGCGCGCAAGTCACGCGCCACCAGGTCCAGCACGCTGACCTGGCCGCCGTGTGAATTGAAGATCAGCAGTTTGCGCACGCCGGCGGCTGCGACGCATTGGGCCACCTCGGTCCACAAGTCGATCAGCGTGTGCGATTTCAGTGTCAGGGTGCCGGGAAAGGCGGCGTGCTCAGGGCTCAGACCGACCTTCTGGGTGGGTAAGAACAGTGCTTGCAGCCGGCTGGGCAAGTGCGGTAAAGCGGCGGCGATGATGCCGTCCATGATCACGGCATCGACCCCCAGACTCAAATGCGGTCCGTGTTGTTCGGTCGCGGCCACTGGCAGCACAGCGATGGTTTTTGCGGCCTGGCCGCTGGCCATCAGCTCGGCGAAGTCGTGCGTGCCCCACTCCGACCAGAATCTCGATTTGCGCGTCATGCGGGCATTATCCGGGATTATCCTGAAGCTGGTGATGGCATTGTGATGCGGGATGCGACCCAAGGGATAATCGGGCGCAACACAGACCACAATCACCCAACCTATGAGTCGTGAAAAAGCCAACAGTGCCACCGGCGACAATTTCTTCGCCTGGGACGGCGACGTGCTGGTGCTCAACATCCTGGGCAAACCCAGCGCCAGCAAGGATGCCATAGGCAAACCCTATGGCCGCCAGCTCAAGGTGAGTGTTGCCGCGGCACCGGTGGCGGGCAAGGCGACCGACCACATGGTGCGTTTTCTGGCCGGGCAGTTTGGTGTCAGCGCGGGGGATATCGAAGTCGTTTTTGGTCGCATGAACGTCAACAAACAGGTGCGCATCAAAGCGCCCAAGAAATTGCCGGGCGTGTTTGCGCCGCTGCCCCAGCAGGCTTCACTGCTGGACGATCAATGAGGCCAGCCGTTTGGTGCCAATGCTAACCATGATGAACAAGACCCTTTTGCGCTGCGCCATTTTGCTGGGCACGGTGGTCCTTGGCGCGAGTGCAGCGCAGGCCCAGAACACGATTAAATCAGTGGTGAGCACCGAGCACGTGCGCGCCGAGCTGATGGCGCACGCGGCCGATGGCGTTGACGTTGGTAAGACGGTATGGCTCGGACTGCAATTGACGCACCAACCCGGCTGGCATACCTACTGGAAAAACCCGGGCGATGCCGGTCTGGCGACCGCGCTGCAATGGACCTTGCCGGCAGGACTGCAAGCGGGTGAAATTGCCTGGCCGTTGCCGATCAAAATCCGGGTCGGCTCGCTGGCCAATTACGGCTACGAAAACCAGCTGCTGCTGCCGGTGCCGCTGACCATCACTGCAGCGTTCAAACCCTTGGCCGGGGAGAACGCCATCAACATCAAGCTCAAGGCCAACTGGCTGGTTTGCAAGGAAGAATGCGTTCCCGAAGAGGGCGAATTTGCCTTGCAACTGCCGCTGCGTGGTTCGACAGCCATCAATGCGGCCGCTTTCGATGCCAGTCTCAAGGCCCAACCAAAGGTTTGGGAGGCTGCCGGTCAAGTGCAAATCGACGGCCAGCGGCTGCGGCTTTCGGTGCCCGGTCTGCCACCAGACTGGCAGGGCAAGACGCTGGAGTTGTTCCCGGAAACACCTGAAGTGATCGACCCGGCAGCGGCGTGGACGCAGGATTGGCAAGGGCCGGCGTGGAGTGCGCAGCTGGCCTTGTCGGCGCAGCGCGGCCAAAGTCCGGCGCAAATGCCGCTGCTGCTGGTGGCATCGGTCAACGGGCAGCGCCAGGGGCTTTTGTTGACTGCCAAGGTGCTGGGCCAGTGGCCGGCGCTGCCGTCAACCACCACGCCCGTGTTGTCACCGCCAGCGGGTCAGCCGGTCAGCGCTGCGCTGCCGCTGAGCCTGTGGGCAGCGCTGCTGGGTGCGCTGCTGGGCGGTATGATTTTGAACCTGATGCCCTGCGTGTTGCCGGTACTGGCCATCAAGATCATGGGCTTTGCGCGCACCGGCACTGACCACCATGCGCAGCGCCGCAGCGGTTTGGCCTACAGCCTGGGCGTGGTGCTTTCGTTTGTTGCTCTGGGTGCGGTACTGCTGGGCTTGCGCGCTGTTGGCGAGCAGATCGGCTGGGGTTTCCAATTGCAATCACCGGTGGTGGTTGCGGCACTGGCCACGCTGTTTACCGTGATGGGGTTGAACCTGGCCGGGTTGTTCCAGTTTGGCCAGTTTCTGCCCAGTAAGCTGCTCAGCCTGGAAGCCAGGAACCCAACCGTCGATGCCTTTTTCTCGGGCGTGCTGGCAGTCGCCGTGGCATCTCCCTGCACGGCACCGTTCATGGGTGCCGCGTTGGGTCTGGCATTGACGCTGCCGGCGTTGCAGGCACTGGCCATTTTTGCCAGCATCGGCGTTGGCATGGCGCTACCTTTTTTGCTAGCAAGCTTGGTTCCGGCAGTCACCCGCTGGTTGCCGCGACCGGGGGCCTGGATGCAGACGTTCAGGCAGGCCATGGCGTACCCGATGTTTGCCACCGTGATCTGGTTGCTGTGGGTGCTGGGCCAGCAAAGTGGCATCGATGGTGTCAGCGCCATGTTGGCCCTGTTGCTGAGCTTGAGTCTGGCACTGTGGGCCGTCGGGCTGTCGGGTCGCAGTCGCTGGGTGTTGACGATTTTGTCGCTGTTGCTGATGGGGCTGCTGGGCGTTTATTGGGGTCCGGCCATCGTCAAACCCGTTGCTGCCAGCAGCGTGGACGTGCGCGCCGAGCGCTGGCAGGGTTGGTCGCCGGACCGGGTGCAGCAGTTGCTGGCCGCGGGCACTCCGGTGTTTGTTGATTTCAGCGCCGCCTGGTGCGTCACCTGCCAGTACAACGAAAAAACCACTCTGGCCAATGAAGCAGTGCTGGCCGACTTTGCTGCCAACAAAGTGACCCTGCTGCGCGCCGACTGGACCCGGCGCGACCCGGCCATCACCGCTGC
>JAVHQY010000085.1:0-3694 GCA_036171375.1 Rhodoferax sp. | reverse complement strand
GGATCCGACCCCGATAATCCAAAACCCCATTACCCGGGATCGGGCTGCCTGAGCGTTCTGCGGAGGTCAAGGAGGAGCCCGCAGGGCGGGGGACACGCAGCAGAGCGCTCAGGCAGTCCGATCCCGCGTCGCGCAGGTAATCAAAGAATGGCGTCATTGGCATCAAGCCTTACAGCGGAATATTGCCGTGTTTGCGCCACGGGTTTTCCAGCTTTTTGTCGCGCAACATGACCAGTGAACGGCAGATGCGCTTGCGGGTTTCGCTCGGCAGAATCACGTCGTCAATGAAGCCGCGCGCACCGGCCACAAACGGGTTGGCAAAGCGGGCCTTGTATTCGGCTTCCTTGGCGGCGAGCTTGGCCGGGTCGCCCTTGTCTTCGCGAAAAATGATTTCCACCGCACCTTTGGCTCCCATCACTGCAATCTCCGCATTGGGCCAGGCAAAATTCACGTCACCGCGCAAGTGTTTGGAACTCATCACGTCGTAAGCACCACCATAGGCCTTGCGCGTGATGACGGTGATTTTGGGCACCGTGCATTCAGCAAAAGCGTAGAGCAACTTGGCACCATGCTTGATGATGCCGCCGAACTCCTGCGCGGTGCCTGGCATGAAGCCGGGCACATCGACAAAAGTGATCACCGGAATATTGAAAGCATCGCAAAAACGCACAAAGCGTGCCGCCTTGGTCGAACTTCTGATGTCCAGACAACCGGCCAGCACCAGTGGCTGATTGGCGACGATGCCCACCGTCTGGCCGTCCATGCGGGCAAAACCGACCACGATGTTCTTGGCATATTCAGGTTGCAGCTCAAAAAAGTCGCCGTCGTCAACGGTTTTCAAAATCAGCTCTTTCATGTCGTAGGGCTGGTTCGGGTTGTCGGGCACCAGCGTGTCAAGGCTGGAGTCCATGCGACCACTGGGATCGCCGCTGGGGCGCACCGGTGCCGGCTGACGATTGTTGAGTGGCAGGTAGTTGTAGAGGCGGCGCAACATCAACAGCGCCTCAACATCATTTTCAAACGCCAGATCAGCCACCCCGCTGCGGGTGGTATGACTGATCGCTCCGCCGAGCTCTTCGGCCGTCACCTCCTCGTGGGTAACGGTCTTCACCACCTCGGGGCCGGTGACGAACATATAGGAGCTGTCTTTCACCATGAAAATGAAATCAGTCATGGCCGGTGAATAAACAGCGCCCCCCGCACACGGCCCCATCACCATGCTGATTTGCGGCACCACGCCACTGGCCATCACGTTGCGCTGAAACACATCGGCGTAACCGCCCAGGCTGGCAACGCCTTCTTGAATGCGCGCGCCACCCGAATCGTTCAGGCCGATCACCGGTGCGCCGACTTTCATCGCCTGGTCCATGATCTTGCAGATTTTCTCGGCGTGCGCCTCCGACAGGGCACCGCCAAACACCGTGAAATCCTGACTGAAAACAAACACCAGGCGGCCGTTGATCATGCCGTAGCCCGTGACCACACCGTCGCCGGGAATTTGGTTGTCGGCCATGCCAAAGTCAGTGCAGCGGTGTTCAACAAACATGTCCCACTCTTCAAAAGTTCCTTCATCAAGCAGCACTTCAAGCCGTTCACGCGCCGTGAGTTTGCCTTTTTTGTGCTGTGAGTCAATGCGCTTTTGGCCACCCCCCAAACGTGCGAGTTCGCGCTTGGCTTCAAGTTGTTCAAGAATGTCGTGCATGATGTTCTCTTCTATTGGTGCATTTGGTCAAAAGGGTTACGCAGTGAAACCGATGGATATTTCTGGCTGACCAGGTGGAAAAAGCTCGCTGCCATGAAACGCAGTACCGGGGTTATTGTGTTCGCGCCACGCGCAGCAGATTGCCGGCTGCGGTGGAAGCCGCCAACCCACCGTCCCGCACTTGTCGGATCAGGGCTGGCAGCATTTTTTTAACTGCTGGATGTTGCACAAAAGCCTGCTTCAAACCGGCATCAATGCGCTCCCACATCCAGGCCAGCGCTTGTTGCTGGCGACGTGCCGCCAATTGACCGCTGGCGTTTTGCAGCGCCTTGAATTCCAGCACCTTGGCCCAAAACGCACTCACCCCCTGACCGTTCAGGGCACTGAGTTGCAGCACCTGCGGGTGCCAGCTTGCCTCAACCTGAGCAGAGCCGTGCGCACTGCCATGGATGCCCAGCAGGTGCAACGAAGAATTGATCTGCGCTTGCGCCCGGGTGGCGGCGTTGGCATCAAGGTCGGCTTTGTTGATGAGCACCAGATCGGCCAGTTCCATCACGCCTTTTTTGATCGCCTGCAAATCGTCCCCAGCATTGGGCAACTGCATCAGCACAAACATGTCAGTCATGTGCGCCACACTGATTTCGCTTTGCCCGACACCAACCGTCTCGACAATGACGATGTCATAGCCCGCCGCCTCGCACACCAGCATCGCCTCGCGCGTTTTTTCTGCCACGCCGCCCAGGGTGCCACTGCTGGGGCTGGGGCGGATGTAGGCCTGCTCGGCCACCGAGAGTTTTTCCATGCGCGTTTTGTCGCCCAGAATCGAGCCGCCCGAAACGCTGCTGCTTGGATCCACCGCCAACACCGCCACCCGGTGCCCCTGCTCGATCAGGTAAAGGCCCAACGCTTCAATCAAGGTTGATTTGCCCACGCCTGGCACACCGCTGATGCCCAGCCGCAGCGACTGACCGGTATGCGCCAGCAAGGCGGTCAGCAGCTCGTCGGCCTGCGCGCGATGGTCGGGGCGTGTCGATTCCAGCAAGGTAATGGCCTTGGCCATGGCGCGGCGCTGCGCCATCGGGTTACCCTGCAACATATCCGTCAGAAAATTTGACATGTGCCAGTTTTCATAAAATCTCGAATGCCTGTCCGTCGGGCAGGCGGTAGCGCGAAAAATCCCGCACGTCCAGCGTCAGGATGCGACGCACGCCGGTCTCGTGCGCTGCCCAGTACAGACTGGCATCGGCCAGATCCATCTCGGCGCGCGCATCCGTGTACGTCGTCATCCAGTCTGCCATGTCGAGCAGATCGTCGGTATCAAACGGATACACCTGCACCGCACCCACCCCGATCCAACGCAGCAAAGCCAGGCGTTCGCGATCGCCCAATAAATGCGTGGCTTCCGTGACGCACGGCCAGGTCGTATGCAGTCGCCACGGTGCCTGCGACTGCGTGATCAGACTGCGCACATGCGCATGGTGCACGTCTGCCTGGTCAAACAGCGCAACCATCGGTCCGGCATCGAGCAACGCGACGATCACGCAGCGCCTCCGTCTCGGCGCGCCTTCAGGGTTTGCGCAAAATCGGCACTGTCGCGGGCATGTTTGGCGCGCAAATTTTCTTTCAAAGCGGCCTTGTACGGGCTCAGCTCGTGCGCCTGCGCACCAGTGGCCGCTGTTGACTCCGGGTAGGCGGCCATTTCCTGCATGACTTTGAGGTAAAGCTCGCCAGGGTTTTTGCGCCCCAGCGCGCGCTCGATCGCCTCAATAATGAATTGCGACTTGGTGATGCCGCGCCGCCGGGCAGCTTGCTCCAACTCCTTTTCCAGCAACGGATCCATGCGAACCGATATGGTCATGACGCACTCCAATTGAAATACGGTATTACAGTATAACAACTTCCTTTCAAGGCTGAACGGATCGCTGGATCTGCTCGAGCACATCCCGGGCGCTGACCGGAATCGGTGTGCCTGGGCCGTAAATGCCCTTGACA
>JAVHQY010000084.1:0-3734 GCA_036171375.1 Rhodoferax sp. | reverse complement strand
GGCATTGAGCAAGGTCGATTTACCCACGTTGGGCTTGCCGACGATGGCAATCATGCCGCAGCGTTGCCCAACCACTGTAGCGAGCCCTGCGGGTGCCGCACGCAAGTCGCGCAGCATGGCTTCTAGTGCCGCTGCCGCGGGCTTACCGTCATCATCACCGTGTGGCAATGGTGTCGTCGTGGTCACGCTTTGGCCCTGATGGTTTGCAACATGGCGGTAGCGGCGGCCTGTTCGCCCGAGCGACGCGAGCCACCGATGCCGCGCTCAGCCAGATTGAGTTGTGCAATTTCGCATTCAATATCAAAAGTCTGCTTGTGCGCCGCCCCGACGGTGGCGACCACGCGGTACTGCGGCAGCGCCAGTCTGCGTGCCTGTAGCCACTCCTGCAACTCGGTTTTTGCGTCTTTGCCAATGGCCTCCATTTCGGGTTTGATCTCGAAGTTCTTGAACAGGCGCTGAACCAGCGCCTGGGCGGCGGCAAATCCACCGTCGAGATACACCGCACCCAGCACCGCTTCGAGCGCATCGGCCAAAATGGAGGGGCGCTTGTTTCCACCCGAACGTGCCTCACCGTCGCCCAGCCGGATCACTTCGGGCAAACCGAGATCAACTGCCAGATGATGCAGGGTATCTTGCTTGACCAGATTGGCGCGCACCCGTGACAGGTCGCCTTCAGGAAGTTGGCGCAAACCCCGATACAGCAGATCAGCCACCGCCAATCCCAGCACCGAGTCACCTAAAAATTCCAGTCGCTCGTTGTGCTCGGCAGAAAAACTGCGGTGCGTCAATGCCTGGTTCAGCAGTGCGGGGTTGGAAAACTGGTGCTGCAAACGCGCTTGCAACGCAACCAATCGCTGATTCACGCTTGGCAACTCTGGCATCGCACCGCTATTTTGAGCCACCGCTGTATTTGAGCGTCAGGTAAGCCGGGCCGACCAAATGGATTTCGCGCTGGTAGGCAAAGTTGACGATGGTTTTGTCGCCATCCTTGCTGACTTCAATGTCCTTGCCAGTGATGGACTTGATGTCATCGACACCGACCGCCTTGTCAAACAGGCTGCGCGCTTCATTGATTGATGTCGCAGTTGCAGCTCTGGCGGCCGCCTTGTTGACCGCGTTGTACTCGATGACGGTTGGCATCACCTGCATGGCAATCACGCCCAGCACCGCGACAATGGCAGCAATGAACAACATGCCAAAAAATGAAAACCCCTGTTGTTGTGATTTATAAGCCATTTCCAGACCTCCAGATCATTCAAATGAACCGATGCGCTTCAGGCTGCCAAAATTCATCCAGACAAAAAAAGCCTGGCCAACGATATTTTGCTCCGGCACAAAACCCCAGTAGCGTGAATCGAGCGAATTATCGCGGTTATCACCCATCATGAAGTAGTGGCCCGCCGGTACTTTGCAGACTACACCCTCGACGCTGTAGCGGCAGTTTTGTTTGAATGCGAAATCGTCAGCTCCTGGTACAAACGCTGGCCGGTCATCGTCGAGCAACAGTTTGTGTGTATGCGAACCCAGCTTTTCCTGGTATTGCTTGAAGTAACGCATCACCTCGTCGTCAAAAAATTCGGGCACTGGTGCGGTCTTGATTTCTTCACCATTGATCGTCAGTCGCTTGTTGAGGTAGGCGACTTCATCGCCCGGCAAACCCACCACGCGCTTGATGTAGTCGAGGTTGGGCTTGGGCGGAAAGTGAAACACCATCACCTCGCCGCGCTGCGGTAGTGTGCCCGCCGTGATTTTGGTGCCAAGCACCGGCAAACGCAGACCGTAGTGGAACTTGTTGACCAAAATCAGATCACCAATATGCAACGTTGGAATCATCGAGCCCGACGGAATTTTGAACGGCTCAAACAGGAATGAGCGCAGAAAAAACACCGCTGCGATGACCGGAAACAGCCCCGCCGTCCAGTCCAGCCACCAGGGCTGGGCCAGAATCTTGCACTTGGCTTCGCTGATGTTGTCATCAATTTGGCTGATGCCGAGCTTGCCGAGTTGCTGCCGGCGTTGTTCGGTCTGAGCCTGTAGTTCCGCGGCAGCGCGCTTGCGTCCGGGCAGATAATAGAAACGCTCTGCCAACCAATAGGCAGCGGTTACCACGGTGGCGACAAACAGCAGCAGCGCAAAGTTGCCGTCGAGTCCGCCCAGGTACCAGGCAGCGCAATAGCCGACAAAAGCGGCCAGGATCATGGAAGTGAGGATTGGCATCAACCCTCCACCTGCAAAATTGCCAGGAATGCCTTCTGCGGCACTTCGACCGAGCCGATTTGTTTCATCCGTTTTTTTCCTTCTTTTTGCTTCTCGAGCAACTTGCGTTTGCGCGTGATGTCGCCGCCATAGCACTTGGCAATCACGTTCTTTCGCATGGCGCGGATTGTCTCACGGGCAATGATGTTGGCACCGATGGCGGCCTGGATCGCCACGTCGTACATCTGGCGCGGAATGATCTCGCGCATTTTTGCGACCACCGCCCGGGCCCGCGGTTGTGACTGGGAGCGGTGCACGATGATGGAGAGCGCATCGACCTTGTCGCCGTTGAGCAGGATGTCCACCTTCACCACGTCCGCCGCGCGGTACTCCTTGAACTCGTAATCCATCGACGCATAGCCACGCGAGACCGACTTGAGCTTGTCAAAGAAATCCATCACGATTTCAGCCAGCGGTATTTCGTAGGTGAGCATCACCTGGCGGCCGTGGTAAGCCATGTTCAATTGCACACCGCGCTTTTGATTGGCCAGCGTCATCACCGCCCCAACATAGTCCTGCGGCATGTACAAATGAACCGTCACAATCGGTTCGCGCACCTCGTCGAGCCGACCTTGATCGGGCATTTTGGCCGGGTTCTCGACCATTTTGATGCTGCCGTCCGATTGCACCACCTGGTACTCGACGCTGGGTGCCGTGGTGATCAGATCCTGGTCGAATTCGCGCTCCAGCCGCTCCTGCACGATTTCCATGTGCAGCAATCCGAGAAAGCCGCAGCGAAAACCAAAGCCCAGTGCCTGTGACACTTCGGGCTCGTAGCGCAGCGAGGAGTCGTTGAGCTTGAGTTTTTCCAGGCTGTCGCGCAAGCTTTCATACTCGCTGGCTTCGGTTGGATACAGGCCAGCGAACACCTGCGGCTGAATTTCCTTGAAACCGGGCAGCGCTTCGGTGGCGCTGAACGCCGCACCGCCGGTGCCCGGCTTTATCAGGGTTACCGTGTCGCCCACCTTGGCCGCCTGCAACTCGCGGATACCAGCCACAATGTAGCCCACCTCGCCCGCTTCCAGCGAATCACGCGGCGCGTTGGCCGGTGTGAAAACGCCCAAACCATCGGCGTTGTAGCTGGCACCCGTGGCCATCAGCTTGATGCGCTCGCCCTTGGCCAGGCGGCCATCGACGACGCGCACCAACATCACCACACCGACGTAGTTATCAAACCAACTGTCGATGATGACGGCGCGCAGCGGCCCAGCCGGGTTGCCCCGCGGCGCTGGAATGCGCGCCACCACGGCTTCCAGAATATCATCCACGCCAAGACCGGTCTTGGCCGAGCACGAAATGGCCTGGCTGGCATCGATGCCAATCACGTCTTCGATCTCCAGTTTGGCGTTGACCGGGTCGGCATTGGGCAAGTCCATTTTGTTGAGCACCGGCAGCACCTCAACGCCCAGCTCCAGTGCCGTATAGCAATTGGCCACGGTTTGCGCCTCCACACCCTGGCTGGCATCCACCACCAGCAG
>JAVHQY010000083.1:2320-16714 GCA_036171375.1 Rhodoferax sp. | reverse complement strand
ACGCGCTCGCCACTGTCGAGGTGGCCGCTGGCGTGCAGGCACACGGTACCGGGCATCTGCACCTGTCCGGCCATGCCTTCTTTTTGCAGCAGGCTGTTCATCACCAGCAGGCTGTCGCCAGCCACCAGGCGATTGGCCCAGCCGCGATCGTGCTTGTAGAAGTCCACCGCAGAGTGCAGCGGCAGGCTCTCGAACGGTGCTTCAAACAAGCCCGGCTGGATGCCGCCCGTGGCGGCCTTGTCGTTCTTCTTGCCCTGGCGTTTGCTCAGCACCGACAGGATGCTCATGGCATCGATGCGTTCATGCACGTGCAGGCTGACGGTGTCCACCTCGAAGCTGGTGCGCTCGGTTTTTCCCGTCCACTGCAACACCGGGTCCAGGTGTGGGTCGTAGGCCCAGGTGGTCTTAGGTTGCTCGGGGTCACTGGCTTCGTTGACCAGGCCGACTTCGGGGTTGTTCTTGCGGCGGTTCGGATGGCGGTAGCTCAGCACCTGTGGGTCGCCGGGTGGGGTGGCTTGCGGTGCGGTTTTCGGCTTGACTGATTTGACTGGTTTGGCAATCGATGGAGTCGCCAGCAAGTCGGGTGTGCTGGGGTCCGCTTTGAGATCAAAGTCGGGCCGATCAGGGCCGGTAGCGCGTGCCGTAGAGCCGCCACGGCCTTTGCCCTTGATGGCCTGGCCGGATTCAACCAAGGCATCCCGCGCGGCCTTGAAGGCGTCTTCTGTGATGGCAGTAACTCGGGCGGCCTGCGCGGCGGCTTGAAACTGCGCCCACAGTGAGGAATTGCCAACGGTTGAATGGTCGTCCGGCAGGAGTTGCAAAAGAATGGTTTGCAGCTGCTGCTGCCGAGTCTCCGACATGATCATGCCCTTGTTGTCATATTTCTATTTAGAACCCGAGGTTACATCATGTTTCGGCAAAACTCAGTGTTGGGCAGGCAGTCAAGATGCCATGTGTTGCCACTTGGACGAAGGCAAGTTGCCAGAAGCCACAGTTGCACCAGAAGGCGGTGCAGAACAACTGTACGAGAAAATCGTAAGGTTGATTTGGACAAGCTCAAAGAGTGCCTGATCAAGGAAGGCAGTGAGTCGGTGACGAACTGTCACCGACTGGCGCGCAATCAATTCCGCCAAACCGGGCAGCAGCATGGGCGCAGTTATTCGGTGGACAATCTGGAGGCGTTTCGGCAGTTCTATCTGGAATGCCCGCACCTGATTTCCGACGCAGTGGCTCGGAATTTTGTTCTCCCCGCAATTTCCGCGACAGCGTCTCGGAAATCTGGCTGATCGGACAGAGGATATTTATGTCTAGAAAACGTCGAACAAGTCTCTTGGAAGACATGCTTGATCTGGTGGCCTTATTGCCATGGTGGGTTGGAGTTTCCATTGCCGCCGTTGGCTATGTGGTGCTGCACCGAATAGCGACACCCGTTCAAGCAACGGCAGTTCAGGCCGGACAAGTGGGCAACGTTATGGCGCAGTCCGTGATTGCAGGTTTGGCGACGGCTGGGCAGTACATCCTTCCGCTGGTGGGTTTGGTTGGTGCGGTGCTGTCCTTGGTGCGCCGTAAACAACGCGCTGCCCTGGTCACCGATGTAGTGCAAGCACAAAGTGCCAATGCGCTGGACGGCATGTCCTGGCGCGAGTTTGAATTGCTGGTGGGCGAAGCGTATCGGCTTCAAGGCTACCGTGTCACCGAAACAGGTGGTGGTGCCGACGGCGGTATTGACCTGGCGTTGACCAAAGGTACCGAAAAGTTTCTGGTGCAATGCAAGCAGTGGAAAGCTTTCACCGAAGGTCGAAACATTCAGTTGATCGATGGCCCCAATCTCTTTGCGATGATTAAGCAGGCCAAATATTCGCTGACGAACACCTCACCACAGCCAACTGCAAAACCACAGGTGTTGCCACTTGCATGAACCTTCCTGGCTGTGATACTGCACGGGACATTTGACAACATCGTTGCGTTTTTACCTTTGCGCCAAGTGCGGAAAAATCTTGCGTGGTATCCTGAACGCTGTGCTTCGTCGCGCGTGACGGCGTGCTTCAATTTCATCTGGAGGGCTTATGTTTTCTGCTATTACCATTCCCTTTGGCGCAAAAATGCTTTTCAATACCGCCAGTATCAAACCCGATGTTGATTTTGATGACGTTGAGGTGGCGCTGGCCGAGATGTGCAATGTCGTAAAAGAGACTTACGGTGGCGATAAGGGCGGCTTTATTGCCGGTCAGGTATTTCAGTTCTCCGGCTTTGTTTCGAACGAGGGCTCCCTGAGCGCGTCCAGGACAGCGGAAAAGCACATTGCGATCGTGACCTACTGGAAGTCTTTTGTGGAGCATGAGAAGTCCCACGCCGACGCAGTGTTCAAGGAAAAGTTCGCCGCCGTAGGCAAGCTGTGTACCGACAGCAAGGAGTTGGGCTACGACATGCTGTGGCAGGGCGCGCCGGAATAAGGCAAGCCCGACGGCTTGCTAGTGCACCCGCATGCCCGGCCTGGCACCGTCGAGCGGTTCGAGCAGGTAGAGACCAGGCGACGCCTTTTGGTCGGCCGCGCTGGCGGCCAGCACCATGCCCTCGGACACGCCAAACTTCATCTTGCGTGGCGCCAGGTTGGCCACCATCACGGTGAGCTTGCCCACCAGCTGTTCGGGTTGGTAGCTGCCGGCAATGCCGCTGAAAACGCTGCGGGTTTTTTCTTCGCCCACATCGAGCGTGAGGTGCAGCAACTTGGTCGATCCGGCTACCCGTTCGCAGGCCACGATCCTGGCAATGCGCAAGTCGATCCTGCTGAAGTCCTCGATGCCAATCGTCGCCGCCATGGCCTCAGCACCAGGCACTGCGCCTGGCGTTGCGCTTGCTGCGTCGTCGGGCGCGTTGGCTTCGAACAGGGTTTCCAGTTGTTTCACGTCAACGCGCTGCATCAGGTGTTGGTAGTTGCCAATCTGGTGCCCCGCGCCGAGCCGGCATGTGACAGCGGCAAAGCTCAACGGCGCGACCTGCAAGAACGTCTCCACTTGCTGCGCCAGCGCCGGCAGCACCGGTTTGAGGTAAATGCTCAGCAACCTGAAAGCCTCAACGCAGACACTGCACACAGCCTGCAGGCGTTCATCCTGGCCAGACTGCTTGGCCAGCTCCCAGGGTTTGTTGGCATCGACGTATTCATTGACGCGATCGGCCAGCAGCATCACTTCGCGCAGGGCTTTGGCAAACTCGCGCCCTTCATACCACTGCCCGATGCGCTCGTGAGCGAGCTCAAGCTGCTCCAGCAAGGCATCACCATCGGCTGCGATGGCACCGAGTTGTCGGTCAAAGCGCTTGGCAATGAAACCGGCCGCGCGGCTTGCGATGTTGATGTATTTGCCGATCAGGTCGCTGTTGACGCGGGCCATGAAATCTTCCGGGCTGAATTCAACGTCCTCGTTGCGGGCGCTGAGTTTGGTGGCCAGGTAGTAGCGCAGCCACTCCGGATTCATGCCCAGCCCCAGGTACTTGAGCGGGTCCAGGCCGGTGCCACGGCTCTTGCTCATTTTCTCGGCGTTCACCGTCAAAAAGCCGTGCACAAAAATCGCATCGGGTGTTTTGCGACCGCTGAAATGCAACATTGCTGGCCAGAACAGCGTGTGAAAAGTGATGATGTCCTTGCCGATGAAGTGCACCTGCTCGGTGGCCGGGTCGGCCATGAAAGCGTCGTAGTTTCGGGCCCCGGCTGCGGCATCACCGGCGAGTTTGATGAAATGGTTTTTGAGCGCTGCCAGATAACCGATTGGCGCGTCGAGCCAGACGTAAAAATATTTGCCCGGTGCGTCCGGGATCTCGATGCCAAAGTAGGGCGCATCGCGGCTGATGTCCCAGTCGCCCAGGTCGCGCTTGCCAGCCGCGTCGGGCAGCAGCCACTCCTTGATTTTGTTATAGACCTCGCCTTGCAGGTGGGCTTGCCCGCGCGGGCTGCTGGAGCGGGTCCAGTGCTCCAGAAATTCGACGCAGCGTGCGTCCGAGAGCTGGAAGAAATAGTGCTCCGAGTCGCGCAGTACCGGTGTGGCCCCGCTTAGTGCCGAATAGGGATTTTTCAACTCGGTCGGGCTATAGACCGCGCCGCACTCCTCGCAGTTGTCGCCATACTGGTCCTTGGTACCGCACTTGGGGCATTCACCCTTGATAAAGCGGTCCGGTAAAAACATGTTTTTTTGCGGGTCAAAAAACTGTGCGATGACGCGCGAAGCGATCAGTTCGGTGGCACGCAGATCGCGGTAAATGGCCTGCGCCAGCTCGTGGTTCTCAACGCCGTCGGTGGAATGCCAGTTGTCAAAACCGATGTGAAAACCGTCCAGATAAGGTTTGCGCCCGGCGGCAATATCGGCCACAAATTGCTGTGGTGTTTTGCCCGCTTTTTCGGCGGCGATCATGATCGGCGCCCCGTGGCAGTCGTCGGCGCAGACAAAATGCACCGTGCTGCCCATCATCCGCTGGTAACGCACCCAGATGTCGGCCTGGATGTACTCCATGATGTGACCGATGTGGAAATTGCCGTTGGCGTAGGGCAGGGCGGTGGTAACAAAGAGTTGGCGTGGCATGGGGTCGGGCCTTCAGAGCAGAGAGGCAATTTTAGTCGGGTGGGTCGCGCTCTCAAGCGACAAACTGCCGTATCTAGGTTTAAACTGCGCCGCAAAGAAAAAACGCATCCATGACCATCGATCACAAGCCTGGCAGCATCGAGCAGCAGCTCCGGTTGCAGCAGGATAAATTCAATGTCTTTTTGCAGGCTGTGCTCGATGCCATGCCGCAAGCCGTGACTGTTTTTAACCGGGAGCTGCGCCTGATACTGTGGAACCGGCATTACGGCAAATTGCTGGGTTTTCCAGAGCAGATGATTTTCAAGGGTGCGCGGTTTGAGGATTTTCTGCGCTTCAATGCGCTGCGTGGTGAGTATGGGCCGGGGGACCCCGAGCAAATGGTGCAACACATGGCGCAACGCGCGCGCGAGTTCTTGCCCCATACTTTTGAGCGCAGTTTTGGCAACGGGCGCACTCTGTCAGTCGAGCGCACACCGTTTGAGTCCGACGGCGAGATCGCCGGTTTTGTGACCACTTATGCCGATGTGACGGAACGGACCCAGGCGCAGGAACAGATCGAGCGCCAGCGCGATGAACTCAAAACCATCATCGACAATTTTCCGGGTGCCATTTCGCTGTGCGACGCTGATTTGCGTTTTACCGCCTTCAACCGGCAACTGATAGAGCTGCTTGAATTTCCACCGGAGCTGTTTGCCAAGGGCTGGGTTGATTTTGAAGACCTGATACGGTTCAACGTGCAGCGCGGCGAGTACGGCCCGGGCGACCCGGAGCAGCAGGTTCAGGGGGCGATTGCACGGGCAAAAAATTTTCAGGCGCACCAGATTGAGCGCATGCGCCCCAATGGGCGCTGGCTTGAAATTCGCGGCGCGCCGATCGCCAGCGGCGGTTTTGTTTCGAGTTACATCGATATCACCGAGCGCAAGCGCCTGGTGGCTGAACTGGAACAGAAAAATCAGCAACTTGAAAGTCTGGCCATTACCGACCGCCTGACCGGCCTGTACAACCGCGGCAAATTTGATGCGGTCATCGCCAGCGAATGCGAGCGCGCCACGCGCACGCACGCGCCGCTGTCGCTGTTGATGCTTGATATTGACCACTTCAAGAGCGTCAATGACAGCTTCGGGCACCAGGCGGGCGACGAAGTCCTGGTGGCTGTGGCGCAACTGCTGCGCGATGGCGTGCGCAAAGTCGATGTTGTGGCCCGCTGGGGCGGTGAAGAGTTCATGGTTTTGTGTCCCGCCACGGTGCGCTCGGGTGCCTGCGCCATGGCCGAGCACGTCCGTGCTGCGGTTGAGAAACACAAATTTGCCTGGGTTGGTCACAAGACCTGCTCGCTGGGCGTTGCCCAGTACCGCAGTGACGAACCTCCGGCGGCGCTGATCGAACGCGCCGATGCCGCTTTGTACCGGGCCAAGAATGAAGGTCGCAACCGGGTCTGCCAGGAGCCGGCGGCCAACCCGGTTGGAGAGTAAAGAGGCAACGCCAGTTTCCCGGCCTGGGTGTTGGCCCGATGTGGCGCTTGCGCGTCAGGCGCTGGCGCTGCGACGCGGCGATTGGCGCTGGAACGAGATTGGCTGTACTTTGGCTTCGGCTTGCGCGCTCGGTGCCAGCAAGTCGGCCAGCGTGTAGTGATCCAGAAAATTCATGAAGCTTTCCAACGCGCCGTTGATGATGCCGGTCAGGTGGCAGGTTGGAGTCAATTGGCAGGCCGTGCCGGTGGTGAGACATTCAACGATGGCGAAATCAGGCTCCATGCTGCGCACCACGGCACCCAAGCGGATTTCACCCGGGACCGCAGCCAGCCGCATTCCGCCGCCTTTGCCGCGCACTGTCTCCAGCCACCCTGCCAGCGCCAGTTGATGCGTGATCTTCATCAGGTGCGCTTCCGAAATGCCATAGGCATGCGCCACTTCCGAGATCGTGCACAGGCGCTGAGGTTGCTGCGCGACATACATCAACAGACGCATTGCGTAGTCGCTCATGGTGGTCAGGCGCATGTTGCTTCCATCCAGAAAATTTGTTGCTGGTTGCGACTTCAGGCCGCCATCACTTCAATGTCGGGCTCGATCATGCGCAACCGGCCCTCGATGCCCTGTAGCGTTCCCGAGATGGCGCTGGGGCAGGTGCCGCACGCACCCTGGTAATGCACGATGAGCTGGTTGCCATGCAGGCCCAGCACGTGCAAGTCGCCGCCGTCGCCTTGCAGGTAGGGCCGGATTTCTTCGTCCAGGATCTGCTCGATCTGGGCCAGGCGTTGCTGGTCTTCCTGGCTCAAATCGGCCAGCGTCTCGCGCGCGGCAAAAACCGACGCGGCCGATTGCTCGCTGGCGGCGGGTGCAACGCGCAGCGGCTCGGCAATCGCGCGCACCAACTGATCCCAGTCGGCCTGGCCGTCTTGCGTCACGGTGAGCCACTGACTGACATAAAAAACATTGGTCACGTGCGGGATGGCAAACAGCGCGCTCGCCAGCGGATCGTCAACTGCCTGCTGGGCGTTTTCATACGAATGTCCCAGGCCCCAGGTGAGCGGCTCACGCAAAATGAATTTCTTCGCGTTCGGGTTGGGCGTGTCTTCAATTTCAGCGATTTTTGGCATGTCGTGATCTCCTCAGGCATCGCCCATTGGTGTCTGCATCGGGTCGGCCTCAGCCTCGGTGGTCGCGCTGGGCTGGGCATTCAAAGCCGCTTGCAGCGTGTGCCACGGCAGGATGGCGCACTTGACGCGCATTGGCAGCTCGCTGATGCCCGAGAACACCGCCAGCCGTCCGATGTGCGGGCCGTCTTTGGCATCGATGCGGCCGGTGGCCATATCGACAAACTCGTGAATCAGCGACTTTGCTTCGCTCTGGCTCTTGCCTTTGACGGCGGCTGTCATCATGGAGGCGGAGGCTTTGCAAATGGCGCACGATTCACCGTGGAAAGCGATGCGCTCGATGCCGTCGCCTTGGAGCTCGAGCGCGACGTGGATGTGGTCGCCGCACAGCGGGTTGACCCCTTCGGCGTGATGGCTGGGGTGTGCGAGCTCGCCGTAATTGCGCGGCTTGCGGTTGTGGTCCAGGATCACTTCCTGGTACAGGGCTTTGGGGTCGGCGCTCATGCAAACACCTTTTGTACGCTGCGAATGCCTGCCACCAGCGCGTCCACGTCGGCTGCCGTGTTGTAAAACGCAAACGAGGCGCGCGACGTTGCCACCACGCCCAGTCGCTGCATCAATGGCTGGGCGCAGTGGTGGCCGGTGCGCACCGCCACACCTTCTTGATTGAGCAAGGTGCCAACGTCATGCGGGTGAATTCCGGCCACGGCGAACGACAACACGGCGGCCTTGTTGCGCGCCGTGCCGATCAGGCGCACTCCGGGCAGCGCGCTCAATCGTTCGGTGGCATAGGCCAGCAACTCATGCTCATGCGCTGCGATCGCTGGCAGACCCAGCGTGAGCAGATAGTCCACCGCCGCACCCAGGCCAACGGCCGCTGCAATGGGCGGCGTGCCGGCCTCGAATTTGTTAGGTATCGGGGCGTAAGTGGTTTCCTCGAAGGTGACGCTGTGGATCATGTCGCCGCCGCCCCTGAACGGCTGCATCGCCTCCAGCAGCGTGGCGCGCCCGTACAGCACGCCGATACCGGTCGGGCCGCACAGCTTGTGGCCCGAGAAGGCATAAAAATCGCAGTCCAACGCCTGCACGTCCAGCGCCAGATGCGGTGCCGCCTGCGCGCCATCGACCAGCACCGGCACGCCATGCGCGTGCGCGAAAGCAATCATCTCCTTGACCGGGTTGACACTGCCCAGGGCGTTGGAGACGTGGCCGACGCAGACCAGCCGGGTGCGGTCGTTGAACAGTGCCTGGTACGCATCGAGCAGCAGTTCACCGGCATCGTTGATCGGCACCACGCGCAAGCGGGCTCCTTTTTCCAGCGCCAGCATCTGCCATGGAACAATGTTGGAGTGGTGTTCCAGCACGGTCAAAATGATCTCGTCACCGGAGCGGATGTTTTGCCGACCCCAGCCGTGCATCACCAGATTGATGCTGTCGGTGGTGCCGCTGGTGAAAATCACTTCGCGTGCTTCGCGGGCGTTGATGAAGCGCTGCACCTTGACACGTGCCGTCTCGTAGGCGGCGGTCGATGTCTCGGAGAGGTAATGCACGGCGCGGTGAATGTTGGCGTGCTCGCTGGTCTGGTAACGCCGCAAGCGGTCCATCACCGGCAGGGGCATCTGGCTCGATGCCGCATTGTCCAGATAAACCAGCGGCTGGCCCGCCACGCGCAGGCGAAGAATCGGAAAGTCAGCGCGTACGCGCTCGACATCCAAAGCCACCGCGGGGGTCGATGAGGGTGTGGGCGTAGTGTTCATGATGGGTTGGATGTCTGGTGCAGCACCGCTTGTTCAAGCCGCTGGCGCAGTGAGGCCACGGGAATGCGGTCGATGATCTCCGCGCCGAAAGCGTAGGTCAGCAGATTGCGTGCCAGCGCCTCCGGCAGACCGCGGCTTTGCAAATAAAAAACCTCTTCAGCATCGAGCTGACCCACCGTGGCACCGTGCGTGCATTTCACGTCGTCGGCAAAAATTTCGAGTTGCGGCTGGGTATCCACCTGCGCCTGGCTGGAGAGCAGCAGGTTGCGGCTGGACTGTGCTGAATCGGTTTGCTGCGCGCCGGGGCGAACCATCACCTTGCCGTTGAAAACCGCATGCGCCGCACCGCCTACGATGCATTTGTGCAACTGGCGGCTGTTGCCGTTGGGCTGCATATGGTCGATGAAAGTGTGGCTGTCGGCAAGCTGCTTGCCACCAATCAGCGCCAGGCCGTCCAGCAGGCACTGCGCGCCCGCGCCGGTTTGCCGCACTTGCAGGTCAAGGCGGGAGATCTGCGCGCCAACGGCGACGCTGGTTGAGTGGTAACGGCTGTCACTGGCCAGCGCCACGGCGCAACTGGCCAGGTGGAACGCTTGGCGGCTCTCGCGCTGCACGCGCACGTGTTCGACCTGGGCGTTGGCAGCCAGCGTCAGCTCGGCTACCGAGTTGGTGAAATACGCGCCTGAGTGCAAAGCCACGTAGTCTTCAATCAGCGTCACGCTGGCGTTGGCTCCGGCCACCAGCAACAGGCGCGGGTGGCAGGCAACGTTGCTCTGGGTCGAAACAAAAAGCAGGTGCACCGGCTTGGCCACAGCCGCGCCCGCTGGCACCAACAGCACCGCGGCATCGCTCAGAAAAGCGGTATTGAGCGCCGCAAACAATGCGTCGTGGTATGCCACCTGGCGACCCAGATGCTGCTCGATGGCGCTAGCACCTGTTTGCAAGGCAGACGACAGCGGGGCCAGGGTCAAGCCAGAATCGGTGGAGACGCTGGAGAGCTGGGGCGCGTACATGCCATCGACAAAAACCAGCCGCGAGCCAGCCTCTTTGATGCAAAACGGCTCAATGTCTGTCAGCTGCAACGCGCTCGGTGCCGGCAGCGCCTGAAAGCGTTGGCGGGTGAACGCGGCCAGACTGGTAAAGCGCCACGCTTCCATGCGCGTGGTCGGCAGCGAGAGCGCCTGCGCGCGCTCCAGTGCCTGCGCGCGCAAGGCCTTGAGCCAGCCGGGCTGGCCCGACGGCGCACCCGCCGCAGGCAACGCCAACGATGCCAGCAGGCGCTCGAGCACGCCGGGTTCAGTCAGCGCCGTCGTCATGATGAAGTCGCCTGCGCTTCGGCTTCGATCCAGTCGTAGCCGCGCGCTTCGAGTTCGAGTGCCAGTTCCTTGGTGCCGGTGCGGATGATGCGCCCGGCGCTCATCACGTGCACGAAGTCCGGCACGATGTAGTTCAGCAGGCGTTGGTAATGTGTCACCAGCACGATGGCGTTGTTCGGGTTGGCCAGCTGGTTGACACCTTGCGCGACCACGCGCAGCGCGTCGATGTCAAGTCCCGAATCAGTTTCGTCGAGGATTGCCAGGCTGGGCTCGAGCAAGGCCATTTGCAAAATCTCGTTGCGTTTTTTCTCGCCGCCGGAAAAACCGGCGTTGACGCTGCGCTCCAGAAACTCCGGGCTCATCTCCAGCAGTTTCATTTTTTCACGCACCAGGTCATCAAACTCCAGCGGGTCGAGCTCATCGTGGCCGCGTCCGGCCTGCACCGTGTTGTAGGCCAGGCGCAGAAACTGGCTGTTGCCCACGCCGGGGATTTCGATCGGGTACTGAAAGGCCAGAAAGACACCGGCACGGGCGCGCAGTTCGGGGGCCAGTTCCAGCAGATTGCGGCCTTCGAGCAGCACTTCGCCCTGCGTCACCTGATACGCCGAATGGCCCGCCAACACCTTGGAAAAAGTGCTTTTACCGGAGCCGTTGGGGCCCATGATGGCGTGGACTTCACCGCGCTTGACGCTGAAATCGAGCCCCTTGAGAATTTCGATGCCATTGACGCTGGCGTGCAAATTGCGCACTTGCAGCAACACTGGGCTGTTTGGAGTCATCATCCTACGCTCCCTTCGAGCTTGAAGCCGAGCAGTTTGGTGGCTTCCACCGCAAACTCCATCGGCAACTGTTGAAACACATCCTTGCAAAAACCGTTGATGATCATCGACACCGCTTCTTCGGCACCGATGCCGCGCTGGGCAAAATAAAACATCTGGTCTTCGCCAATCTTGGAAGTCGAGGCCTCGTGCTCGACCTGTGCGGTCTCGTTGCGCACCTGGATGTAGGGGAAGGTATTGGCGCTGCATTGGTCACCGACCAGCATCGAGTCGCACTGTGAATAGTTGCGCGCGCCACTGGCACCGGGCATGACCTTGACCAGGCCACGGTAGCTGTTGCTCGACTGGCCGGCCGAGATGCCTTTGCTGACGATGGTGCTGCGCGTGTTCTTGCCCAGATGGATCATCTTGGTGCCGGTGTCGGCCTGCTGATGGTGGTTGGTGACGGCGACCGAATAAAACTCGCCCACCGAGTTGTCACCCAGCAAAATGCACGACGGATATTTCCAGGTGATGGACGATCCGGTTTCCACCTGGGTCCAGGAAATGCGCGAGTTCACGCCCCGGCACAGGCCGCGTTTGGTGACGAAGTTGTAAATGCCGCCGATGCCGTTCTCGTCCCCGGCGTACCAGTTCTGCACCGTGGAGTATTTGATGTCGGCATGGTCCAGCGCCACCAGTTCCACCACCGCCGCGTGCAACTGGTTGGTGTCAAACTTGGGTGCCGTGCAACCCTCCAGGTACGACACTGAAGCGCCTTCTTCCGCCACGATCAGGGTGCGCTCAAACTGGCCGCTGTCCTGGGTGTTGATGCGAAAGTAGGTGGACAGCTCCATTGGGCATTTCACGCCTTTGGGAATGAAGCAGAACGAGCCATCGGTGAACACCGCGGAATTGAGCGCGGCGTAGTAGTTGTCGGCGCTTGGCACGACGCTGCCGAGGTATTGTTTGACCAACTCGGGGTGGTTTTGCACCGCCTCGGAGATCGAGCCAAAAATGATGCCGACCTCGGCCAGCTTGGCCTTGTAGGTGGTGGTGACCGAGACGCTGTCAAAAATCACATCGACCGCGACACCGGCCAGCGCCGCGCGCTCGTGCATCGGCACACCGAGCTTCTCGAACGTGCGCAGCAACTCGGGATCGACTTCATCCATGCTTTTGAGTTTGGCCTTGGGCTTGGGTGCGGCGTAGTAGCTGATGGCCTGGAAATCGATCGGCGGATATTTCACGTTAGCCCAGTCCGGCTCGGTCATGGTGAGCCAGTGGCGAAACGCTTTCAGGCGGAATTCAAGCAGCCAGTCGGGCTCGTTCTTCTTGGCCGAGATCAAGCGTATCGTTTCTTCACTCAGACCCTTGGCCGCCACGTCGGCGGCGATGTCGGTGACAAAACCGTGCTTGTAGGGCTGGTTGACCAGGTTTTGCAGCACTGCGCTCATGCCACACCGCCTTTGCCGCCGCCAGTTTTCAAACCAAAGCTCTCACCGCAGCCGCAGGTGTTGGCCACGTTGGGGTTATCAAAATGAAAACTCTGTTTAAGTCCGTCGCGCACGAAGTCCAGTTGTGCGCCTTCGAAGTAGGACAGGCTTTGTTTGGCGATCACCAGGGTGGCCGCGTTGCTGTCGATGCGCTGCTCATCGTCGCGCACTTCGTCAGCGAAGTCATAGCTGTAGGCAAAGCCCGAGCAGCCCACGGGCTTGAGGCCGACGCGCAGCCCGATGCCGCTGCCGCGCTTGGCAATCTGAGAGCAAATCTGCTTGGCTGCCGCCGCTGTCACTGTGATGGTGTTCATGAAATTCTCCGTAGGTCTATTGTATATATATCTTATAGAAATCGCACAAGCTCGTTTGCCACGATCCTGGATAATCAAAAAATGAAATCAGGAAAAGGCAGACAAGCAACAGTTCCAATCCCTGCGCTCGTGGTGGGATTGGCTTTGGCAACGCTGGCAGTGCAGTTGGCGGCGCAAACCGCGCCGCCAGCGGGGGCCAACACCGGCGGCGTGGTTCTGAAACCGGTGGAAATCGTAGGCGCGGGTGACGACAGCGAGCAGCGCCGGTTGTCAACCGCTGCCAAGATCATCATCGGCCGCGATGAAATCGAGCGCTACGGCGACAGCACGACGGGCGAGTTGCTCAAGCGCTTGCCCGGCATCACCATGCCGGGTCGGCCCGGCCGCGGTGGCGCACCACGAATGCGCGGTCTGGGCGGTGGCTACACGCAGATTCTGGTCGATGGCGAGCGCGTGGCGCGTGGGTTCTCACTGGACGATCTGGCACCGGATCAAATCGAGCGCATTGAAATCCTGCGTGCGCCGACCGCCGAGACCGGTGCCCGCGCCATCGGCGGCAGCATCAACATCATCACCCGCGGTGGCTACCGCAAGCGCATCAACACGGTTCATGCCGGCTTTGGTGGCGAAAACGGTTATCCGCAAAAAGGCGCGTCCTGGTCGCGCAATGACACGCTCGGTGACCTGATTTACAACTTCACGCTGTCCGCAATGCAGAGCGAACGCAACAACAACAGCACCACCGCAAGCATTTTTGACAACCTGACCACCGATCAGTCCATCGATCGACAAGAGAGTACCAGCGCCAATGCAACGCGCAGCGGCATGCACCTCAACGGGCGTTTGCAGTGGCGTACCGCTGGCGCTGATTCGCTGATCCTGATGCCGATGCTGATTGCCGCCAAAAGCAGTGGCGGCAGTAGCACCCAACTGCAACAAAACGATGGCAACGCCCCTTACGACAGCAGTTTGGCAAGCAGTGAAAACCGTTTTGCCATGCTGCGCCTGGCAAGCCAGTGGCAGCATCCGATTGACGCGGTCTCCAGCCTCAACCTCAGCGCCAACCTGGGTCAGAGTAACTGGAACAACAACGCGCAACGGCAGAATTTTGGTGGCGTTGTCAGCAGCACTGGCATGCTCATCAACAACGACTCGGCGCAGCACGACCAGACTTTCAATGGCACTGTCAAATACAGCCGCACGCTGGCCGACCAGCACAACCTGGTGACGGGTGCCGAACTCGCACTGAACCGCCGCAATGAAGTTGCCAGCACGCTGCAAAACGGTGAATCACCGTTGACCGACTTTGATGGCAATCTGCAAGCATCGAGTCTGCGCTCGGCCATCTACGCGCAAGACGAATGGAAGCTGACTCCGAACTGGTCGGCGCACGCCGGGCTGCGCTGGGAAGGCATTACCACGCGTGGCAGCGCCGGTGCTGCCGATGACGTGAACCGCAGCGCCGTACTCACACCGCTGCTGCACGCGGTATGGCGGCCCGATCCGGCGCGCAAGGATCAACTGCGTCTGAGTTTGACGCGCAGCTACAAATCGCCGGATTTGCAGAACATGATTGGCCGCCCGAACAT
>JAVHQY010000083.1:0-2220 GCA_036171375.1 Rhodoferax sp. | reverse complement strand
TGACGCGCAGCTACAAATCGCCGGATTTGCAGAACATGATTGGCCGCCCGAACATCAACTCGATGTTTCCCGGGCGTGGCAGCAACGAAGAAATTCATCCCGACACAGTGGGCAACCCGGCGCTCAAGCCTGAGCTCGCCAGCGGGTTGGACTTGGCGTTTGAACACTATATGGCCGCGGGCGGTTTGCTCAGTGTCAACCTGTTTTACCGTCACATCAACGATTTGATGCGCCGCCAGACCACGCTGGAAGTGGTTTCCTGGGCCGACGTGCCGCGCTGGGTGGCGCGCCAGCAAAATGTGGGCGACGCGGTGACGCAGGGGCTGGAGCTGGAAGCGAAATTGCGCCTGAGCGAAGTCTTTGTCACTGCCCCCAAAATAGACTTGCGCGCCAACGCCAGCGTGTTTTACTCGCGGGTGCAAGGCGTGCCGGGGCCGGACAACCGGCTCGATCAGCAACCCGATGGGGTGCTCAATTTGGGTGCGGAATACAAGCTCACCGGCTTGCCGCTGACGCTGGGCGGCAACCTGAATTTCACCCCGGGCTACAACACACAGCTCAGCAGCGACCAGACTTTGCAACAAGGTGCCAAGAGTGTGTTCGATGCCTACGGTGTGTGGACTTTCACCCCGGCTTTGCAGTTGCGCCTGTCACTGAGCAATTTGACAGCCCGTGATTATTGGAGCGGCACCCGTCTGGTCTCCAGCAATTTCCTTGGGCAAAGCATTGCCCAAAGCAGTCAAACCCGTGCGCCATCGTTTGTCAATGTGCAGCTCCGGCTGGAAATGAAACTTTAAGGTGGCCCCGATGCGGCGCATTGCGCACCTTGACATGGACGCGTTTTACGCCTCGGTGGAACTGCTGCGTTACCCGCAACTCAAGGGTCTGCCGGTGGTGATCGGCGGTGGCCGGCGTTCAGTTGACGATGCCATGTTGCAAGTCGCTGGTGAGCAACCGTTGCATCGCATTGCACTGAGCCAATTTCCTGTGCTCAAGGACTATGTCGGTCGCGGTGTCATCACCACCGCCACCTACACGGCCCGCCAGTTTGACATCGGCTCGGGCATGGGATTGATGAAAGCGGCCAAACTGTGCCCGCAGGCGATTTTGCTGCCGGTGGATTTCGCCGAGTACCGGCGCTACTCGCGCGCTTTCAAGGACATCATCCTTGAGATTGCGCCGCAGATGGAAGACCGTGGCATCGACGAGGTGTACATCGACTTTACCGAGGTTCCTGGCGGCCAGCGCGAGGGCGGGCGCGTGCTCGCGCGCTTGCTGCAAAAAACTATTTTCCAGCACACTGGCCTGACTTGCTCGGTCGGCGTGGCACCGAACAAGCTGCTGGCGAAAATGGCGAGCGAATTCAACAAACCCAACGGCATCGCGATTGTTTTTGCAGACGATTTACAAAGCAAAATCTGGCCACTGGCGTGCCGCAAAATCAACGGCATTGGCCCCAAGACCGATGCCAAACTGCAAGCGCTTGGCATCACCCTGATTGGCGAGCTGGCGCAACATGAGGTTGATGGGCTGATTGACCACTTCGGGCCAAAGACCGGTGCCTGGTTGTACGGCGCAGCGCACGGGCAGGATGAGCGTGCGCTGGTGCTGGAAAGCGAGCCGGTTTCGATCAGCCGCGAAACTACCTTCGAGCGCGACTTGCACGCGGTGCGCGACAAGGCCCGACTCGGTGCCATCTTCACCAAACTTTGCGAGCACGTGGCAGCCGATTTGCAGCGCCAAGGCTATGTTGGCAAAACCATCGGCATCAAGTTGCGCTTTGATGATTTCAAGATCGTCACGCGCGACCAGACGCTGGACTTTTACACCGCCGATGCCCAAGCCATCCGCCACGCCGCAGGCCTGTGCCTAAAGCGTGCGCCGCTGACCCAACGCCTGCGCCTGCTGGGTGTCAGAGTGGCATCGCTGCTGCGTGCTGAAGGCAATGTGGTGGCGGTACAAGAATTGCCGCAGGCCTGAGCCATAGATGGCCTAAATCGCCTTGACTCCTTGGGTATTCCGGTCGATCCTAGCCGGTGTCCTGATCGGTTTGAACGGACAGTAATGAGACTGCAAGACGGGCTAGCGAGGCAATTGATGTGGGTGTTCCTTTATTCCTTTGCCATCTGGGCAACAAGGGTAATTGGGGTCGGATCCCAATTCGGGACCGTACGTTCGAGCTTGCCAATCAGGTGCTACCGATTTGGGCTCTGACCCCAA
>JAVHQY010000082.1:44491-48267 GCA_036171375.1 Rhodoferax sp. | reverse complement strand
GCCCTAAGCCCTAAGCCCTAAGCCCTAAGCCCTAAGCCCTAAGAACCTCCGTGCCATGCTGCGACAATAGCGGCATGAATACCGCTAATTCCTCCTCCACTTTCGCGCCGCTTAAAAACGACACTTTCCTGCGCGCCTGTCTGCGCCTGGCTACTGATTACACCCCGATCTGGATGATGCGTCAGGCTGGGCGTTTCTTGCCTGAGTACCGCGCCACCCGCGCCAAGGCAGGCAGCTTCATGGGGCTTGCCACCAACGTCGATTACGCCACCGAGGTGTCCCTCCAGCCGGTCGATCGTTTCCCGATCGATGCGGCCATTTTGTTCAGTGACATTCTGACCGTTCCCGATGCCATGGGACTGGGTCTGTCGTTCGCCCAGGGCGAGGGCCCAAAATTTGCCCACCCGGTGCAGGATGAAGCGGCGGTGGCAGCGCTGGCGGTGCCGGATCTGGACAAACTGCGCTACGTGTTTGATGCAGTGACCTCGATTCGCAAAGCGTTGAGCGGTCGCGTACCGCTGATCGGCTTTTCCGGCAGTCCCTGGACGCTGGCTTGCTACATGGTCGAAGGCGGCAGCACGGACGACTATCGGCTGGTCAAGACCATGCTCTATAGCCGACCTGACCTGTTGCACCGGATTCTGGCCATCAACGCCGATTCGGTGGCGCGCTATCTGAATGCACAAATTGAGGCTGGCGCGCAGGCAGTGATGATCTTTGACAGTTGGGGCGGGGCACTGGCTGATGGGGCGTTTCAGGATTTCAGCCTGGCCTACACCGCGCGTGTGCTCTCCCAACTCAAGCGCGAGCAGGGTGGAGAGCGCGTTCCGAGCATTGTCTTTACCAAGGGTGGTGGTCTGTGGTTGCCCGAAATGGGCCAACTCAACTGTGACGTGTTGGGTGTGGACTGGACCGTCAATCTGGCCCGGGCACGCGCCCTGGTCGGACAAAGCAAGGCGTTGCAGGGCAACCTGGACCCCAACGTGCTGTTTGCCGAGCCGGCTCAGATTGCCGCCGAAGCGATCAAGGTGCTGGAGAGTTTTGGCACGCCCTATGCTGGCGAGGCCACCGGCCCGACCCACATTTTCAACCTTGGCCACGGGATCAGTCAGTACACACCTACCGAGCATGTGGCGGCGTTGGTGGAAACGGTGCATGAGCACTCGCGCAAGATGCGCTCCTGAGCGCGTTGGCATCCGGCTGCAAAGTCAGCGCCACGGCAAAATCTGAATCAGAAAACTTGACTTATTCACAAAAATTGTGTTGCGGTGCAACTAACGCGTGTTAGCGCGGCATCGCCGCTACAAAACGGGTAGCTTCCATAAGTCATTGATTTAGAACGTATTTAAAATTTGTCTTTTTTGTAAGCAAATTGTTGCAAGCCTTGATTTGCAAGGCTTTGAGGGCGCTCAGGTAAATCTGTCAACAAAGTTATCCACCAAAAAGTTGGATTTCTTGAAAATTAATTATGAATCAAAGAGTTAACGCGTTCTCTTCAACTTTTTCTCGGTTTGGTGACACGATTTTGGTTGATTCATGAGCTTCCTGCTGTCGGTATTGCTTCCGACACCGGCGCACAGCCGCATTGCCGGTCCCCTGACTTATCGCAGTGATGTTGCGCTGGTGTCAGGCACTTTGGTGCGCGTGCCGCTGGGTCGCAGTGAACTGCTGGGCCTGGTGTGGGACGCGCCGCTTGAACCAGCAGGTCTGGACGAAGAAAAATTGCGCCCGATCAGTGCCGTGCTCGATGGCATTGACGCGCTGGGCGCAGACTGGCGGCGGCTGGTTGCGTTCAGCGCCAGCTATTACCAGCGCGCGCTCGGTGAGGTGGCGCTGGCGGCGCTGCCAAGTCAGTTGCGCGAGCTGACACTCGTGCAGTTGCAGCGCCGTCTCAAACGCCAGAGTCAGCCCGTCAGCGGTGCCGCCTTGACAGCGCAGGCTACAGCGCCGCTATCCGGGCTGGCGCTAAGCCCGGAGCAGGCCGCGGTGATGAGCGCCATTGATGCTGCGCCAGGGCCATTTTTGCTGTTTGGTGCCACCGGCAGTGGCAAGACTGAAATTTACTTGCGATGTGTCGAACAATTGCTGGCAACCCAGCCCGGCGCTCAGGCGCTGGTGTTGGTGCCCGAGATCAACCTGACGCCGCAGCTTGAACAGCGGTTCAGGGAGCGTTTTGACCGGCTCTATGGTGCCAGCGCCGTGGTGTCCTTGCATAGCGGCATGACGGCAGCGCAGCGCTTGCAAAGCTGGCTCGCGGCGCACAGCGGCAGCGCCCGCATCATGCTGGGAACGCGCATGGCGATTTTTGCCTCGCTGCCGCAGCTCAAATTCATCGTCGTCGATGAGGAACACGACCCCAGCTACAAGAGCAGCGAGGGGGCGCGCTATTCGGCGCGCGATCTGGCCGTTTACCGTGGTCGCCTCAGCGCTGCCAAAGTGATTCTGGGTTCGGCCACGCCCTCGCTGGAGAGTTGGCACCAGAGTCGCGCCCCGGGTGGTCGCTACCAGCGCCTGGAAATGCCCAGCCGCATTGGCTCCGGGACCGGTGCGCTGGCAGCCGTGGCGCGCGTGCGCCGGGTGGACATGAACCATCAGCCACGTCACTGTGTGATTGCGCCGCCGCTGCTCGATGCCATCAAACAGCGCATCGCGCGCGGCGAGCAAAGCCTGCTCCTGCTCAACCGACGCGGCTACGCACCGGTGCTGCACTGCTTTGACTGTGGCTGGAAGAGCCAGTGCCCGCATTGCAGCGCCTACCGGGTGTTTCATAAATTTGACCGCAGCCTGCGCTGTCACCATTGCGGTTTTGCCGAACCCGTGCCACGCGCCTGTCCGGTATGCGCCAACCCTGACCTGGCAGCGCTCGGACCGGGCACCGAACGGCTCGAGGAACTGTTGGCCGAACTGCTACTGGACGTGCGCCGGCCGGCGTCGGCGCACACGTCGCTGCCGGATCAGGCGGTGAAAATCATGCGCATCGACGCTGACAGCAGCCAGCGCAAGGGCGTGCTCGAGTCACAACTGGCGCAAGTGCATGCCGGTGCGGTCGATGTGCTGGTGGGCACGCAGATGGTGGCCAAGGGGCATGATTTCCGGCGCGTCACGTTGGTGGCCGTGATCGGTGCCGACAGCGCACTGTTTTCCAGCGACTTTCGCGCCAGCGAGCGACTGTTTTCCTTGTTGCTGCAAGCGGCGGGCCGCGCCGGGCGCGACGCCGATATCGCCAGCCAGAGCGAGATGTGGCTACAGACTGCCTACCCGCAGCATCCTCTTTTTGAGGCATTGAAACAGCACGACTACCCAGGCTTTGCCGGGCAACTGCTCAAGGAGCGCGAACAGGCCGGTATGCCGCCGTTTGGATCGCAGGCGCTGCTGCGCGCCGAGGCCCGCAGCCAGCAGGCGGCGCAGGACTTTTTGACCGCTGCCCGGCTGGCCGGTGCTGATCTGGCGCACAGTGAGGGTGTCACGCTCTACCCGGCCGTGCCACTGGCAATTGCGCGCGTGGCCAACGTCGAGCGTGCGCAGATGCTGGTTGAAAGCACCTCACGCGCGACGTTGCAGCGGTTTTTGACGCACTGGCAGCCGGTGTTGCACGGAGCGGCCCTGCGCCCGCTGGCCAAAGGTTTGCTGCGCTGGGCGGTGGACGTGGATCCGCTGTCAATCTGACAACCAATCGGCTTCAGCGCCAGTTGGCCGCCAGCGAAAAGGTCAGGAACGCGGCCGCTGTCGAGAGCAAGATGATGCGGGCGATGCGACCGTTGTCGGCACCGTAGCGC
>JAVHQY010000082.1:27275-44391 GCA_036171375.1 Rhodoferax sp. | reverse complement strand
AGCGCCATCGAGCCGCGACAACGCGATGCACAGCGAGGTGGTGATCACCATGTCGATCAGTATGGTCAGAATCACCGGCCCTGCGGCGGACGGACCGAGCAGGGTCACCAGCAAGGGCACGCCCATGAAGCCGGTGTTCGGAAACGCCGCAACCAGAGCGCCAAAAGAGGCATCGTTCCAGCCGATGCGGGCGTTTTTGCTGAGGGCAATCGTAAGCGCCACGATGATCAGGGCGCACAGGGTCCAGGTGAAGAAGACACCGCCATCGAGCAAGCGCGCCAGCGGTGTGCTGGCCCCCATGCGGTACAACATGCAGGGCAGGGCAAAAAATAGCACGAAACCATTCAGGCCGGCAATCGCCTCCAGCGGCAACATGCGCCGGTGGGTGGCCACGTAGCCGCACAGCACCAGCGCGAAAAATGGAAAGGTGATCAGCAGTATTTGCAGCACGGTGGCTATTGTCACCAGCTTTCGTGCTGCGGCTGCTTGATCGGTTGCGCAGCGCCAGCATCGCCGCAAGGGATAATCCGGACGCATGTCATCTTCCCCATCCAATGGCCTTAACCTGGCGCAACAAGAAGCAGTCAATTTCATGCACGGCCCATGCCTGGTGCTGGCCGGTGCCGGTTCCGGCAAAACGCGCGTCATCACGCACAAGATTGGCCGTCTGATCCAGGCTGGGTTGGAGCCGCAACGCATTGCCGCCATCACCTTTACCAACAAGGCCGCAGCCGAGATGCGCGAGCGCGCCAGGGGGCTGATTGGCAAGGCTGCCAAAGAGGTGTTGATTTGCACTTTTCATGCGCTCGGCGTTCGCATCCTGCGCCAGGACGGTGCCGCGCTGGGACTGAAGCCGCAATTTTCGATTCTGGACAGCGATGATGTCACCGGCATTTTGAAAGATGCTGGTGGCAGTGTCGATGCGGCCACCGCGCGCGACTGGCAATGGACGATCAGCCGCTGGAAAAGTGACGGGCTTGATGCCGCAGCAGCAGCGTTGGCAGCGCAGGGCGACAACGAACAGCAAGCCGCGCGCGTGATGGCGCGTTACGAAGAGCGGCTGGCAGCCTACCAAAGCGTTGATTTTGACGATCTGATCGGCTTGCCGCTCAAGCTGCTGCAGCAACACGATGAAATCCGCGCCAAGTGGCAAGCCAGCCTGGGCCACGTGCTGGTCGATGAGTACCAGGACACCAACGCCACCCAGTACGAACTGCTCAAGCTGTTGGTCGGTCCGCCGGAGGCGGCGCGCTTTACCGCGGTCGGCGACGACGACCAGTCGATCTACGGCTGGCGCGGTGCCACGCTGGACAACCTGAAAAAATTGCCGCTTGATTTTCCGGCGCTCAAGGTGATCAAGCTGGAACAAAATTACCGCTCCACCAGCGCCATTTTGCAGGCCGCCAACCACGTGATCGGCTTCAACCCCAAGCTGTTCCCGAAAAAGCTTTGGAGCGATCTCGGCGCGGGCGAGCCAGTGCGCGTGCTCGATGCCGACAGCGAAGAGCATGAGGCCGAGCGGGTGCTGGCGCGCATCCAGAATTTGCGCTCGGGTGCTGCCAACACGGCGGGCGTGCAGTTCAAGGAATACAAAGACTTTGCCGTGCTGTACCGCGCCAACCACCAGTCAAAGCCGTTTGAAAAAGCGCTGCGCAAAGCGCAGATTCCATACCAGGTCTCCGGCGGCACCAGCTTTTTTGATCGCGCTGAAATCAAGGATTTGTGCGCCTGGTTTCGGTTGTGGATCAACAGCGACGATGACCCGGCTTTTTTGCGCGCCGTGACTTCACCCAAACGCGGCATTGGTCACCAGACGCTGGCGCAGTTGGGCGGTTTTGCTGCGCGTTTCAAGGTCAGCTTGTTTGAGGCCCTGTTCTTGTCGTCGTTGGCCAGCGTGATCAGCAGCAAGGCGCTGGGCAGCCTGCACGAGTTTGGTCGCTATGTCAACGATCTGGAATTTCGCGCCAGACACACGCTGGGGGTGGATGCGGCGCGGGCATTTTTGCTCGACTGGCTCAAGGACATTGAATACGAGAGGCACTTGTTTGAAGCCGAAGACAGCGACAAACAAGCCGCTGTGCGCTGGAGCAATGTGCTCGAGTTTTGCGACTGGATGGCGCAGCGCTGTGGCGCTGAAGGCGAAGGTGGCGTGGCACAGAAATCGCTGCTCGAAGTGGCGCAAACGGTGTCTCTTCTTTCCACCTTGAGCGAGCGCGAAACCGAGCAAAACGTGGTGACACTGTCAACCTTGCATGCGGCCAAGGGCCTGGAGTGGCCGCACGTGATGCTGGCCGGTGTGGTCGAAGGCTTGCTGCCGTTCAGTTCAGCGCGTGAGGAGCTTGACTCGACCGACCCCGGCAGCGCGATGGCCAGCGAAAACCTGGCGCAGCGCTTGCAGGAAGAGCGTCGCCTGATGTATGTGGGCATCACCCGCGCCAGGACGACGCTGGCGGTGAGCTGGACACGCAAGCGCAAAAAAGGACGCTCCATGGTGGCAGCCGAGCCGAGCCGCTTCATTGCCGAAATGGCGCTTGACCAGGTTGCACACAAGGAAGACCCGCGCGAAAAACTCAAAGCCCTGCGCGCTGAATTTGCAAAAAAAGCGCAGGACAGCGCCGCTGCCGTGGATCGGCTGTCGGTCAGCGCGGTGGCGGTCAACCCGGCGGTTGACAGCCACCGGCCCAGTCGCTAAAAAAGCAGGTATTGGAGATTCGCCATGAACAACACCTTGAGCGCCCACCCTGGCGCACCTTATTTCGCCCAGACGCACGAGCTGAGCAACCTCGGCAGCGAGCTGTGCGACTTCAACATGTATGGTCAGGATGCCGCGCTGGTGGCGGCCATGCAGCGCGAAGGTGCGCGTTGGGCGCAAGACGATTTGAGCACTTTTGGCCAGATCACCGGTTCGGCCGATTACCTGGAGCTGGGCCGACTGGCCAACTTGCATCAGCCCGAGCTGGAAACGCACGACCGGTTTGGCCGACGCATCGACCTGGTGCGGTTTCACCCGGCGTATCACCAGTTGATGAAAACCGCCATTGAACGCGGCCTGCACAGCGCGCCGTGGGACAAACCGGGTGAGGGCGCGCACGTGGCGCGTGCCGCGGGGAACTATCTGCAAGCCCAGGTTGAAGCCGGCCACGGCTGCCCGATCACGATGACTTTTGCTTCGGTGCCGGCACTGCGTCTGCAAAGTGATGTGGCCGCAGCCTGGCTGCCCAAAATCATGGCGCGCGTCTATGACCCGCGCAACCTGCCGGTGGAACAAAAACAAGGCATCACGATCGGCATGGCGATGACGGAAAAACAGGGCGGCTCGGACGTGCGCAGCAACAGCACGCGTGCTTACCCGCTGGGTGGCACCGGGCCGGGCCAGGCTTACGAGCTGGTCGGGCACAAATATTTTGTTTCAGCGCCGATGTGCGATGCCTTTTTGGTGCTGGCGCAAACGCCCATCGGTTTGTCGTGTTTCTTGCTGCCGCGCTGGCGGCCCGACGGCAGCAAGAATGCGATGCAAATCGTGCGCCTGAAGAAAAAAATGGGCAACGCCTCCAACGCCTCGTGCGAGACCGAGCTGCGTGGCGCGCTGGCCTGGATGGTGGGTGCTGAGGGCCACGGCGTGCGCAACATCATCGAGATGGTCGCCATGACGCGCTTTGACTGCATGATTGGCTCCAGTGCCGGGATGCGCATGGCAACTTCGCAGGCGCTGCACCATTGCCGCCGCCGCTCGGCTTTTGGCAAATTGCTCAGCCAGCAGCCGTTGATGCAAAACGTGCTGGCCGATCTGGCGCTGGAGAGCGAAGCCGCCTTGACTTTGAGCCTGCGCATTGCGCGCGCACTCGATCACCGCGAGCTGACCAATGAAGACTTGCTGGTGCGGCTGGTGACGGCGGTGGGCAAATACTGGATTTGCAAGCGCACGCCGGGCCATGCCTATGAAGCGATGGAGTGCATCGGCGGCAGTGGCGTGATGGAAGACAGCATGCTGCCGCGCCTGTACCGTGAAGCACCGGTCAACACCATCTGGGAGGGCAGCGGCAACGTGCAATGCCTGGACGTGCTGCGCGCCGTCCGCAAAACACCGGCCGTGCTGGAGGCTTTTTTCACCGAAGTGCAGCAGGCCAGCGGAGCCAACGCGGCGCTGGACCACTTGAGCGACACGCTGCTCAAGGAGCTGCACGATTTGCACGACTTTGAGTACCGTGCCCGCGATGTCGTCGATCGCATGGCACTGGCGCTACAGGCTTCGCTGCTGCTGCGCCACGCGCCCGACTTTGTCAGCGCCGCGTTTTGCCGCTCGCGCCTGGAGCAAAGCGGCCAGCACAACTATGGCAGCCTGCCGCGCGGTGTCGATTGCAGCAGCATCATCGAGCGCGCCACGCCACACACCAGCGTTGATTGACGCCTACGCCACCTGAGCCGCTGCTTGGTGGCGCGACCCCCCGGATGGGCCCCAGGGGCGAACGCCTCATGCTGGAGTACCAGAAATCGGCGCTCACCCCTGGAGCCCATCCGGGGGCGTTCACAGGCTGGAGACAAACTGCTGCGGCAGCGGCCGCAGCGAGCCGGGTTTGTTTTTGCCAACGGTGCCGATATTGATGAAGCACAGCGCGTGCTCATTGGCTTGCAGTTTGAACAACTCGCGCAGCGCCTTGGAGTCCATCGCCTGGCCGCTGGTCAGGCTGCTGCCAAAAGACATGCTGTGCGCGCTGAGCAAAATATTCTCGATGGCGCAGCCCAGCGACAGCACGCGCTCCATCGGCGCAATGTCGGGATCACGCGGCCCGAGTTGCACGACGGCGAGCATCACCAGCGGTGCCCGAAACGCTTTTTCACGCGCGGCTTCGATTTGTTGTGGTTCAGCCAGCGGGTCGCGCTCGAGCAGCGCCTGGGCAAACGCCTGCGCCAGATCGGCGCGCCTGTCCGTCGGCACCAGCACAAAGCGCCAGGGCAGCAACTGAGCGTGGTCGGGGGCGGCCGCGGCGGCGCGAAAAAGCTGCTCCAGCTGCTGCGCCGACGGTGCCGGTGGGAACAGGCGCTTGGGCAGTATGGTTTGGCGCGAGGTGATCAGCGCTTCGGCGTACAGCGCCTCCGGGCTTGCTTCGCCAGGGTGCGCGGCGGCGGCTGTCAGCGGTGCGGCAGCCAGATTGGCATGGGTCGATTCACTCATCGTTTTTCCAGCTTGTAAATCGGCCGTTATCGTAACAGGCAGCGCCCATTGGTCTTTTCAGAAAGCTTGGTGTGCAATCTGCGCCGACCAGTATCGCTGCTTGCCGAAGGCGGCGCAGTGAGCAGCTGCGCGAATGTCCTCCGGCCTGCGGCCTCCCCCTTGATTTCGCTACGCCACTCACTGCACCGCCTTCGGCCCACCCACACCCGGAACATAACGTTGTCAGGTGTTCAGCTCCGTTGCGGCATCCGGTGAACCCGCCAGGTTCAAAGTAAGATCGCAGCATGACCCGTACTGAATCTGTGGCCGTGGTGCCGATGCCGAGCTCGGCTGAGCTTCTGAACCAGGCTTGTTATTGCCGAACCTTGAATGAGCAGCGGCTGCGTGAGCAGATCGAGCATGACCCCAGCCTGCACGGGCTGCTGCAAAGCATCACGCAAACGCGACCGCATCTGTTTTCTTCCACCGTCGTTTTTGTCGGTCACGACATGGCGCAGCAGATGGCAGCGACGGTGGCGGCCATCGAGCGCGTCATCGCTTTGCCCGCTTACCAGGCGCTGGCGCTGGCGCGGGCACCGGCCATTGCACGACATGATTTTGGGCCGCTCGGGGTTTGCATGGGTTTTGATTTTCATCTGGGGCCTGGCGGGCCGCAGTTGATAGAAATCAACACCAACGCGGGCGGCGTGCTGCTCAACCTGGCGCTGGCGCGGGCACAGGAAAACTGTTGTGAGACGGCGGATTGGGCCTTTGCTGCCACGCTTGCCAACGAGACCAGCGAGCAGACTTTTTTTGACATGTTTGTGGCCGAGTGGCAGCGCCAGCGTGGCAACACCCCGCTGCGCCGGGCGCTGATCGTTGACGACGATCCGCTACAGCAGTACCTGGCACCCGAGTTTGCGTTGTTTCGCCAACTGTTTGAACAGCATGGCGTGGCTGCCAGCGTGGCCCCGGCAGCGGAGCTGGCGTGGCACGATGGCAGGCTGTGGTACCAGGGCGCAGCGGTCGATCTGGTCTATAACCGCCTGACCGATTTCTACTTTGAAGAAAACCGCCACGCGGCGCTCAGAGCCGCTTACGAAGCTGGTTCCGTGGTGCTCACCCCTGACCCGCACGCCCATGCCCTCTACGCCGACAAGCGCAACCTCATTGTGCTCAGTCAGGACGATCTGCTTGCCACCTGGGGCGTGTCCCCGGCTGACCGCAAGCTGCTCCAGGCGGGTGTGCCACCGACCCAAATGGTGAGCGCGCAGCGCGCCGACGATCTTTGGGCGCAGCGGCGCCAGCTTTTTTTCAAACCGGTGGCCAGCTATGGCGGCAAAGCTGCGTACCGTGGTGACAAACTGACGCGGCGGGTGTGGGGTGAAATCCTGGCTGGCGATTTTGTGGCGCAGGCGCTGGTGCCGCCGGGCCAGCGTGGCATTGAAGTCGATGGCGTGCAGACCGACTTGAAATTTGACCTGCGCGCTTTTGTTTATGCTGGCCAGATACAACTGTTGGCGGCGCGCATCTACGCTGGGCAGACCACCAATTTCCGCACCCAGGGCGGCGGTTTTGCGCCGGTGGTGCTGCTGCCAGCCGCGGGCAGTCGCTGATGTGCGGCATTTGCGGCGAGCTGCGTTTTGACGGCCTAGCGCCTGACTTGCAGGCCATCGAGCGCATGTCGGCGCGGCTGGCGCGGCGCGGCCCCGACGACGCTGGCAGCTACCACGACGGCCCGCTGGCACTGGGCCACCGGCGCTTGTCCATCATTGATTTGTCGCAGCATGCGCACCAGCCAATGAATGATGCCGAGCTGCAACTGACACTGGTCTTCAATGGCACCATTTACAACTACCGCGAGCTGCGCCAGCAGCTGATTGAGCGCGGCTACCATTTTTTTTCCGACGGTGACAGTGAAGTCATCTTGAAGGCCTACCACGCCTGGGGCGAGGACTGCGTCAGCCATTTTTTGGGCGCTTTTGCTTTTGCCATCTGGGAGCCGCGCCAGCAGCGGCTGTTCCTGGCGCGTGACCGCTTCGGCATCAAGCCTTTGTATTTGACGCAGGACGGCAAGCGCCTGCGTTTTGCCTCCAGCCTGCCGGCGCTGCTGGCCGGTGGTGGGGTCGATACCCAGCTTGATCCGATTGCGCTGCACCACCACTTCACGCTGCACACGGTGGTGCCAGCACCGCACACGGTGCTGCGCGGCGTGCGCAAGCTGCCACCCGCCAGCAGCATGACCGTGCACGCAGGTGGACAGCTTGCGCAGCAGGTGTATTGGACGCTTGACGCGACCCGGCCGGCGCAACCGCTCACGTCGGCGCAGTGGCTGGAGCAAACGCGCTCTGCTTTGCTGCGCGCGGTCGAGCGCCGCCGCCTGGCCGCCGACGTGCCGGTCGGCGTGCTGCTGTCGGGTGGGCTCGATTCGAGCCTGCTGGTGGCGCTGCTGGCCGATCAGGTGCCCGATCTGCGAACTTTCTCCATTGGTTTTGAAGACCTCGGCGCGGGGGCCGAAAAGGCCGACGAGTTTGAATATTCAGACCTGGTCGCGCGCCACTTCCATACCCGCCACCAGCAGTACAAAATTCCCAACAGCGAAGTGCTGGCCCGCCTGCCCGAAGCTGTGGCTGCGATGACCGAGCCGATGGTCAGCCACGACGTGATCGCGTTTTATCTGCTCAGCGAGCGAGTGTCCAAAGATGTCAAGGTGGTGCTTTCAGGGCAAGGTGCCGACGAGGTGTTTGGTGGTTATTTCTGGTACCCCAAAATGGACGCTGAAACGGGTACGCCGCTGCAACGCTTCAGCCAGCATTATTTTGACCGCGACCACGCCGAATACCTGGAAATGATGGCACCGGCATGGCACGTGGGCGATGTCACCAGCGCGCTGGTGGCGCGCGCGCTGAGCCAGCCGCAAGCCGATACATTTCTCGATCAGGTCTGGCGCTTTGATGCCACCACGCTGATCGTTGATGACCCGGTCAAGCGGGTGGACAACATGCCGATGGACTGGGGCCTGGAAGTGCGGGTGCCGTTTCTGGACCACGAGCTGGTCGAGTTGGCAGCGCACATGCCGAGCGAACTCAAGCTCAGGCAAGGCGGCAAGTTCCCGCTCAAGGCGCTTGCCCGCGGTCTGGTGCCCGATGCCGTGATCGACCGCCCCAAAGGCTATTTTCCGGTGCCGGCACTGAAATACGTGCGCGGTGAATTTCTGCAATTGATGCGCAGCATTCTGCTGTCCGAAGCGTGCCTTAAACGTGGCCTCTATCAGCGTGCTTATGTGGACAAGCTACTGGCCGCGCCCGAAGCGCCCGAGCACTTTACCCGCATCAACGGCAGCAAACTGTGGCACCTGGCACTGCTCGAGTGGTGGTTGCAATTGAACGTCGATCAGCCCAACGCCTGACGCATGGCAGCGAGCACGGTGCGGTAGTCGGGCTGACCAAAAACCGCGCTGCCGGCGACGAAGGTGTCGGCTCCGGCGGCGGCCACGCGCGCGATGTTTTCCACCTTGATGCCGCCATCGACTTCGAGACGGATGTCTTTGCCGCTGGCCTGGATGCGCCGGCGCACGGCCTCGATCTTGCGCAGGCTGGCATCGATGAAACTCTGGCCGCCAAAACCCGGGTTGACGCTCATGATCAACACCAGATCAAGATCGTCCAGCACCCAGTCCAGCACCGACAGCGGCTCGGCCGGATTGAACGCCAGTCCAACCTGGCAGCCGCTGGCCTTGATCGCCTGGATGCTGCGGTGGACGTGTTTTGAAGCATCCGGGTGAAAGCTGATCAGGTCAGCGCCGGCGCTGGCAAACGCCGCCGCCAGCGCATCGACCGGTTGCACCATCAAGTGCACGTCGATCGCAACGGCCGCGCCAAGCGCCGTTTTTGCCAACGGTTTCAAGGCGCTGCAAATCATTGGGCCGAACGTGAGGTTGGGGACGTAATGGTTGTCCATCACGTCGAAGTGAATCCAGTCGCAACCGGCGGCGATGACGTTCTTAACTTCTTCACCCAGGCGGGTAAAGTCGGCCGACAAAATGGACGGAGCGATGCGGTAGGTCATGGCTCAAGTTTACGCTGCAGCTGATCAGTTGAGGACAGAGTTGGCTCGCTGCGCGTAGCTGCGGTCTGTCCCCCAAAACTAATCAGTTGAGGACAGAGCTGGCTCGCTTCGCGAGCTGCGGTCTGTCCCCCAAATTTTCAGGATAGCATCGCGCCATGGGTGAATTTGATTTGATCGAGCGCTATTTCACGCGCCCGGCCACACACGCGGTGCTGGGTGTGGGTGACGACTGCGCGCTGTTGCAGCCGGTGCCCGGCACGCAGCTTGCCGTCTCGTGCGACGTGCTGGTCGAGGGCCGGCACTTCTTGCCGACCGTCGATCCGCTCAAGCTGGGCCACAAGGCGCTGGCCGTCAACCTCAGCGACCTGGCCGCCTGCGCGGCCAAGCCGCTGGCTTTCACGTTGGCGCTGGCGCTGCCGCGCGTTGACGCGGACTGGCTGGCCGGTTTTTCCAAAGGGCTGTTCGCGCTGGCCGACTTACATGGCTGCGAGCTGATCGGTGGCGATACCACGCGCGGGCCGCTCAATATCTGCATCACGGTGTTTGGCCAGGTGCCGGTGATCGATGGCCGTTCGCAAGCGCTGCTGCGCTCCGGTGCCCGTGCCGGGGATGACTTGTACGTCAGCGGTACGCTGGGCGATGCCCGGCTGGCGCTGGAAGCCTTTCGCGGCACGTTGGCGCTGCCCGAAGCACTGTTTGCGTTGGCGCGCGCGCGCATGGAGCAACCCACGCCCAGGGTCGCGCTGGGGTTGGCGCTGCGCGGCATCGCCAGCGCCGCGATTGATGTCAGCGACGGCCTGCTGGGTGACCTCGGCCACATTCTCCAGCGCTCTGGCGTGGGTGCCACGGTGCAGGCCGATGTGGCAGCGACGCTGGTCGGCGCACGTGCGCTGATGAACTCAAGCGGCGACGCCCTCAGCGCCGAACAGTGGCGCGATCTGGCGCTGGCCGGCGGCGATGATTACGAACTGTTGTTTACCGCCGCCCCGGCGCAGCGCGATGCCGTCATGGCGGCGGGTCAAAGCAGCCAGACCGCTGTCACCTGCATTGGCCGCATCGATGCGGAAGCGGGCCTGCGCTTGCTCGACGGCAAGGGGCAAGCGCTGCTCAACCGCTATCCATCGTTTGATCACTTTGCCTGAGCCTTTTGAGGCTGCCGACGATAATTTACCCATGTTTGACTCCAACGCCTTTGGCCCTACCGCGCTGGCACCGGTGCGCGCCGATGCCCGTTTCCTGCTGGCGCAGCCAGCGCACTTTATCGCGCTGGGTTTTGGCTCCGGCCTGAGCCCGGTGGCACCCGGAACGGTTGGCACCCTGTGGGCCTGGCTGGCGTTCTTGATTTTGCAGCCGTGGATGAACGATGCGCGCTGGGCCTGGTTGCTGCTGGTCTCAATGCCGCTGGGCTGGTGGGCTTGCAGCGTCAGCGCCAAGGACATGCGCGTGCCCGACCCCGGCAGCATTGTCTGGGACGAAATTGCGGCTTTCTGGTTGGTGCTGTGGCTGGTGATGCCCACTGGCTTGGTCGGGCAACTGCTGGCCTTTGCCTTGTTCCGCTTTTTTGATGCGGTCAAACCCGGACCGGTCGGCTGGGCCGATCGCCTGTTCCATCCCGACGATTTGCATACCGACCCCAATGTGTGGAACAAAGCCGGTGTGGGAATCATGCTCGACGACCTGGTGGCGGCCGGCTGCACTTTGTTGGTGATTGCGGCGTGGAGATTTTTTCAATGAGCGCCGTCTTGCCAATAGCTGCGGTGCCGGTTGCAGAACTGGTCGTTTTGCTGGCCCGGCGCTTGCTGGAAAAAGAATTGAAACTGGCCACGGCCGAAAGCTGCAGCGGTGGCCTGATCGCTGCTGCCTGCACCGATCTGGCCGGATCGAGCGACTGGTTCGAGCGCGGTTTTGTGACTTATTCGAATGCGGCAAAAATCGAGTTGCTCGGTGTGGACACAGCGCTGTTGCAGCGCGACGGCGCGGTCAGCGAAAGCGTAGCCCGCGCGATGGCGCAGGGTGCCCTCCAGCATGCACACGCGCAGGTGGCGCTGGCCGTCACCGGCATTGCTGGTCCGGGCGGCGGCAGCGCGGCCAAACCGGTCGGACTGGTCTGCTTTGGTTTTGCGCTGCCGGGACAGCTCCTCAGCGAACAACGCCACTTCGATGGCACGCGCGCGAGCGTGCGTGCCCAGACGGTGCGGCACGCGCTCAACCGGCTGCTGGCACTGCTGCGCTGACGCGCAACGATTTCAGGACTCGCGCGGCACCGGCGGGCTGGCTTTCATTTTTCCGGCCACCATGTCAAAGCGGAACAGCCGGCATTCAATCGGACCGTTCCACAGCGGCACGCGCCGCGTTTCCTTGAGGTGCATTTTGCCCGGCAGCTTCAGGTCGGGCGTGAGTATCCAGGCTTGCCATCCGCTGTAATGTTTTTTCCAGTGCGCTGCGAGTTGACTGAAAAACTCGCCACCGGCTGCGCTCTGAGGGACCTCACGCGCGCTGGGCACACGCTGCGGCCGGTCTTCATGCAAAACCCTGGCACCGTGCCGTGCAGCGCTGAAGGCACCCGCGACACCAGCGACTTCCATGCGCTCGCCGTAGGGTGGGTTGAGCAGCATCACGCCGCCACCGGCCACCGGTGGCATCCGCTGCAAGGCATCGCCACCGCGGAACTCGATCACTTTGGCCACGCCCGCGCGCTCGGCATTGCGCTGGGCAAAATCGACCATGCGGTGCGCCACGTCACTGCCAAAAATAATCACTGGCTGCGCGGCCTCCGGCAGGGTCTGCGCCGCGTGCGCTTCGTCCCGGGTAGCTTGCCAGACGTGGCTTTGAAACGGCAGGTAGTTCTCAAAAGCGAAGTGGCGCAGCAACCCGGGGGCGATATGGCAAGCGATCTGTGCCGCTTCAATGGCGATCGTTCCGCTGCCGCAGCAGGGGTCGTAGAGTGGGCGCAAATCCGCCTCGCCCTGGGCCCAGCCACTGGCAGCCAGCATGGCTGCGGCCAGCGTTTCTTTCAGCGGCGCTTCGCCCTTGTCTTGGCGCCAGCCACGCTTGAACAGCGCTTCACCCGAAGTGTCGAGGTAGAGCGAGCAGGCATCGGTGGTGAGGTGGCAGTAAATGCGGACATCGGGGTGTTGCGTGTTGACATCCGGGCGCACGCCAGCGGCTTTGACGCGAAAGCGGTCGCAGACAGCGTCCTTGACGCGCAGCGCGGCAAAATTCAGACTGGTCAGCGGGCTATGCTGGGCCGTGACTTCGACCTTGATCGACTGGCGCGGCGTGAACCAGGCTTCCCACGTCACTTCGGTGGCGGCGCGGTACAAATCGTGCTCGCTGCGGTATTCGCTGTAGGACAGCAACAGCAGCACGCGCTGCGCCAGGCGGCTGTGGAGATTGAGCGTCAGCACGTCGCGCCAGGCACCCTCCAGCGCCACGCCACCGCGGCGCTTGTGCACTTGTTCCAGTGCCACGCCGGTGATCTGGTGCACCTCGTCGGCGAGGTAATCCTCCACGCCAGCGGCGCAGGGCAGAAAAAGTTCAAGTTGGTTCAATTTCGATTTCGATTCCGAGCAGGGTCAGATTGTCCACCCGAGGGGATCAGAGCGTTTTTCTAAGACTGACCGTGGCAATGCGCAGACCTTCGCGGTATTTGGCCACCGTGCGCCGGGCGCAGGCAATGCCTTGTTCTTTGAGCATCAGCGAGAGCTGCTGGTCGCTGAGCGGTTTGAGCGGATTTTCCGCCGCCACAAACTCCTTGATCAAGGCCCGCACTGCCGTGCTCGATGCGCTGCCGCCGGAGTCGGTGGCCAGCCCCGAGCCAAAAAAATACTTGAGCTCAAAAGTACCCAGCGGCGTGCTCATGTACTTGCCACTGGTGACGCGGCTGATGGTGGATTCGTGCAAACCGAGCTCCGTCGCAATTTCGCGCAGCACCAACGGGCGCATGGCCAGCGCGCCGTGTGTGAAAAAACTTTTCTGCCGCTGCACGATGGCACTGCTGACGCGCAAAATGGTAGCAAAGCGCTGCTCGATGTTTTTGATGAACCAGCGGGCTTCTTGCAAATGCTGCAGCAAAGCCGCGAGTTGACCGGCTTGCTTGCCTTTGCTGCGCTGGTTTTTGAGGATGTTGGCGTACAAGTCGTGCAAGCGCAGCTTGGGCATCACTTCGGTGTTGAGGCGCACGGTGAGTTTGCCGCTGCCGGGCGACTGCGTCACGATCACGTCGGGCAGCACCAGGTTTTGCTCGACAGAAAAAAAACACCGCCCCGGTTTTGGCTCCAGCCGGGCGATCAACGCCATCGCCTGGCGCACGGTGGCGTTGCCGGCAGCACAGACTTTCATCAACCCCGCCAGATCGTTGCGCGCCAGTGCGGGCAGTGCTTGCCGGCAAATGCAGATCGCGGCTGTCACCACCGTGGCCGGCGCTGCCAGCGAGCGCTCACGCGCCAAGGCTTTCAACTGCAACGTCAGGCACTCGGCCAGCGAGCGCGCGCCGACACCGGTCGGCTCCAGACTTTGCAACAGCGCCAAAGCCATGTTGAAGTGGTGCAGCAACTGCTCGGATTGCTCCAGATTGTCACTGGCAAACTCTGCTGCCAAAGCGCTCAGCGAATCTTCCAGGTAGCCGTCCTCATTGAGCGATTCAATCAAAAACCAAAGCGCAGCGCGGTCTTGCGGATTCAGGCGCAGGCCCACGGTTTGCGCGCGCAAATGGCTTGCCAGCGACTGAGCAGGTGCCGTGGTGTCGGCGGCTTCGCGCTCGTTATCGTCACCCGCCGGACTGCCGTACTGGCGGGCCTCGCCGCCCCATTCACTGTCGTCGGGTGCCAGTGGCAGGCTGCCGTCGCCGTCCCAACTCAGACTGTCGCTGCCGTCGTGATCTGACGGCGACTCGCCAGTGTCGGCTTGGGAATAGATGTTGCTTTCGGCTGGCGCTTCGTCGCGTGGCAGCGGCGCGTCAGTCGGCAGCGTCGGCAAACCATCGCTTGGTAAAGATTCAGGTTCGCGTTCCAGAAAAGGATTGTCGGCCAGTACCTGGTCGACTTCCAGCTCGAGCTCCAGCGTGGAGAGCTGCAACAGGCGAATCGATTGCTGCAACTGCGGTGTCAACGCCAGATGCTGGGAAACCCGAAGCGACAGACCCTGCTTCATCTACATTTTGAAATGTTCGCCCAGATAAACGCGGCGCACGTTGGCATCATTGACGATTTCGGCCGGCGTTCCCTGCGCCAGCACGCGGCCGTCGCTGATGATGTAGGCATGGTCGCAAATCCCCAGCGTTTCGCGCACGTTGTGATCGGTGATCAGCACGCCTATGCCTCGGTCTTTCAAAAAACCAATGATGCGCTGGATTTCAATGACGGCGATCGGATCAATTCCGGCAAACGGCTCGTCGAGCAGGATGAAGCGCGGCTCGGTGGCCAGCGCGCGCGCGATCTCTACGCGGCGGCGCTCGCCACCCGACAATGCCAGCGCCGGCGAGGCGCGCAAGTGGTCCACGTGCAATTCCTGCAGCAGCGAAGTCAGGCGCTTTTCAATTTCCGCCGACGTTAACGGCTTGCCGCTTTTGTCCACTTGCAGCTCGAGCACCGCGCGCACGTTGTCGGCCACATTGAGCTTGCGAAAAATGGAGGCTTCCTGCGGCAAATAACTCAAGCCCAAGCGGGCCCGGCGATGCATCGGTAAATGCTCGATCGACTGACCGTCGATGGCGATGTCACCGGCGCTGGTGTGAACCAGGCCGACGATCATGTAAAACGATGTGGTCTTGCCGGCACCGTTGGGCCCCAGCAAGCCAACCACCTCGCCTTTGCAAACGGTGAGAGAAATGTCTTTCACCACCTCGCGGCTGCCATAAAACTTTTGCAAGTGGTTGACGCTCAGGCGGCTCTGGCAGTGCTCGCCACTGGCGCGCACTGGCACAGCGGCGGTTGCTGCTGAAGGGCTGGTCACTTGGCTGCCTCGCCCAATGAGCCGCTGGCGCGCAACGGTGTTGCCGCGCTGGCTGGCGCGGCACTCGAGGCCGATGGCTTGGGGCTGAGCATGGCGCGAACGCGACTGCTGCCTGGGGGCGCACTGGCTGAGCCATCGACGCTGAAGGCGGAGCTGCGATTGTTGTAAATGATCACCGCGCCATTGAGCTCATCGCTCAAACTGGCAGCCCGGTAGCGACGCAATTGCGCCTGGCCGCTGAACTTGATGCTGTCAGCGCGACCGTCGTAATCGATCGTCTGGCTTTCACCTTCGATGAATTCATCCAGGCCTTCACGCTTTTGCCGAAAGTAGGCTGGGGCGTTGCTGCTGCCAGTGACGTTGCCAAACTGGTTGCCCGCTTTGTCCTGGCGCAGTTCGATCCTGGCACCGCGAATCACGATGCTGCCCTTGGTCATCACCACGTTCCCGCTGAAAACGCTGATCCGCTGCTGGTCGTCGTAGCGCAGCGAATCGGCCACCACGTTCAAGGGTTGGTCACGGTCATGCTGCTGCGCCCTTGCCAGCGCCGGCATCAGCAGCAGTGCCCAGAGCAGCGACAGACAAATGGTGGCGGGTTGCCGGTGCAGTGCTGCCATTAGCGTCCGGCGCGAACCTGCGCCACCAGGTAATCAACCACCTGTAGCACGCGCTGCATGCTCTTGGCGTGCTCGCCATCGGTCCAGAAGCGCCCCGCAACGCCCAGCGCCGGAACCCCTTCGATCTGGTAGGCGTTTTGCAACTGTTTGGCCTGATTAATTTTGGTGGCGGTGGAAAACGAATTGAACTGCGCCAGAAACTGAGCCTTGTTCACGCCTTGCTTGACGACCCAGTCGGTGATGGCATCGGCGCTGGAGAGATTTTGTTTTTCCGTGTGAATCGCGGTGAAAACTCGGGCGTGCAATTTGTCCAGCAAGCCCAAGGTTTCGAGCGCATAAAAAAGACGCTGCTGTGGCGCAAAGTCGTCCCGGAAAGCCACCGGCACCCGGCGCACCGCCACGTCTTTGGCCACGGTTTTGCGCCAGGCATCAAAACTCGGCTCGAAGGCATTGCAGTGCGGGCAGTTGTACCAGAAAAATTCGACCACCTCGATTTTGGGTTTGGCTGCCTCAACCGGCGCGGGCTTGTTCAAAGTCACGTAGTCGCTTCCCGCCAGCGGCGGCTTGCTCTGCGCCAGGGCACTTGATTCCAGTCCCACCGTGGCCACCAGGCCAGCACCGCACAGCAGCGAAAAGTCACGACGCTTCATATTGAGTCACTCCAGAAAAAAGAATGGATGGCAGTTTAGCGTTGCACGCGCACCAGCGCTGTTTCCAGACCAGCGGCATCGAGTTTTTGTTTGGCCGCCTCGGCTTCGCCTTTTTGATCGAACGGACCAACCCGAACCCGAAACACGGCGCGACCGCCTTGTTCACGCTCGCTGACCTTGGCTTCAACGCCGCTGAGCGAGAGTCTGGCGCGCTGGCTCTGGGCATCTTCCGCCGAGCGAAAGGCACCGATCTGGACGAAGTAAATGAACGGATCGATCGGCACTGCGCTGGTGCGCGCCTTGGCCAGTTCGCCCAGCGGATCGCTGGCAACACCTGGCTGAGCGCTGGTAACTGGTTTGGCTGGATCGATCACTTCGGCCGGCTTGACATCGGGCAGCGGTGCCGATGCGGGCGCGGCCGGTTTGATCGGGTTCTTGCCGTACAGGGCGGCGTTCGGATCCCAATTCTTGTTCTTTTTCAACTCTGCCGCGTCCTGCTCGACATTGCGGCTTTGCGAGCGGTCAATGAAAGGAATGGGCACTTTGGTGACGTAAATGGCAACCGCCAACGCGGCAGCCAGGCCCACCACCAGACCGATGATAAAACCCAGAAATGCGCCACCGCGATGTTGTTTCATTCTCTGTCCCACAAGTCTTAATCAGTTGGGGACAGAGCT
>JAVHQY010000082.1:20282-27175 GCA_036171375.1 Rhodoferax sp. | reverse complement strand
AAGATCTGTCCCGCAAGTTATTACATTTTCTCCGGTGCGCTGACTCCCAGCACGGCCAGGCCGTTGCGCAGCACTTGCGCGACGGCGGCGATCAACGCCAGGCGGTCGCGCTTCAGGACTTCGTCATCGACCAGGATGCGCTCGGCATCGTAGTAGCTGTGGTAGCAGGCGGCCAGTTCACGCAAGTAAAAAGTGACATCGTGCGGTGCAAAATCAGCCGCGGCGGCGCTCAGCATCTCAGGATACTTGCCAAGCAAAAGCATCAGTGCCAGCGCGGGTGCGCTGCACAGGCTGGTCAGCGGTGCTTGCGTCAGGCTGTCCACTTGGCCGCCACCTTGTTCGCGCCAGGCCGCCAGCACCGAGCAAATCCGGGCATGCGCATACTGCACGTAATAGACCGGATTGTCGTTGTTGCGGCTGACCGCCAGATCGACATCAAAAGTGTACTCGGTGTCGGGCTTGCGGCTGAGCAGGAAAAAGCGCACCGCGTCCTTGCTGGTCCACTCGATCAGGTCGCGCAACGTCACATAGCTGCCGGCGCGCTTGGAGATTTTGACTTCTTCGCCGCCGCGCACCACGCGCACCATGGTGTGCAGCACATAGTCGGGATAGCCCGGCGCAATGCCCACGTTGGCTGCTTGCAGTCCGGCGCGAACGCGCGCGATGGTGCCGTGGTGGTCGGTGCCCTGGATGTTGACCACTTTCTCAAAACCGCGTTCCCACTTGGTGATGTGGTAGGCCACGTCCGGAACAAAGTAGGTGTAGCTGCCGTCGCCCTTGCGCATGACACGGTCTTTGTCGTCGCCATAGTCGGTGGTCTTGAGCCACAGCGCACCGTCTTTTTCAAAAGTCTTGCCGGCCTGTTGCAACTTCTCGACGGTGGCAGCAACTTTGCCGCTGCTGTACAGGCTCGACTCCAGGTAGTAGTTGTCGAACTTGACCGCAAACGAGCGCAAATCGAGGTCTTGCTCGTGGCGCAAATAGGCCACGGCAAACTGTCGAATATCGTCCAGTGCCTCAACATCGCCCGAGGCCGTCACTTCGCGGTCGTCGGATGTGACGGTCTTGCGTGCCAGAAAATCGGTGGCAATGTCGGCAATGTACTCGCCGTTGTAGGCGGCTGCGTTTTCGCCGCTGGGCCACTGCGCATCGCCCGGCTTGAAACCGCGCGCACGCAACTGCACGCTGCTGGCCAAGGTGGCGATTTGCACGCCGGCATCGTTGTAATAAAACTCGCGATAAACCTGCCAGCCCTGCGTGGCATACAAGTTGCAGATCGCATCGCCCAGCGCCGCCTGGCGACCGTGGCCGACGTGCAACGGTCCGGTCGGGTTGGCCGAGACAAATTCCACCAGCACGCGCCGCCCATTGGCCGGTTGACTGCCAAACGCTAATGGCTGCTGCAGGACGGCGTGCACCACCTGCTGCTTGGCTTCGGGTTTGAGCGTGATGTTGAGAAAGCCGGGGCCGGCAATCTCGATGCCCGACACCCAGCGCTGGAAGGCTGGCATCTCAAGCAGTTCGCCGCGCAGCAGTTCAGCCAATTCACGCGGTTTGCGCTGTAGCGCTTTGGCCAACTGCAATGCCACGGTGCTGGCCAGATCGCCGTGCGCGGCCAGCCGGGGCGACTCAAAAGCGGCCGCGTGACCCGGCGACCAACGGTTCAATACCTGAGCCAGCGCGGCGAGCAATTCATTTTTTACGGAGTGCATGGCCGAATTCTACGGGGACGCAAAAAAATCGCGGCCCGGTGGTCCAGCGGGGTTTTCTTTTGGCATGATAGGGTCACCATGAATCGTTTGAACCAGACTCCCTCCATTTCCTGCGTGGTTCCGGCTTTCAACGAAGCCCGTAACCTGACCACTGTTTTGCCGCGTATTGTGGCCGCCTTGTCGGCGCTGAGCGAGCGCATCGAGTTGATTGTGGTCGATGACGGCAGCCGCGACGATACAGCGCAAGTCATGCAGCGCCTGTGCGCCGACAACCCGGCGTTGCTGTACCTCAAGCTGTCACGCAACTTTGGCAAGGAAGCGGCGCTGACAGCGGGCATCGATGCCAGCGGTGGCGAAGTGGTGATCCTGATGGACGGCGATGGGCAGCATCCGGTCGATCTGCTGGCTGAAATGCTGGAAAAATGGCGCTCGGGGTCGGATGTGGTTTATGCGGTGCGCAGCCGTCGCGATGATCAGTCGGGCCTGCAAGTGGGTCTGACCGCTGCTTTTTACAAATTGGTCAATTTTGGCAATCGCGTCAAGATTCCAGCCAACGCCGGGGACTTTCGCCTGATGGACCGCCAGGTGGTGGAGGCCCTCAAAGGCTTGCACGAACGCAACCGTTTCATGAAAGGTCTGTACGCCTGGGTTGGCTTCAACAGCACGGCCATCGATTACCAGCCGTTGCCGCGCGCCGACGGGAAAAGCAATTTTGGCTTGCGCGGATCGTTCTCGCTGGCGTTGACCGGGATGCTGGCGTTTTCCACCGCGCCGTTGCGCGCCTTGTCGGTGCTGGGCTTGGTGCTGTCGGGGCTGGCGTTGGGCTACGGTGTCTGGGTGGTGGGCGAGTATTTTTATACCGGCATTGCCGTGCCGGGCTATGCCACCATCGTCGTTGGCATGATGTTTTTCAGCGGCATCCAGTTGTTGTCGATTGGTGTGCTGGCCGAATATGTCGGGCGAATTTATGAAGAGGTCAAGCGGCGACCGGCCTATTTGATCAGTGCTCGCAGCGGCAGCGGACTGGTGCCGCAACCTTTGGTGCGATCTTGAGCCGATCAGGCTTCTGGTTTCTGCTGGTCGGTGGCAGCGCAGCGCTGACGCACATGCTGGTGTTTGCCCTGACACAAGCCTGGGTCTGGCCCGAAGTGGCCAATGCGCTGGGTTTTTGCGTCGCTTTCTTTGTCAGCTTTGCCGGCCATCGTCTGCTGTCGTTCAGCGATGCCGGCACCACGGTTGCCGTCAGCCTGCTGCGTTTTGGGCTGACGGCGCTGGCGGGTTTTGCCAGCAACGAGATCGTTTTTGTGCTGCTGCTGCGGGGCCTGGCCATGCCCGCGCTGCTGGCGCTATTTCTGGCGCTGGCGTTGGCAGCCGGGCAAACCTACTGCCTGAGCCGCTGGTGGGCTTTCCGGCGCTGACGCTGCCGCGCGGTACAGCGTCCAGCCCGCGCCCTGGTAAAAAAGTGTCCAGCCGGTCACGCCATTGAGACTCTGGCTGCCCTTGCGCAGCACCAGCCAGTCACCCGCCCTGGCCTGGCGCAATCGATCCTGCGCTTGCAATACCTGCGCTGCCCGGGCATCAAAATCGGCCCCTTCAAACAGCTCGCGCTGCCAACCGTCGCCGGCGTGCTGGCGCAGTTGCGTCCAGTCCTGTAGCACCACCAAGGCCTGACCCGTCTGCGCGTAAAAAGGCAGGTCGTAGGGATAGGCATCGGTGACGAGAATGGCATCACCCGGCGCGGCGGCGCATGCCAGCGCTTGCGCCACGTCCTGCGCGCGACCGGAGCGCGTGACCTGGCCGACCATCAGCATCAGGGTCAGCGCCAGCGCCAGGTTGAGGGCGCACAAGGCCGCAAAGACTTTGCCGGCGTAGGCACGGTGTGCCATGGTGCGCTGCCAACCCAGCGCCGCCAACAGTGCCAGCGGCGGCATCACCGGCAACACGTAGCCGACCAGCTTGGAGTGCGGAATGGAAAAGAACAGGACGATGACCGCAACCCAGACCCAGCACAGGCGCCAGCAGCGATCGGCCATGGCGGATGCGCCCGGCTGCGCGTCGCGCGTTTGCGCACGCGCCTGCAGCAATGCAAAAATCACCCACGGAAACAGCAGCAACGCCAGGACCGGCAAGTAAAACCACCAGGCCTGCGGATTGTTGTAAGTGGCTGCGGTGTAGCGGCGGAACTGCTGACCGATGAACATGTAGTCAAACAGCGCCGGGTATTTTTGCTGCGCCACGATGAACCAGGGCAGGGCTACGGTAGCCCACAGTGCCAGCGCGCTGAACCACGGGAAGTGGCGCAGTTTTGCCAGTTGGCGGGTGACGATCAGCCAGACCAAAAGCACCAAGCCCGGCAGCGCCAGACCAATCAGTCCTTTGCTCAGCATGCCCAGGGCGCAGGCAACCGCGCCCAGCCGTGCCAGTGTCGCGTCGGGCTTGTCGCCGGCCATGAAAGCAAAAGCAAAACACCAGATTGCCACACCGATCCAACTTGCCACCAGCATGTCGTGGTTGATGTACTGGCCGCCGACCAGAAAGCTCAGACTGGTGCCCAGCATCACCACCGCGCGGCGGGCGAGCGCTTCGCCACCGACGCGTTGCGCTGCCAGGTACAGCGCCACCAGCATCAGACCGGCGTGCAGCGCCGGCACCAGCCGCAGCGCCAGTTCGGAGATGCCAAACAGTGCCAGTGATGCCGCTTCCAGCCAGTAGAGCAAGGGCGGCTTGTGGAAAAACGGCAGGCCGTTCAGGCGCGGTGTCAGCCAGTCGCCACTTTGCAGCATCCAGCGACCGACTTCGCCGTAACGTCCCTCATCGGGAACGGCCAGCGGTCGCAGGCTGGCCATGGCCAACAGCAACAGCCACAACGCGGCCAGCGCCAGCCACGATTTTTGTCGTTCAGTGAGGGCAGGTTTCAACGGGGGCTCACAGCTTTCTGGCGGTCGCGTTGCCACGCACCAGTTGCACGCCAGAGCGGGCCAGGGCAGCGGCAAAATCGTCTGACAGCAGGTAATTGAATTCCTGCACCCGTGCCGTGCCAATCGGGTCGTCGGGCTCGGCGGCTTGCGCCGGGTGGCACATGAGGATGGTTCGCTGCGGAGCAGTTTTCAACCAACTGGCCATTAAATCGGCGTAACGCAACTGACTTCCGGCAAAATCATAAATGCCGGCCAGGGTCAGCGTCAGCGGCACCGTGGAGGCGTTGGCCAGGGCCTGCAATCGGGCTGCGCCCATGGCCGCCATCAGCCAGCCTTTGATCGTGCCGTTACCGCCGGCGGGGCGCGAAAGGCGAACGTACGGAAGACGCTGCTCTGCGCCGGCGTAGCGCCTGACCAGCGTTGTCACCAGGGCGGCGCGAATGCCGGCAAACTGTTGCACGTGCTGATGACCATCAACGTGGCTGGGTGGTGCCTGCCACTGCGCTTCAAACAGATCGAGCTGACGCTCAATCACGCCGCAGGTGTTCGCCAGCGCCGCGCCAGCAAAGCCGCCGCGCAGCGCTTTGAACATGGCTGCGCCCAAACTCAACCCATGGCCGGCGCCGCGGGCATGGGTGCTGGTCCAATCCAGGTGCAGGCCAACATCGAGCGTGCCGCGCAGCTCGCGCAGGGCGGCAGCATCGTGCGCCCAGCGCGGCGACAACACCATGGCACTGGTGGCGCTGATGCGCTGCGCTTGCGCCAGTCGGACAATGGCCAGCGAAATGCTTTGGTTGTCAGCAAAATCGTCGGCGCAAACAATGATCCCGGTGCGCGCCGGTGCTGCTGGTGCCGTCATCGTGAGCGCCAGAAACCGGCGCGACCGTAATTTTCCTTGAGGAAATCAATCCACAGCCGCAAGCGCGTCGGCAAGTGTCTGGGCTGAGGAAAAACCGCGTAAATGCCATTCGCCGGCGCAGCAAAATCTTCCAGTACTGCCACCAGGTCGCCGCTGCCAAGCTCGCCCTGCACCTCCCAGATGCTGCGCCAGGCAATGCCGTAACCGCCGCGACACCAATCGTGCAGCACTTCGCCGTCCGAACAGTCCAGCGGGCCGCCAGGTTTGAGATGGATCAACTCGAAACTGTCGCCGCGCGGGATTTTGAACAACCAGCCGCGCGTCTGTGAGGCATCGCTGGAGAGCGTGAGGCAATCAAAGCGGGACAGCTCGCGTGGGTGCGTGGGCGTGCCATGCTGGCGCAGGTAAGTTGGGCTGGCGACGCACAGCCGCCGGTTGTCGGCCAGGCGAACACTGACCAGCGCTGAATCGCTCATGTCGCCAACGCGCACCGCACAGTCAAAACCCTCGGCCACCAGATCGACCACGCGATCACTCAGGCTCAGCGAGATCGCCACATCGGGGTGACGCTCACGAAACAGCGGCAGCAGCGGTGCCACATGGCGGCGGCCAAAACCGGCCGGTGCCGTCAGGCGCAAATGGCCGCTGGCCTTGATGCCGCCGGCCGACACACTGGCTTCGGCGTTGGCCAGATCGGTCAGTACGCGCTGACAGTCTTCCAGAAAAGCGTTGCCCTCATGCGTGAGCGTGATGCGCCGCGTGGTGCGCAGCATCAACTTGACACCCAGCCGTACTTCCAGTGCGTCGATACGCCGCCCGACAATGGCCGCTGCAATGCCTTGCACTTTGGCCGCTGCGGTGAGGTTGCCGCGCGTGGCGACGGCAACGAACGATTCAAGCTGCTTGAATTTGCTCATGGCTGGTGGCGACATCAGTCCGGCAAACAAAGCCGTCAAGGTTTGGGCGTGTCGGTAAAGTCAAAGTCGATCAGGTTGTCGGTTGGCTCGGGCTTGTCGCTGGCCAGCGTGGGCAGCGGCGGTTCAGGCACCGGAGCGGGTTTGGATGCCGGCGGGGCAGCCGGTTCCAGCTCGGACAAATCCAGATTGAGCTCCTGCGCTGGATGGGGTTTGGCGTTGGGTATGGCAGCTGCCGGTTCGCTGGCGGGCAGCGCTGCGCCTTTGATCGCTGGCGCGATCACGGGCTTGACCGTGACTGGCCGTGGTGCTGATGCTGGCACCGGCACCGGCACCGGCACTGGCGCAGGCGCTGGCGCTGAATCAGTCTCGTCGGCAAAGTTGCTGCCAATCATGCTGACATCGATTTGCGACGAGGGTGCAGCGCCGTCTGGACGCTGCTTGTCCGCGCTCGTGCTACCAGCCTGGTTCACTGCCGGGGCTGCTGCCG
>JAVHQY010000082.1:0-20182 GCA_036171375.1 Rhodoferax sp. | reverse complement strand
CGCTGCTTGTCCGCGCTCGTGCTACCAGCCTGGTTCACTGCCGGGGCTGCTGCCGGGGCTGCTGCCGTTGGCACCGCCGCGGCCGGCATCATGGGCCTGCTGTTCCACCAGTTCTTGGCATCGCGGCGAGCGCTGCGCTGACGCTGCCACAGCCACGCGGCCGCTCCCAGACTGGCCAGCAACAACGCCAGCAAGGCGAAGACTACGACTGCCGGAAAACGCTCCGCTTCGGCGTTTTGCAGCCGCAGTTTAAAGTCTGCCAGTTGCCGCTCGGTCTTGGCGGCGGCGCTGCGCACCGCTTTCAGATCAGCTTGCATGGCCAATAATTTGTTTTGCGCTTCAAGTTGCGCCACGTTGGGAGTGTCAGCGCTCGCCGCCGTCAGCGGTGTTGGTGCCACCAGCCGTTGTGCCGGTTTATCGACCAGGTCAAGCTTCAATTTGGGCTTGACCGCGACCGCCGCAGCGGGCTTGGCTGCCATCGTCGCAGGCCTGCCAGCAGTCGCAACCGGCACTTTGGGGGCTGAGGCTTTGCGTTGCACCGGTTTGACCGCCGCCAGCGATCGATTGGCGGCTGACGGTTTGGGTTTGACGCTGTCGGGGGAGGAGGCAGCCGCAGCCGGCACGGTAGCGATCGGCGGGGTTGGCGCGTCGGAGCGCAACGGCACCGGCGTATCGGGCACCGGCAATGGCGCTGCTTCATCCAGGCTGGGCAGGTCTGCCAGCAGCACGTAATGGCGTGTTGTGCTTTGTCCACAACGGGTATGCAGATCCACCATCACGACCGGTTCATCAACCGGAATCGACGACACGATTCGCACTTTGGCTGTGGATGACTGCGGCACCGATTGCACCTGCACGCGCACCCGGCTCGGGTCCTGTCTGACATCGGCATGGAACACTTCAGCGCCAAAACAGTCGGCACCCAGCTCTTCAGCAGCGTCGAACCCAACCGCAACCGCTAGCTCCAGCGGCTTGCCAATCAAAGCCTTGCCCTCGAGCTCGCCCAGCGACATGGCGCTGCTGCCCACTGCCCAGCACAGCAACAACGTTGCGCTGAATCCGGCTTTCCTGGGCAGAATTTTTTTCTGAGTCATACAGCTTGGATTATGCACGCTATCAAGGCGCAACCGCAAACTTGCCAGCAGCACGCCGCGCCTACAAACGGCAGTGGTGAGACAAGCGCATCAACATGGGTGCAGCAGGCGCTGGCGCAGTCCCATCGGTCCGGCTGCAAACAGGGCCGCGTCCATCGTTTTGAGCTGCTCGCTGACGCGTGGCTGGAAATCCATTTGCGCCAGCACGTCGCGCTGCAAATCGATGCCGGGCGCAATCTCGGTCAGTTCCAGCGCTCCGTCACGACCCGCCGGCTGCGCCCTGAGCTCAAACACGCAGCGTTCGGTGACGTAGAGCACGCGCTGGCCCCGGCGCAGTGCTTCTCGGCCGCTGAAAGTGCGATGCTCGACTTCCTTGACAAACTTGTGCAGGCTGCCTTCATGGCGCACGCTGAGCTGGCCCTCATGGATTTGCAGCTCAAGACCGTTGGCGGTAAAAGTGCCGACGAAAACCACCGTCTTGGCGTTTTGGCTGATGTTGATGAAACCGCCGGCACCGGCCAGTCGGGTGCCAAACTTGCTGACGTTGAGGTTGCCGTGCGAGTCGGCCTGCGCCAGACCCAGCACCGCCAGGTCCAGCCCGCCGCCGTCGTAAAAATCAAATTGACTGGGTTGGTCGATCACGGCCTGGGTGTTGATGGCAGCACCAAAGCTCAGGCCGCTGGCGGGAACGCCGCCGATGACACCGGGCTCGGCGGTCAGCGTGAGCAGCTCGGTGATGCCTTCTTCGGCGGCCACGCCAGCAACGCCTTCAGGCATTCCCAGTCCAAGATTGACCACCTGGTTGGAGCGCAGCTCAAACGCTGCCCGGCGCGCCATCACTTTGCGCTCGTTCAGCGGCAACGCTGCCAGCGAGCTCATCGGGATGCGGATTTCGCCCGAATAAGCCGGGTTGTATTGCTCGGAAAATGTTTGCATGTGGTAGGCCGGCTGGCTGCATACCACCACCGCATCGACCAGCACGCCGGGCACGCGCACCTGGCGCGAGTGCAGGCTGCCGCGCTCGGCCAGCCGCTCCACCTGCGCGATCACAATGCCGCCCGAATTGTGCGCCGCCATGGCAATCGCCAGCGATTCAATCGTCAGCGCTTCGCGCTCCATCGTCAGGTTGCCGTCGGCATCGGCGGTGGTGGCGCGAATGATGCCCACCGAGATTGGGAACGCCTTGTAAAAAAGATACTCGCGGCCGTCGATTTCCATCAGCCGCACCAGCTCCTCGGTGGTGCAAGCGTTGATTTTGCCGCCACCAAAACGCGGATCAACAAAAGTGTCAAGCCCGACGTGGGTGAGCGTTCCGGGTTTGCCCGCCGCAATGTCGCGAAACAAATGCGAGATCACGCCTTGCGGCAGGTTGTAGGCCTCGATGCTGTTGCTGACGGCCAGTTTTTGCAGCGCCGGCACCAACCCCCAGTGACCGCCCACCACCCGGCGCACCATGCCAGCGTGACCAAAATGATTCAGGCCGCGGGTCTTGCCGTCGCCCTGACCGGCGGCATAGACCAGCGTCAGTCCGGCCGGCGTGCCAACGCCAGTGGCGGCCTGACTGGAGAGAAAGCGCTGTTCCAACGTCAAGGCGATTTCTTCGGCAAAACCGATGCCGACAAAACCGCTGGTGGCCACGGTGTCGCCATCGCGCACCAGGGCCACTGCCTGTTGTGCGCTGCGTACTTTGCTGGCGCGCGCCGCTGCTCCGTCCTGGCTCGGTGAGTTGGGGTTGGTCATGATATTTTTGTGTTGTCGGCGTTGGTCAAGCCCGGGCTGCGCGCTCCAACGCCTGAATGAACAGCGTTGCAGCATCGAAACCGGTCTGGTCAAAAATTTCCTGAAAACAAGTCGGGCTGGTGATGTTGATTTCGGTCAGACAGTCGCCAATCACATCGAGCCCCAGCAGCAGCAGGCCGCGCGGGTTGAGCACCGCAGCGACGGACTCGGCAATGAAACGCTCGCGCTCGCTCAAGGCCTGCGCCACGCCCTTGCCGCCGACGGCCAGGTTGCCACGCACTTCGTCGCCTTGTGGGATGCGCGCCAGACTGTAGGGAACCGGCTGCCCGTCGATCACCAGCACGCGCTTGTCGCCGTGCGCGATTTGCGGCAGGAATTTTTGCACCATCACGCTGCTGGCGCCGTTGTCGTTGAGCGTCTCGATGATGGCGCCCAGATTCAGGCCGTCGGCCTTGACGCGGAAAATGCCCATGCCGCCCATGCCGTCGAGTGGCTTGAGAATGATGTCTTGGTGCTGTGCGTGGAATTGGCGAACGTCGCTGGCCTGGCGCGTCACCAGGGTGGGTGCAATCAACTGCGGAAACTCCAGAATTGCCAGTTTTTCCGGATGATTGCGCAGCGCCTGTGGTCGGTTAAAAACCCGTGCGCCCTCGCGCTCGGCGTGCTCGAGCAAATGCGTGGCGTACAGGTATTCCAGGTCAAACGGCGGGTCCTTGCGCATCACCACCACAGAAAAATCTTTCAGCGCCTGCACGCCACTGTGCTGCACCTGGTACCAGTTGGCTGCGCCAGCGTTGAGGGTGATGTTGCTGCATTGGGCCTGCACGCAGCCGCCGCGCGTCCAGGCGATGTGCTGTGGCTGACAGGCGCTGATCTGGTGGCCGCGTGCCTGCGCTGCACGCATCATGGCAAAGGTGGTGTCTTTGTAGAGCTTGAACGAATCGAGCGGATCGGCAACAAAGAGGATGTTCATATTTCGATTTTCGAGCCCAGTTCAACCACCGCGTTGTTGGGCAGACGCAGAAAGTCGGCGGCACCGGTGGCGTTGTGGTGCATCTGCGAAAAAAGTTTTTCGCGCCACTGCGCCATGCCACTGCCAATGGTCGGGATGACGATGTCGCGTGACAGGAAGTAGCTGGTTGACATCGGATTGAATTCACAACCTTGGGTCTGCACCTGCATCAGCGCCTTGGGCAGGTCGGGGTCGTTTTTGAAACCGTAATTGACGATCACTTGCCAGCAGTCGTGGCCCAGGGATGCAATTTCCAGACGTTTGTCCAATCCAATCCAGGGCACCTCATGGTTGTGCACCGTGACAAACAGGTTGTTGGCGTGCAGCACCTTGTTGTGTTTGAGGTTGTGCAGCATGGCGTTGGGGACGGTGCCTGGCGTGGCGGTCAGAAACACTGCCGTACCTTCCACCCGCGCCGGTGGTGTGACAAAGATGGCTTGCAAGAAACTCGCCAGATCGATCGACTCGGTGCGCAGCTTTTCATTGAGCAAGCGCCGCCCGTCTTTCCAGGTCAGCATCAGGGTGAACACGGCAGCGGCGATCAGCAACGGAAACCAGCCGCCCTCCAGCAGTTTGAGCAGATTGGAAGCCCAGAAAGCAAAATCAACGGTGAAAAAGAAACCGGTTGCGCCCAGGCACAGCGCCAGCGGGTAGTGCCAACTGTAGCGGATAACAAAAAATGTCAGCACCGTGGTGATGAGCATGTCGGTGGTGACGGCAATGCCATAAGCCGCCGCCAGATTGCTGGACGATTTGAACAGGCCGACTGCCAGCACAATCGCCACAAACAGCCCCCAGTTGACGAACGGCAAATACACCTGGCCGGTCTCCTTGACGTTGGTGTGCATGATTTTCAGGCGTGGCAGGTAACCCAACTGAATCACCTGCTTGGTGACCGAAAAAGCACCTGAAATCAAGGCCTGGGAAGCAACCACGGTGGCCAGCGTCGCCAGCCCCACCAGTGGCAGGCGCGACCACTGCGGTGCCATCAGGTAGAAAGGATTTTCAACTGCCAATGGATTTTTCAGCAGCAGCGCACCCTGACCAAAATAGTTCAGCGTCAGCGCTGGCATGACAACGGCAAACCAAGCCAGTCGAATTGGCTTCTTGCCAAAATGCCCCATGTCGGCGTAGAGCGCTTCGGCACCCGTCACACACAGCACCACGGCACCGAGAATGACGAAGGCAATGGTCGGCTGAAGCCAGATGAAGCGCAGCGCGTGGTGCGGGCTCAGGGCCCACAAAATGGTCGGATTGCCGACGATTTGAACCACACCCAGCAGCGCGATGGTGGCAAACCAGACCACGGTCAACGGGCCAAAAAATTTGCCAATGCCCGCCGTGCCGCGCTTTTGCACTGAAAACAGCAGCAGCAAAACCACCAGCGTCAGCGAAATCACGTACGACTTGAAAGCTGGCGACACCACTTCCAGCCCTTCCACTGCAGACAGCACCGAGATGGCTGGCGTGATGACACCGTCGCCGTAAAACAGGCAACTGCCAAAAATTCCCACCAGCAGCAAAACCTTGCGCAGTGCTGGCTTGTCCTTGACCGACTGTGAAGCCAATGCCAGCATGGCGATCAGGCCGCCTTCGCTGTTGTTGTCGGCGCGCAGCACCAGTGTGACGTATTTCACCGACACGATGATGGTCAGGGTCCAGAAAAAAATCGACAAAATGCCGTACACATTGGCGGGCGTGACGGCAATATGGCCGGTGCCAAAAACTTCCTTCACCGCGTACAGCACGCTGGTGCCGATGTCGCCATAGACAACACCAATGGCACCCAGCGTGAGTGCCGCCAGGGAAGAGCTTGAAGTGGCCATCAGTGCGTCCGCTGCAGGGCCAGGAAAGCTTGCATTGTCTGAATATTCATTGAGTATCAGTACAACTCGGCTTCGGGGTTGGTGACCTCTAGCTCGTAGCTGGCCGCCAACATTGCCAGTCGCGCCACCACGCCGTACATGTAGAAACGGTTGGGGGCGCTGGCACCGGCGCGAATGCCGGGTTGCGGCAGGTGGGTGCCGTGCTCAAAGGCCAACGGCAGGTAGTTGGCATCGGGTGTGCCACCATCTTCGCCGTCCACGCCCTGGTCGTGCAAGCGGTAAAAACCGCCCACCACGTAGCGGTCCATCATGTACACCACCGGCTCGGCCAGTGCCTCATGGCTGCGCTCCTGGCTCAGGATGCCTTCCTGGATCAGCAGACCCTGGGCACCGCCACTTTTCGGCATCGAATTCATCGCCGACGGCAAGGCCGCAAGTTCCTTGACGCTGCGCACACAGCGCAGCGCTGGTTGTTGGGCAGCGTCGTCGGACTTGATCACGACATACGGCTTTTCCTTGATCCCGTACTCCTTGTATTTGCGTCGGGTCTTGCCCAGCACGGCATCAACTTTGGTGGCCAGACACTCGCCACCGAAATCGTCTGCGCCGCATTTTTCAAACAGCGGATGGATCAGCCAGGGGTCGATGCCGAGCAGCTTGCCCATGCGCTTGGCCACTTCCTCGTAGCACTTGAGGTGCTGACTCTTGCGCCGCGTCGTCCAGCCGGCCTGCAAGGGCGGCAACAGGTACTGCTCGTGCAGTTCTTCGAGAATGCCGGGGATGCCAGCGCGCAAGTCGTTGTTGAGCAAAATGGTGCAGGGGTCAAAGTCTTTCACGCCCAGGCGGCGTTTGCTGCGAATCACCGGCTCGAGCGTGACGCTCTGGCCGTCAGACAGCTCGATGCGGGTGGTTTTCTTGATGGCCGGATCGATCGAGCCGATGCGAACGTTCAACCCGGCCATGTGAAAAATGCGGCGCAGTTGCGCCAGGCTCGAAAGGTAGGCGCTATCGCTGGCGCGATTTTCCGGCACCAGCAACAGGTTGCGGGCTTCGGGGCAAATTTTTTCGATCGCCGCCATCGCCGCCTGCACTGCCAGTGGCTGCACTTCGGGTGCCAGATTGTTCCATCCGCTGGGGTACAGGCTGGTTTCCACCGCGGCCAGCTTGAAGCCGGCGTTGCGCAGACTTGCCGCGCTGTAAAACGGCGGCGTGTGCTCCATCCACTCCAGGCGGAACCAGCGCTCGATGGCCGGCATGGAGTCGAGCACGCGCTGCTCAAACTCGTTGATGGGGCCGGTCATGGCCGTGACAAGGTGGGGAACCATTCGGTGCCTGATGGGGTTGACGGGAATGCGATTCTAGAACCAGCCCCGGACAGCAAATTACTGGCGCACTTCACCGTTGCCAAGCACCACATACTTGAGCGAAGTCAGACCGGCCAGACCGACCGGTCCGCGGGCGTGGAGTTTGTCGGTCGAAATGCCGATCTCGGCTCCCAGTCCGTACTCAAAGCCGTCGGCAAAACGCGTGCTGGCATTGACCATCACGCTGGCCGAATCGACCTGGCGCAAAAAATCCTGCGCGTGTGCGTGCTCGCGCGTGACGATGGCATCGGTGTGGTGGCTGCCGAAGCGGTTGATGTGCGCGATGGCATCGTTGACATCGGCCACCACCTTGATGCTGATGATGGGTGCCAGGTATTCCTCGAACCAGTCCTGCTCGCTGGCCTTTTTCAGCAGTGCCCCCGGCACTGGAGCGAGCAACGCCAGCGCCTGCGCGTCGCAGCGCATCTCCACGCCCTTGGCAGCATAGACGGCACCGATCAAGGGCAAAAAACTGGCTGCCACGGCGCTCGCCACCAGCAGGCTCTCGGCCGCATTGCAGGGGCTGAATTTTTGCGTTTTGGCGTTGTCCGCAATGCGCACTGCCATCTCCAGGTCGCACGGGTCATCAACATACACGTGGCAGTTGCCATCAAGGTGTTTGATGACCGCAATTTTGCTGTCACGGCTGATGCGCTCGATCAGGCCGCGGCCGCCCCGCGGGATGATGAGGTCAATGTATTGCGGCAAGCTGATCAGTTCGCCCACCACGGCGCGCTCGGTGCACGGCACCAGTTGCACGGCATCGACCGGCAGCGCGTTTTGCACCAGCGCCTGTCGCACCAGTTGCGCCAGTGCGCGGTTTGATTCGATGGCTTCCGAGCCGCCGCGCAGAATGCAGGCGTTGGCGCTTTTGATTGACAGGCTGGCGGCTTCGATGGTGACGTTGGGGCGGCTCTCGAAAATCATGGCGAAAACACCGATCGGCACCCGCATCTGGCCGACGCGAATGCCGCTGGGCTGCTGCCGGATGCCAGTGATTTCGCCAATCATGTCGGGCATGACAGCAATCTGCTCGCAACCCAAAGCGCAGGTCTCGATGATGGCCGGCGTGAGCTTTAGCCGCTCCAACATCGGTGTCGACAGACCCGCCGCGCTGGCCCGCTCCAGATCGACCCGGTTGGTCTGCTGCAGCGCAGTCACGTTGGCGCGCAGCAGCCCGGCCAGCGCGCGCAGCGCAGCGTTGCGGCTGGCCGTGCTGGCGCAGGCCATCAGGGCCGCAGCCAGGCGGGCGTTGCGCCCGAGTTCGGCGGCAATGGAAGCGGTGGTGGAGGTATTCATGGGTGGATGACTTTGGAACAAATCCTAACCCTCCACGGGGGTGGCCGTATCGGCTGCAAACAGCCGCAGAGCGGTTTGCGCGCTATCGCTTGCCAGCAAACGTTCGCTCCAGGCCTCAACGCTGGCTTGCGAGACGCTTTGCGGCTCGAAGATCAAACGTGGTATGACCCGTGCCAGCAATGCCGGGGGCACACCGGCTGCAAGCAGCCGGGCGGCAAATTCGCTGGCCGCCGCACCGCTGCGAAACGCGTTGATATTGGCATCGATGATGCGTCTGCCCTTGTGGCCAAAGAGCGCGTGCACTTGCTTCTCCAGCAACGCCATGGGCAACGGCAACTGGGAGGCTGCCGCACCCAGCACCACCATGTTCTGCGCCTTCACGCTACCAGCCGCTTGCGCCAGCCGTGTCGCATCCAGTGTTACCAGTCGCGGTGCCGAGAACAGCACTTTGTACAGAGCCTCAGTCTGCGGATACGCTTCAATGTTGACCAGCGGCGTAATATCCGTGACGATCCAGCCGTCCGGGCGCAGTAGCGGCGTGTAACGCAAAGCCTCCAGCGGCTCGGCCGACAGCACCATGCTGGCCGTGCCATTGGCAATCAGGTCACTGGCGACGGGCTGATCGGAGATGCGCACAAAGGCCGATACGGCACCGCCGCGCTGTGACATGCCGTGCACCTCCGACTGCTTGAGGTACAAGCCGGCATCGCGCACGGCATGGTCAATCACCCAGGCGATGGTTAACACACCCTGACCACCGACACCGCACAACACCAGGTCGTAGTTCATTCTTCCTCCTCCTGGCAGCCGCGCTTTTGCGCCTTGATCTGCTTGGCGTAGGTGACGCAGGTGCGCCGCACGATGATGACAGACAGGCCCTGGTAGGGCAGTTCCTCGCGGATGATGGCCATTGCCTCGGCCTTCTTGTGTACCGACGGGATGACGATGCGGATGTGCTCGCGTGGCACGCCCAGCCCAGCCACCAGGTCAACCACCTCTTCGTCAGAGGCCAGCGTCGGCTGGCCGCCGGTCATGGCGATGATGCTGTTGTCCAGAATGAAAACCTTGATATTGGTGTTGTCGCGCGCCGCATCCAGCAGCGGTGTCATGCCCGAGTGCGTAAAAGTACCGTCGCCGATGACGCACAGCGATGGGCTCATGCCCGCGTGTGCTGCGCCGATTGCCATGCCGATCGAAGCCCCCATGCACAGCGTGGCGTGGATCGCCTGGTAAGGTTTCAGGGCACCCAGCGTATAGCAGCCGATATCGCCGATCACGCGCGTACCGGGGGCATACGCCGCCAGCACCTCATTGATGGCAAGGTAGGCATCACTGTGCGGGCACTTGTCGCACAGGCTCGGCGGGCGACCCACCAGCACGTCAGACAAGCCGGCAAGCTGTAGCGACGGTTGCAGCGCCAGGCCAAAGCAGCGTTTGATGGCATCGCTGTCGAGTTCACCGGTGCGCGGCAAGTCACCGGTGAGCTTGCCGTGGATGGCGGGTTCGCGCAACACGCCCAGCGCGGTCATGTAACGCTCAATGAAAGGGTAGCCTTCCTCGATAATCCAAACTTCGCTCGAAGCATCGAGAAGTTGGCGAATCTTGTTCACCGGCAGCGGGTAAAAACCGATGCGCAGCAGGTGGTAGCTGGCGAGTTTTTCCCCCAGCGCCTCGCGCAAATAATTCCATGCCAGGCCGCTGACCAGAATGCCCGGGCCGCGCCCGCTGCGCAACGTCAGCGGGTTACCGCTATGGTGCTCCGAATAAGCCTGCAGTGCCGTCTGCTTTTCGATCAATTTGATGTAACCCTGCCGTGCAATCGATGGCAACAGAATAAAACGGGTCGGGTCGTCGAGATAGTTGGCTTCGTTTTGCGCCCGCGCTGGTGCCAGCGTGACCGCCGCGCGGCTGTGTGCCAGGCGTGTCACCAGTCGAAGCAGCACCGGCACTTGCAGCTTCTCGGACAGCTCAAAAGCTTCGCGCGTGAAGTCATAGCATTGCTGCTGGTCCCCCGGCTCCAGGCAGGGCAGCAGCGCAAAGTCGGCAAAGTAGCGCGAATCCTGTTCGTTTTGTGAACTGTGCATCGACGGGTCGTCGGCCACCGCAATCACCAGGCCACCATGTGCGCCCGTGATGGCCACGTTCATGAACGGATCGGCTGCTACGTTGAGCCCAACGTGTTTCATCGATACCATGACGCGCCGACCGGCGTAAGACACACCCACGCCTTCTTCCAATGCCACCTTTTCGTTGACAGACCACATGCCGCGTACTGGCATGTGGTGCGCCTTGGCGTGATCCCGTATCGTTTCGTAGATCTCGGTTGACGGTGTGCCCGGATAGGCAAAAGCAGCGCTGATGCCGGCATCGAGCGCACCGCGCGCCACCGCTTCGACACCGAGCAAAAGTTGTTCGGACATACTTACCCCAAAATCAGTGCAGCCCGGAAATAAGCCGCTTGGTTGCAAGTATCGCATCCCCTGCGGCGTGTGTTTAGCCGCTCATTTGCGCCATGATCTCGCGTGCGATTGCGCCCAGCGGCACGCTGCGCTCAACGCCGCCGCGCTTGATGGCCTCTTTGGGCATGCCAAAAACGACGCAACTTTCTTCGTCTTGCGCCAGCGTGCGTGCGCCCGCGCGACGCATTTCAGCCAGGCCGGCGGCTCCATCGTCGCCCATGCCGGTCATGATGACACCGAGCGCGTTGGCGCCAGCGCATTTGGCCACCGAGCGAAACAGCACATCGACCGAAGGGCGGTGCCGGTTCACCAGCGGGCCGTCCATCACTTCGACAAAATACTGCGCGCCATTGCGCCGCAGCAGCATGTGGCGGCCGCCCGGCGCGATCAGCGCCTGCCCCGGGATCACGCGGTCGTTGTTTTGTGCTTCCTTGACCATGATCTGGCACAGGCCGTTGAGACGGTTGGCAAACTCGGCGGTAAATTTCTCTGGCATGTGCTGCACGATCACGATGCCGGGTGTGACACGCGGTAGCGCCCTCAGCACCACTTCGAGCGCCTGCGTGCCGCCGGTGGACGTGCCCAGCGCCACCACCCGTTCGGTGGTCTGTAGCATGGCGCTGTGCCGGTCGCTGGCGGGCAGAATGGCATCGGCGGACAACTTCTCCGGCACCTTGAGTTTTTTGACGTTGGCGTGCGCTGCCGCCTTGACGGCGCTGACCAGGTCATCCGAGGCATCCACCAGGAATTGCTTCAGACCGATTTTGGGCTTGGTAATGATGGCCACCGCCCCGGCCGAGAGCGCCGCCATGGAGGTCTGCGCGCCTTTTTCGGTCAGGGTGGAGCAAATGACCACCGGTGTCGGCCGCTCGGCCATGATTTTTTTCAAGAACGTGATGCCGTCCATGCGCGGCATTTCAATGTCGAGCACCAGCACGTCGGGCCACTGCACTTTCATGCGTGCCATCGCCAGAATCGGATCAGCCACCGCCGCGATCACCTCGATGGCTGGGTCGTCCGCCAGCAGCCCGGCCACCACCTGGCGCACCACGGCAGAATCATCCACTACCATTACCTTGATGCTGGCCATAGCCAATCCTCCTCGTCTTGTGATGGCGACTCCGTCGGAACCACTTGATGTGACCAGACATCGCCACTGCTGACATCAAAAATGATGTTGCGGTGGCCGATGCCAAACAGACTTTCCGAAATGATGGGGATGCCGTGCGAATGCAGTAGCCCCAGCGCCACATCGCCATTGCGCTGGCCGATGTTGATGCTGCCGGGATGCTCCCGACCCGGAAACATGTTGCCCCCGCCAAACACTTTGCCTTCGCATTGCCCGGGCGTGATGCCGAGGTGTTGCAAGTCGAGCAGCATCAGGCTGAGCGCTTCGTCGCCATACTTGGCATTGAGTTCGCGGTGCGCTCCGTGGCCGCCGCGCGTTGGCAGCAGAAAGTGCGACATCGCACCGCAGCGCGAGGCCGGATGCCACAGCGTGATCGACACGCACGAGCCCAGCATGGTACGGATCTTGAAGTCGGCATTGGCAACAAAATATTCGCCCGGCTGCAAGAAAACGTCGATCAGATGGTTCAGGCGTGCCATGTCAGGGCTTGTGGTAAATCGATGGTGCCACGGCTTTCACCGTTTGCGTGATGTCGTTCAGGCTCTCCGAATGGCCGATGCAAAAGTGCCCGCCGGGTTTGAGCAGTGACAGCACCCGAGCCACCACCTGGCGTTTGGTTTCCTGGTTGAAGTAGATCATCACGTTGCGCAAGAAAATCAGGTCGAATAACCCCAGCTCGGGCAAACTGGTATTGAGGTTCACCTGGCGAAAATGTACCCGGCTGCGCAGCTCGCGCTGCACCAGTACCTGGCCCTCGTGCTCATCGCGGCCGCGCAGGCAAAAGCGCTGTAGGTAGGGCGGCGGAATGTGGCGTGTGCGCTCCAGCGGATAGAGCGCGCGCGCCGCACCTTGCAACACGCGCGCGCTGATGTCCGAGCCCAGCACTTCCCAGGCCGTGGCTGGCAGGCAGTCGGCCAGCACCATGGCGATGCTGTAGGCCTCTTCGCCGCTGGAGCTGGCCGCGCTCCAGACCCGAAACATTTGCGAGCGGTTGCGCGCCGCCAGCGCCTGCTGGCGCAAAAAATCAAAGTGCTTGGACTCACGAAAAAAATAGGTCTCGTTGGTGGTCAGCAGGTCCACCGCCAGCTGCACTTCCTGCGGCTGCTGGCCGGAGCACAGCAGTTCAAAGTAGTCGCTGAAGGACTCCAGTTGATGATGCGCCAGGCGCTTGCCCAGCCGCCCCATCACCAGCGCTTTCTTGGCGCTGGAGAGGGTGATTCCAGCGGCATCAAAAATGAAGCGCTGAAAGTGGCCAAACTCGGTGTCGCTGATGGCGATTGGTAACACGCTCAGGCTCTCAGTGCTTGGCAATCATCAGGGGCATGCACTCAGCACGGCCTGCCGGATTAGTGGCTCACTGCCACTTGCCCCAACTGGCCAATCTCTTCGGTCGAGAGCACCTGCTGCACATTGAGCAGGATCACGAACTTACCATTGACCTTGCCCATGCCGGCAATGAAGTCACTGCGGATCCTGGCCCCGAAGCTGGGTGGCGGCTCGATCTCGTTGGCCGGTATCTCCAGCACGGCGTTGACGGCATCGACCACCACACCCATGTCGTGGCGTTGCTCGCCGGATGTCACTTCCACAATCACGATGCAGGTCTTTTTGCTGACCTCGCTGCCCGGTCTGCCAAAGCGCGCTGCCAGGTCCAACACCGGCACCACCGAGCCGCGCAGGTTGATCACACCGCGAATGCAGGCGGGCATCATCGGCACTTCGGTCAGGCCGTGGTATTCAATGATTTCCTTGATGCCCAGAATGCCGATGGCGTAGGTCTCGCCACCGAGCATGAAGGTCAGGTACTGTTGTTGTTCTTCAGCCGCTGCGCCGGCGCTGACCGTGGCCAGCGGCAGCGTTGGCGCTGTAATGATTTCATTCATGGTCTGTTCTCTTAAATGGTTGAGGACAGAGCTGGTTCGCTTCGCGTAACTGCGGTCTGTCCCGCAAAGGTTCAGAATTTGGAGAACTTGCTCTCGTCGATGTCGCTGCCAGACTCGGCGTGGCTCGGCGCGGCCACTTTGGCGGTGCCGGAGGTCTTGGCTGGCGCGGCTTTGGCACCAACGGCGAGCTTGTGCGCGGGCGCATGGCGCACGATGGCAGCGCCGCCGCCTTCGACCTTGAAGAACGACATGGTGTGTTGCAGTTGTTCGGCCTGGCTGCTCATCTCCTCGCTGGTGGCGGCCAGCTCTTCGGAGCTGGAAGCGTTTTGCTGCGTGGTCTGGTTGAGCTGGCTGATGGCCGAGTTGATCTGGCCGGCGCCGCTGGATTGCTCTTCCGATGCGGCGGTAATTTCCTGCACCAGGTCGGAAGTCTTCTTGATGTTGGGAACAATTTCGTCAAGCAGCTTGCCTGCCTTCTCGGCCAGCTCAACGCTGGAGCTGGCGACTTCACCAATCTCTTGTGCAGCCACCTGGCTGCGCTCGGCCAGTTTGCGCACTTCGGCCGCCACCACCGCAAAGCCTTTGCCGTGTTCGCCAGCACGCGCGGCCTCGATGGCGGCGTTCAGCGCCAGCAGATTGGTCTGGTAGGCAATGTCGTCGATGATGCCGATCTTCTTGGCAATCTGCTTCATGGCCGCTACCGTGGCCGAGACCGACTCGCCGCCTTCGACGGCTTGCTTGGCGGCCTGGCTGGCCATGCCGTCGGTCACTTTGGCGTTTTCAGTGTTCTGCGCAATGCTGGAAGTCATCTGCTCGATGGACGCAGAGGTTTCTTCCACCCCTGCGGCCTGCTCGCTGGCGGCCTGGCTCAACGACTGCGCCGTGGCGCTGACTTCTTCGGAGGCGCTGGCCAGGTTTTGCGCGCCGCTGTTCACGTCGGCCACCACCACCGAGAGCTTGCTGATCATGTTGCTCATGGCTTGCAGCATCTGGCCGGTTTCATCCTTGGAGACCTTGTCAATGCGCACCGTCAGGTCACCCTCGGACAGGCGGTTGGCAACGTTGAGGGCCTGCGACACCGGCACAGTGATGGAGCGTGTCAAGACCCAGGCGATCAGCACACCCAATAAAATGGCCACGCCCGCCAGCGTCAACATCAGCGTGTGCGCCGATGCATAAGCGGCCTTGGCGGCGGCATGGTCGCCGTCGGCATCATCGTCCTGAAAAACCATGTTTTCTTCCAGGATGTCTTGCACCTTCTGCGTTGCCGGTGCGGCAACCTTGATCAGAAAGTCCACGGCCTCCTCGTCTTTCCCGGCTGAATCGAGCGTCAGCACCTTGTCATTCAATGGGCCGGCTTCGGCCAATGCTGCTTTGATTCTGGCGCGCAAAGCCTTGCCTTTCTCGCTCGCTGGGGTCTTTTCCAGCGCATCAAAAGCCTCGGCATATTTCTTGCGCGCATCGGCAATCTTCTTGTGCTCAGCAGCAATCGCTGCCGGATCCTTCAGCAACACCGCCGTGCGCATCAGGCGCGTCACGATATGAATTTGTTCCGACATGTCGGTATTGAGCTTGATTTTGTGCATGTTGTCGTTGACGATGCCGTCCAGTCGCTCCTGAATGGAGGCCATGCCGTTGATGCCCACCGCCGCCAGCGCCGCCATCAGCGCCAGCACAATGACAAACCCTATTGTGAGGCGAATGCCAATTTTCATATTTGCAAACATTTCAAGTCCCCTTTAAAAAATCACAAAAAAATCAGTACCAATCAGCGGGCAATCCATGACCCCTCTAATGGGCCATGGTCTTGTGCTAGGCCACCAGCGCTCGCTCGCCAGCAGTTTTGACGTCGGTATTGGCGGCCATGGCCTGCTGCACCAGTTGCGGCACGTCCAGAATCAGCGCCACTTCGCCGCTGCCCAGAATGGTGGAGCCGCTGACACACTTGACCTGGCTGAACATGCTTGCCAGTGGCTTGATGACAGTCTGGAATTCGCCCAAGAGCGTGTCCACCACCAGGCCGGCTTTTTGCCCGGCGTGCTTGAGCACCACAATGTTCTCGCGCCGCGGCACCGGCTCGCTCACGGCAAACAGCTCGCGCAGACGGATGAAGGGCAATACCTGGCCGCGCAGGTTGGTGTAGTCATGGCCGGGCTCGGCGCTGTAGGCCACGCATTCTTCGATCATGTCCAGCGGTATGGCAAACACCGATTTGCCGACTTCAACCAAAAAGCCGTCGATGATGGCCAGCGTCAACGGCAGGCGCACCGTCACGCTGGTGCCCACGCCCTCCTGGCTGGCGATGCCCACGCTGCCGCGCAGGGCAGTGATGTTGCGTTTGACCACATCCAGGCCGACACCCCGCCCCGACAGGTTGCTGACCTTCTCGGCGGTCGAAAAGCCTGGTTCAAAGACCAACGCGTAAACCTCGGCATCGCTCAGGTTCTGGCCGGGCTCAGCCAAGCCGCGCTCAACTGCCTTGGCCAGAATGCGCTCGCGCTTCAAGCCACCGCCATCGTCTTGCACGCTGATGACGATCGAGCCCGAATCGTGGTAGGCGTTGAGCGTGAGCGTGCCCTGCGCCGGTTTGCCGCGTTGCTGGCGTAGCTCGGCGGTTTCGATGCCGTGGTCCATCGAGTTGCGCACCAGGTGCATCAGCGGGTCGCCGATTTTTTCCACCACCGTCTTGTCCAGCTCGGTATCTTCGCCCTTGATGACCAGCACCACGTCCTTGCCCAGGTCGCGCGAGACATCGTGCACCACGCGTTGAAAGCGGTTGAAGGTGGCACCAATCTTGACCATGCGCAGTTGCAGTGCGCTGTCACGGACTTCTTCCACCAGGTCGGAGAGCTTGGAAGTGGCTTCCGCCAGCTCGGCAATCTTGGCGCGCGCAGCAATCAGGTTGACCCCGGCACCGACGATGATGAGCTCGCCCACCAGGTTGATGAGCTGGTCGAGTTTTTCCGCATCGATGCGGATCGAGCGGGCCTCAACGTTGCCCAGCTCCTTGATCTGCTTTTGCTTCTGTAACGCTGCTTCCACCACTTCGGGTCGCACCGAACCCTGTTCCACCAGAATGCTGCCAATCGGCCTGGCTGGTGCACCGACCTGGGTGTTGAGCGCGCCGTCGAGCTCTTGCGCCGTCAGGGTGCCGCAGCGCACCAGCATTTCACCCACGCGGGCGTTGTCGCCACTTTGCTCGTTGATCAGGTTGATGTAGTCCGCGATCAGGCTGTGGGGCGGCAGAATGCGCAAGCTACAGTCGTCACGCACAAATTCAAATGCGTTTTCAATGGTTGCCTTGTCGGCTTCGCTTTGCAGGGCGATCTCAAAGCCGAGGTAGCAGGTTTCGGGGTTCATCAAGTTGGCACTGGGAACGGCATCGGTCAGCGTTGCGATGCCGGTGATCCGGCCCAGCGTTTGCAGGTAACGGATGAACGACAGCGGATCCATGCCGTTTCTGAGTACATCGGCGCCAAAGCGCAGGGAAATGTGCCAGTGGTCAACCCCCATATTGCCGTCTATGCGCTGGATCGGGTCAATGCCAGGTTGGGTTCCGGTGCTCACCTGCGTGCTGGTGCGTGCTGCCGGTTTGGGCGCTGCCAGGTAGCCGCGCAACTGTTGCAACAGCGGTTCGGCGCTTTGCTGCAAATCGGGGTCAGGCTCGGTCTGACCGGCAGCCACGGCATCGATCAGCGTAGCGATATGGTCGCGGCAAGACAGCAGCAGCACGATCAACTGGTCGGCAATTTTGAGTTTGCCGCCACGCACCTGGTCAAGCACGCTTTCCACCACGTGCGTGAAAGCCACGATGTGGTCCAGCCCGAACAGACCCGACGAGCCTTTGATGGTGTGGGCGGTGCGAAAAATGGCGTTCACCAGTTCGTCTTTTTCCTCAGCCTGCTCAATGGCGAGCAGCGCGTCTTCCATGCCTTCGAGCAGCTCGCGGCTCTCGCTCACGAAAGTTTGCAGGGCAGCATCGATATTCATTGCTTGGCCTCCCGAGTGTTGGCGTGGCTGGGCGCGCGCGACGGGATCACCAGCGGGTCGCCAAAGTGCGCCGCCAGGTTCAGCAACTCGAACACTTCAATCACCGCCGGGCTGTGCGCCACCAGGCGCAGTTCACGCTGTGCTTCCAGCGCCGTTTTTTTGGCCAGCAGCAGCAGTTGCACGCCGGCACTGTCAAGCTCGGTGATGCCACTGAGATCGATCTCCTGTGGCAGCGGCTCGGTCAGCAGCTGGTCCTTGATTTCGAGCGCGCGAAAAATCGTTAACTCTCCCTCGATGCGCAGCACCGAAGGGTTGCGGGTGGGTGTGGCTTCAGCTTGCATGGTGTGACTTCCGAGTTAAGGCAGACAAAGTTTTTGCACAGCGTTCAACAACTGCTCGGGCTTGAACGGCTTGACGACCCAGGCTTTGGCACCGGCGGCCTGTCCCTCGCGCTTCTTGGTTTCTTCTGATTCGGTGGTGAGCATGATGATGGGCGTGAACCGGTAGGCAGCGTTTTGCTTCACCGCTCTGACAAAACTGATGCCGTCCATGTTGGGCATGTTCACGTCGCTGATGATCAGATGCACTTTCTGGCCCGTCAGCTTGGACAGTGCATCGACACCGTCGCGGCCTTCCAGTACCTGGTAGCCCGCGCTCCTGAGGGCGATACCAACCACTTGCCGCATGGAAGCAGAGTCGTCAACAATCATGATTGTTTTAGCCATGGGTTCACCTAAAAAAACGTAATTTCGTCTTCAACTTTTTGTTCCACCTTGCCGCCTTCATGGATCACGTGCTGATCCGCCATCACATAGGTGTTTTTCAGTTCGGTCAGCAGGGCCTCGCCGTCCAGTACCGACAGCACGCCGGTTTGCTCATAGGCTTGCGCGCCTTGTTGCAGGAATGCCGGCCACTGCTCAATGTTGTTGTGCACGTGGGTCATGATCTGGCTGACGCGGTCCTGGAATTGCAGTTGCACCAGCGCTTCGCCGATTTCGGCTTTGATGCCGCTGCTCTCGACCTTGAGCAGGGTGGCCGAGCGCTGCAGTGCATCGGTGATGTCCTTGAATTCGCCCAGTACGTGCTCGATGGTGTCTTCGGTGCGATGCGCCCGCTCGTCTCTTTGACCGACCGCTTCGGTCACCACCCGGGAGGATTCCACAATGGCATTGCTGACCAGCTCAACTGTGGCTGCAATCTTTTTGCCGGTTTCGCCCGACTGGTTGGACAGCATCCTGAATTCCTTGGCCACCACGGCAAAGCCACGCCCCAGATCACCGGCGCGTGCGGCCTCGATGGCAGCATTGAGGCTGAGCAAATTGGACTGCTGGGCAATTTTGGCCACGTCGGCCGCCATCTCTTTGAGCTCGGCGATGAAACCACCGAGTCCTTGCACTTTTTCCAGCATGCGCTCCATGTTGCCCATGGCGGCTTTTTGTGCTGCCACGATGGCACCGAGTTCGGCTTTGCTGCGCGCAAATACCGCCACCAGTCCTTTGTTGCCATCGTCGATGCTTTCGGTTTCCAGGTTGGCCGTGCGCACCGCTTCATCAAGCTCGGAGGCGATGCGACCAAAGAGCTGCGACAGGGCCGCGACAGCACTTTCCATCTGTTCGCGCGAGGTGTCGATGTGGCGACACCAAACCGGTGCCACGTGTTGGCCAAACTGTTGCTGCCCGGCCAGGTAATCGGCCACCTCCTGCTGGCGCGCCTGAGTTTGTGCTGTGGCCTGGTAACGGCCTAAAGCCCAGCCGGCCAGCGTCAGCGCCAGCGCCAGACCCGCGCCGAGCCAGCTCGGGCCGCTCACCAGCAGCACCGCTGCCGCGCCTGCCAGCCCCAGCGCCAGTGGATAAAACCGCTTCATGTGCCGGGCCCCATGTTGACCGCTGGCTGCCCCGCCGCCAGGCTCTCGATCAGGGTTGGCAGTTCGGTGACGAAATTGGCTTTGTTGACAAACGCCACGGCACCGAGTTCCTGCGCTGCCTGCCGGTAGGATTCGTTGTCGTGCATCGACAAAAACAGTACCTTGGGTGAGTGCGGCCAGGTCTTCATGGTGCGCGCCACGTCCAGCCCGCTGATGTCGGGCAGGGCAATGTCCAGCAGCACCAGGTTGGGCTTGAGCGCAGCCGCATGCGCCAGCGCCTGTTGGCCGTTGATGGCTTCATCGACCACTTGCGCCTGCGGCAGCAGTGTGAGGTATTGCCGGATGGATGCCAGAAAGACCGGACTGTCATCGACCAGCAGAATTCTGACGCTCATGGCTGCAGGCGGGTGAAAGTTGGTCTGGACATGCCACCAACTCTAGGGTTGCGCCGGGCAAAAAAAAATCAGGTTGACACCCCAGTTTGGCCGGGGAAACACCTGAGCTGTGGCCGCTCAGGCGATG
>JAVHQY010000081.1:36676-48394 GCA_036171375.1 Rhodoferax sp. | reverse complement strand
TTCGATGCCACGAAGCAGGCGAACACGCAAGCAGCGCAGGTGACAGCCCGGCACGTAAAACTTTGGCACACTCGCGCATGCAGTGATGTACATCGATGCAAAGGCCCGCCATGGATTTTGATTATTCCCCCGCAACACAGCAGCGCTGTGCCGATCTGCGCGCCTTTGTCGAGCGCTACCTGTTGCCCTACAACGCGGCCTGGCAGCGGTCGGTGGCACAAGGCATTTTTCCGCCACCGTTCATGGCCGACCTCAAGGCGCTGGCGCGCAGTGAGGGTTGGTGGAACCTGTTTTTACCGGAGCTGCGCGACGATGAGCCGGGGCAACGCCTGAGCAACCTCGAATACGCGCCGCTGGCCGAGATCATGGGCGCATTGCCGTGGGCGGCCGAAGTGTTCAATTGCAGCGCGCCAGACACTGGCAACATGGAGTTGTTGCACCGGTTTTCTACGCCGGCGCAATCCGAGCGCTGGCTCAAGCCGCTGCTGGCGGGCGAAATCCGCAGCGCCTTTGCCATGACCGAGCCCGACGTGGCCTCGTCCGATCCGACCAATCTGCAAACCAGCGTGCACCGCGACGGCGCGCAGTTCATCATCAACGGCCGCAAGTGGTTTGTCACTGGTGCGCTGCACCCCGATTGCAAGTTGTTGATCGTGATGGGGCGCGACGACGACGAAAGCACTGACCCCCACGCGCAGCACAGCATGCTGCTGGTGCCGCTGGAGACACCCGGTGTCACGCTGGTGCGCAACATCCCCATCATGCAGCACCACACGCCCGAAGGGCATTGCGAAATCGTTTTTTCCGACGTGCGCGTTCCGGCTGCCAATCTGCTGGGCCAGCGCGGCGCCGGCTTTGCCATGGCGCAGGCGCGCCTTGGGCCGGGTCGTATTCACCACTGCATGCGCACCATCGGCCAGTGCGAGCTGGCATTGGCGCTGTTGTGCGAGCGCGCACTGGAGCGCAAGGCATTTGGCAAGTATTTGGGCGATCAAGCCAATATCCAGCAGTGGATCGCCGAGTCGCGCCTGGAAATCGACCAGGCCCGTTTGCTGGTGCTGCGCGCGGCCTGGCGGCTTGACCAGGAAGCACTCACGCCGGCTGCCGATGCCCGACAAAGCCGGGTCGATGTCGCGGCGATCAAGGTGGTGGCCGCGCGCCTGCAAACGCGCGTGGTGAATCGCGCCATCCAGGTTTTCGGTGCGATGGGTTTGTCCAACGACACGCCGCTGGCCTATTTCTGGACCTGGGGCCGCGCGCTGCAACTGCTCGACGGACCCGATGAAGTGCATCTGCGCAGCGTGGCACGTCATGAGCTGGACCAGGCGCGCGCGCGCCGTGGCGCCACTGCCGCTTACTTCACCCTGCCCGAGCAAATGGCGGCCGAGCCGCACCTGCGCTGATGTTCCAACTAGTACTCGGAGACAGAGGTATCGCAACAAAATGAAAGTGATGGCTTCGTACCCGGGCCTGGGCGCAAAGCGCAGCCATCGCAGCCATAACGGCGGCTATGGCGAGGATTTGCAACGACGCGATGGGTGCGAAGACGCGCTTTCATGTTTCGATATTTCCGGGTCTGAGTACTAGGGGAAAGTCTGTAGATGGTTTGGCACAGTCAGGTCATAGAATGAATCGCATCGACCCGAGTCCAAAGGTCGTTTCCATTTTTTAGGAGCTGTCATGAAATCTGTTACTACTGCACTGGGTTTGTTCCTTGGTGGCCTGGTCATTTCTTTGAGCGCTGGTGCTCAAAACATTTCCATTGCCACTGGCGGCACCGGCGGGGTTTATTACCCGATGGGCGGCGGTATGGCTGCCGCGCTGTCGAAATATGTCCCGGGCATGCAGGCCACGGCCGAAGTCACAGGCGGATCAGTGGACAACCTCAAGCTGGTCGGTAAAAGCAATTCCTATGTCGGTTTTACCATGGCCGACGCCAGTCAGGATGCTTATCGCGGCGTCGATAAATTCAAGGGCAACAAAGTGGAGGTCCGGACCTTGATGGTGCTTTACCCCAACCACATGCACGTGGTCAGCGTTGAGGGTCGCGGCATCGCCAAGGTATCTGATCTCAAGGGCAAACACATTTCCACTGGTTCGCCCGGTAGCGCCACTGAAGTGATGGCGTTTCGTGTGATTGAAGCCGCTGGCCTGGACAAGGACAAGGACATGAAACGGGAACGCCTGGGCGTGGCCGAGTCGGTCAACGCCATCAAGGACGGCAAGATCGATGCCTTCTTCTGGGTCGGTGGCTTGCCCACCGCTGCCGTGACCGATCTGGCCAATACCCCGGGCATCAAGCTCAAGATGGTTGACAACGCTGCGGAAGTCGCTGCCATGAACAAGAAGTATGGCAACTTGTACGTTGAAGACGTGATCAGCAAAAGCGTTTACCGCGGCATGGATGCCGACAACAAGCAGGCCACCGTGATGAACATCCTGGTAACCAACGCCAGCATGGACAACAAGACTGCTTACAACATCGTGAAAACAATTTTCGAAAAGCGCGATGACCTGATTGCGGTGCACAAGGAAGCGGCCAACTTCAAGCTCGAAAACCAGAAGAACAGTGCCTCGCCAATTCCCTTCCACCCGGGTGCGGCAAAATATTTTGCTGAAAAAGGCATCAAACTCAATTGAATCGGCACATTCCCATCCCCTCTCAGAAATGACTTGAGAGGGGATTTTTTTTGCTTCACATCACACCGATTTGACCCACAAGGTTTTTCAGCATGAGTACCAACGTCACACCGGCCGCAGCAGATGTCGTCGTCAGCGAGCAAGCGCTGCACAAAGCCGAAGAATTCATTGAGGCCGAAGAAGGTGCGGCCAACAAGCTCAAAGGTTGGCTCGGTATCTTTGTCACGCTGGTGGCTTTTCTGATGTCGGTGTTTCACCTCTACACCGCGTATGGCATTGTGCCGACGCAGACGCTGCGCCCGATCCACGTCGCGTTTGTGCTTTTCCTGTGTTTTCTGATGTTCCCGGTGCACCCGCGTTTTCGCCATCGCATCATGTGGTGGGACTGGCTGGCGGCGCTGCTGTCAATTGCCGTTGCGCTGTATTTGATCCTGGGCGGCGACGATTTCACCGACCGCAACACGGCACCCGATCCGTGGGACATCGTTCTTGGCATTGCACTGATCGCGCTGGTGCTTGAGGCCATGCGCCGCACCAACGGCTGGATCATGCCGGCCATCACTTCGGTCTTCATTCTTTATGCTCTTTTTGGCCCTTACTTGCCAGCGCCATGGACGCACAAGGGCTACGAAATCGGACGCCTGGTCGGGGTGATGTACATGACGCTGGAAGGAATTTACGGTGTCGCTGTCGATGTCTCGTCCTCACTGATCATTTTGTTCACCATTTTTGGCGCTTTCTTGCAGTATTCCGGTGCTGGCAAGTTCTACATTGATTTTTCTTTTTCGGCGATGGGAGGCAAGCCCACCGGAGCGGGTCGCACCGTGGTGCTGGCTTCTTTCCTGCTCGGCGGTCCGTCCGGCTCCGGCGTGGCCACGACGGTGACGCTGGGCGCGGTGGCGTACCCGATGCTGGCCAAGGTCGGTTACGACAAGAACACTGCTGGCGGCTTGTTGGCAGCCGGCGGCCTGGGTGCCATCATTTCGCCACCGGTGTTGGGGGCAGCAGCCTTTTTGATTGCCGAGTTCCTGAAAATTTCCTATCTCGATGTGCTGTTGATGGCCGTCATTCCGACGCTGCTTTTTTACCTGGCGCTGTTCTTGATGGTGGAAATTGACGCGCGCAAATACGGCATGGGAAACACCGAGTTTGAGCGCGTCGACACGGTCTGGAATTTGACTAAAAAATACTGGTTCCACTTCCTCTCGCTGATCTCAATCGTGGTCTTCATGTTGTGGGGCTTTTCGCCGGTGTTGTCGGTATTCTGGGCCACCGTGGTCTCGTTTGCCACCAGTTTTCTGCGTCGCGATACGGCACTTTTTTCTTATGACCTGTTTCGCGGCAAGGGCAGCTTTGCCAGAAACCTGTTTCAGTCACCGTTTGTTAAGGCCATGGAAGGCGGCTCGATTGGCGTTCTCAACGTGGCCGCCACCTGCGCCGGTGCCGGCATCATTGTGGGCGTTGTCACACTCACCGGGCTGGGGCTCAAATTCAGCACCATCGTGATCGATTACGCCGGTGGCAGCTTGCTGCTGACCGCCATATTCACGTCGCTGGTCGTTTGGATTGTGGGCCTGGCCGTGCCGGTGACGGCCTCGTACATCATTTGCGCGGTGATTGCGGCACCGGCCTTGATCAAGCTCGGGGTTCCCGACTTTGCCGCTCACATGTTCATTTTTTATTACGCGGTCCTCTCTGAAGTCTCGCCGCCGACTGCGCTGTCACCTTTTGCCGCCGCTGCCATCACCGGTGGCGATCCGTACAAGACCACGTTGCAGTGCTGGAAGTACACCGTTCCCGCCTTTCTTGTGCCGTTCATGTTTGTTCTCGACCCGAGCGGCCAAGGCCTGCTGTTGATGGGCTCAACCAAGGCGTTGGCCACTGCCAACTGGTGGTCGATTGCCGAGGTCACGCTCAGCGCTGCCATCGGTGTGGCGGCGATTGCCGGGGGTTTTCAGGGTTGGGCGCTCAAGCGCACCACGGTGCTTGAGCGCTGGCTGCTGATCGTTGCCGGTTTTGCGCTGATGTACCCCAGCAGCATGGCTGATCTGATCGGCTTTGGGCTGGTCGGCGCAAGCTTGATCATGCAATATTTCCGCCGCGAACCCCGCTTGACCTGAACTGTTCTTGCCCTGAGCGGGCGTTCTTTCGATCGGGCTCAGAGCAGCGTCAGCAGCCGGTCGATGTCAAGCTGTATTTTGACCTGCCCGTGCGGCACATTGGCGCGTACCCGGTAGTCGGCCAGCTCAGTGTGGCGCACGATAGGCTCGCTGGTCGCCACCCCTGTCTTGTTGATCAGCACCGCCACTTTGGGCGCCGTGCTGACGCGGCCGCGTTTGATCACCACCGCCACTTCGCCATTGACCAGCTCGACGAAGGTTGCTGGTGGATAAACACCCACCACCTTGATCAATGCCGTGCCGGCTTCATCGACCTGATGTTGTTCATCAAAATAAGCGGCTTGCAAAGCCACCGAGGTTGTCATCGGGGCGCGCGCGACGCGCGGCGACAGACGCGCCAAAAATACATCAGCACGTTTGATCAGGCGCGCCATCTGCAGCGCGACGCTGCGCTGGCTCAGCGGGCCGGGGCCCACGCTGTGGTGACACGAGATCGCATCGAGCCAGTGGCTGTCAACCACTCCGAGTTGTTGCAACAATTGCACTGAGAGTACCGGGTGGTGGTCGATCAGCCGTCGCTGCTGGTCCGACGGGGGGTGCCGCTGGAGCGCCAACTGATCCTGCATTTCAGCCATCGCAAAATTCATCGTCAACGCGGCTTTGCCCAGGCTTTCCCGGTCTTGCTCGTTCCAGTCGAAAACGTCGTTTGCCGCTAGCGTGCACAGGGCGCACACCAGCAGTGCATGGGTTGAGCTGTAGAAGTCGGCGTCATTGAGGCTCAAGTGAAATAGCGCCAGCAACGAGGCATCTGGGTGGCGCAAAACCTGCTGTGACAACTGTGCGTGCAGCGCATCGAGCAGCGCCATCGCATGCAGCTTGCTGGAATGGCGCACCAGGCGACTGAGTCGCAATTGCATGGATCGCCAATCGATTTGCTCATCACGCTCCGCTTGGTTGCCCAGAGCACCTAAATCGGCGCGGCCCCTGGGGAACGATTTTTCAATGTAGATGGCCCGCCGTTGTTGCAGCAAGTCCAAATCCGGGTTCGAGTGAATGATGTCGCCTTTTCTGGCCAGCAGGCTTCCGTCTTTGGTGTGCAAGGAAAAAGGCAGCGGCCGGCCAAGAACGATGCTGTCAGGCTGAATTTCAATCAGTTTCATGTTGGGTCGGGATTATCCTACGTCAACCCACCAGCAATGCCGCCAGCGCGCACAGGGCTGCAGTTTCAGCGCGCAGCACGCGTTGCCCGAGGCTGACCGGCTGGAAGCCGCAGCGCAGCGCTGCTTCTTCCTCGACCGCGCTTAAGCCGCCTTCGGGGCCGGACAGAAAATTGATGCTAGCCGCCGCCTGGCCCAGCTCTTGTTCGAAAGCGGCTAGTGCCTGGCACGGACCGACTGCTTCGGAGCGCAAGGACAAAACAAAATTGGCAGCGGTTTGCACGCCCGGGGGTTGTTGCCAGTCCTGCAGCCACTGGGTCAAATTTTTCGCCGGGTGAATCAACGGCAGGCGGTTGCCGCCGCATTGCTCGCAGGCGGCGATCGCCACACCACGCCAGTGCGCCAACTTTTTTTCACCACGCTCATCGCTCAAGCGCAGCACGCTGCGCTCGGTGGTCAACGGCTGGATGCTGGCCACACCGAGTTCAGTGGCTTTTTCAACCAGCCAGTCCATGCGCTCATTGGCCGGCATTCCCACTGCCAGTTGCACCCGGCGTGGTGCTTCGCGCTGGCCAGCATGGTAGGCACCCACCTGCGCTTGCACCTCAGTGCGGCCCATGCGCGTGATGGTGGCCTCAAACTCGCCGCCATCAGCCTGGCCTTGGCCGGTTTGTGCGCCGTCCCAGCCCGGCCCACCGTTGAACAAGGTAATACTGTCACCCGGCTGTAGGCGCAACACCTGCACATGCCGCGCCGCACTGGCGGGCAGGTCGAGCAATTCGCCGGGGGTGAGCGCTGTGGAGCAGTAGAAACGGGGCATGAGCGGGTGACCTGTCATTGCGAGCGAAGCGCGGCAATCCGTGGTGTGGGCACACCAGCGTTGATCGCATCGAGCAACTGTTTGTCCAGGCTTCTCTTGAGCGGGTCAGCTTTGCTGACTTGCACGAAGATGCAATGACGATCTTTGCTTGTGGCGGCCCAGCGCTCGCCGATGCGTGCTTTTTCATCGGAGTCAACGCCGCCTAGAAGCTGGATGCCTTTGTATTCAACGACCAGCAGCCTGCCGTCCAGCAGTTCACAGACAAAGTCCGGGTAGAAATAGTCGCTGGAGGTAGGCAGCCAGAACGAGTTCACGCGGTCCTGCGCGATGTTGCGAACCCAATATTTGACGGCTGGCAAACTCTCAATCGCCACGGCGCATTCCCATTCTTCGCCACCGTCGCGCAGGTCGTGAATCAAGGGGTAATAGTGCTTCTTGAAACGCACGCTGCCCTCGTAGTAGGGCGGACGCGCCGGGTAGCGATCCGGGTGAAAACAGAAGTCGTGCCGAAAGCCGCCCGCATCCTGTGGCTCACTGAATAGGTTCAGCGACAGTGCCACCGCAAACCCTTTTTTGCGCGCGTTGGCGACGCGAACGGCAATGTCCGCCGCAATGGCGCGCGCCAACTCATGCTGATGGCGTACCAGGCCGGTGAGCGTATGTCCACCGGGATGCAGCAGGTAATGCAGCACGCGCGCCAGGTAACCGTCCAGTTCGCCGGCTACGGTGTACTCGGTGCGTACCTCGTCGGCCAGCCAGCCAATCAGGTCCACCTCGGCAATAGAAGTCGTTACACCATCAAGCGCCAATTGCCGGGAGTCCAACTCAATCTCGATGTGTTGTCGCGCTGAGGTGTCAAGCGTCGCCATGCGGGCGTTTTCCTGCGGGTTGTACGCCGCCAGGTTTGTGACCGGCTCGGCCAGCAGCGAGAAACCGGCCATGTTGGTCAGCGTCTGGCTCTCAAGCAACTGCCAAACCCCGTCAAATTCAATCACCAGTTGCGGCAGTGCAGCGAAGGGCAAACGGCATGTGCTGGGGGCTTGCAGCATGGACAGCATGGCGCTGTGGTCTGAGAACTCTTGCGCCACGCGCGCTCGATGCGCCTTGGGCAGAGCCGCTACCATGGCGGCGGCTTCATCGCTGCTCACGTCGTCACGGCAGATCACCTGCACGTGCTCGCCGCATTGGATCAACCGTGCCGCAGCGGGCAACGGAACCTGGCTCAAGTCCAGCGTGGCGGGCAGGGTGATGACCAAGTCGGTGGGCCGCGTCTCGGTTTGGTTAAACAGTGGCAGGCCTTGGTCGTTGTTGAACAGGGGCTCGGTGCTGGGCAGCACGGCTTGTGCTGCCTCCATCGCATTGAACCCCATGCTTTGCACCATCTTGTCGCGCAGCGCCAGTGCTTCGGCCTGAAAGTCGCCCGACACTACAAACGCCCAGGCGCGGTTGAGTTCCTCGTTCACGCGCCGCGTTGCGTAGGGCATGCGCAGTACGCGCCCGAGCAACTGCTCCACATCCTTGCCGCTGCGCACGCTTTGCAGCGAACACAGGATGTAAGCAAACGGGCAGTCCCAGCCTTCCTTGAGTGCTTCCACCGTGATAACGTAACGAATCGGGCATAACCGGTCCATCAGATTCACCCCAATCAGACCTTTGATTTTGCCGGTGGCGATGGCGATCTGGCTGGCCGGAACTTTCTCGTGCTCGACCAAGTGTTTTTTGAGCACCTCGGGTGTCACAGTGCCCGAAATATCCTGCGCCTGTAACAGCATGATCGGGCGAATAGGCTGCGGCTCCATTTGCGCCAGCAGCTCTAACTTCTCGCGTTGCAAGCGCGCGTCGTGCACCACGCTCTGCCAATCGCCCTGGTGATGCACCAGCACCACCGGCAGCTTGATCATGTCGGCCTGCTTCAGTTCCCAGGCGCTGACCCGGTGCAACACGTTGGTGCCGGGTAGTGGTGTGGCGGTCAGCTCAATGATGCAGGCTGGGTTAAAACGCGCCAGCGTCTTGAAACTGGTGTCGGTTTGGGCGTTGTGCGCCTCATCGACAATCACGACCGGCTGCAAGGCGTACAACAGGTTGGCCAGCGACGCTTTTGGGCTGCCAATGTCGGCCGGGGTCAGTGGGTCACCGGGGTAGCGATTGACATCGGCGGGCGTCAGCAGCTCAAGGCCGTCGAGTGCCTGCGGTGCGGCCAACGCCAAGCGCTTGAAGTGCCGGGGCAGCGCATCGTCAAAACTATAGGCCTGACGCAGTTGCGTGCTGTTGACGCGAAAAGTCTGAATCGTGGACACCAACATCACCGTCTTGTGGCCCCAGTCCTCGGGCGAAATAGTGGCGAACTGTTCGAGTTCCAGCACCGTCACAGCGCTACCAAAGTGCTCGGCCAGCGCCAGCGCATAGGGATGCTCGGGCTGTTGCAGCGCGTTCAGCGTTTGGCGGCGAATCATGTCGGTGGGCGTGAGCCACAGCACCACTGGGTGCTTGCCCCATAGTTGGTACGGCCCCAAGGTGCGCGCAACGCGGCCGATAGCGTGTGCCCCCAGCACGGTTTTGCCGCCACCGGTGGGAATGCGCAGGCACACGTGCGGCACACCGGGGTGGGCACGCTCGGCCTGAACGAACGAATCGCGGTAGGGCACCTCGCCGCCATCACCGGGGACTTGCGATACACACCGCTGCTGTACTGCCAGCGCTTGGGCGTAGGCCTGCACCAAATCGCCTGTAGCGGCGATCTGCAAAAACGCTTCAAGCGCATCCAGCGCCTCGGACTGGTATTTTTTGAGTATCAAGGCTGGTGAGCTCACAGTGCTGCTCCCGTCTGGCTCTGTACTTGCTTCAAGTCGTAAGGCAACTGCTTGAAAGTAATGCCCAAAGCGGCGCGTCGGGCTGGCCCCATTTGCGTGGCCTCGCCATAGACCACCAGCGGCCCGGCGTGCGGCTGCGTTGCCATCAAATGCCGATAGACCGACTCGGTCAGCACGTTACCGGCATCCGGTCGCTTGTCGCCCAGCACGCCGTTGTACAGCAGGTAGCAGGCCGTGCCCTCATGTATGCCCAGCAGGGCGGCGTTCAGTGCGTGCGCTGCTGGTTGCCCGGTCTCGACGTGCCAGACCAGCGCCGCCAGCGCGGCAAAGCTCACGTCCGGTGCAATGCGCCGCTGCGGCGTGAAGATGGCTGGCCCCAAGCGCATGAACTGAAAGCCGCCACCGCCCTTCCAGCCCATTGCCGTGCTGATGCCACCTTGCTCGCCGTCAATCACTTTTTGCAGGCGCGGCAGACAGTGCGTCTGCGCATGTTCGCCCATCTCGATGCCAATCCAGCGCCGCCCCATTTTGTGCGCGACGGCTGCCGTCGTTCCGCTGCCAAGGAAGCTGTCGAGGACGAGGTCGTCGGGGTTGGTGGCAAGTTGAAAAATGCGCTGAATAAGACGTTCGGGTTTCGGTGTTGAAAATATACCGATAGTCGAATCACCAAGCAGCTCTTTGGCTTCGCGCGTTGCCTCACGATTTTCACCAACTTCGTCGTAGGGCCACCATGTCCACGGCACCACAGTCTGGGCCGACTCCGACCAAAATTTCTTGCGCTGCGCCATACCTTTCCCATCGCGCCCAAAGTAAATCCGGCCATCGACCATCAATTCTTCATACTTCTCTGGGGTTGTGCTCCAGCAACGACCGGCTGGTGGCATCAAAATTTTGCCGCCAGGTGTCGTGATCGGGTAGGTCAGGTTTGGGCGAATATTGGGTGCATGAAACGGGATAGCCAGCCAATCACCTCTTGGGTCATTGTCCCGATTGGTGTAAGTGGCACGCTGCCGCTCATCGCTACCTTGCCGGTTTAATCCCATGAGGCCAGCATTTTTGGCGTAAAGCAGGACGTGATCATGAGCTTCGGAAACCACCTTGGCATCGTTGCGGCGGGTAAGCGTCTTTTGCCACTCAAATGAAGTCACAAAATTCCCGCGCCCAAACACCTCGTCCATTAGCACCTTGAGGTAATGCCCTTCGTTGTCGTCGATCGTCACCCAGATGCTGCCGTCGGCTCGCAACAGGTCTTTCAGCAGTTCCAGCCGCGGCAGCATCATGCTCAGCCATTGCGAATGTTGCAGCTTGTCGTCGTAGTGCTCGAACGCACTGCCGGTGTTGTAAGGCGGGTCGATGAAGATGCATTTGACGCGGCCCTTGTAAAACGGCAGCAGGCTTTTCAGCGCCAGCAGGTTGTCGCCCTGCACCAGCAAGTTGCCGCTACCCGGCGCACCAAAGCTGCTGACCGGCTCCAGCGCGTGAAACGGCGTTTGCCGCGCCACCCGCTGGGCCGCAGTTTTGCCCGTCCAGGTGAGCTCCAGGCCTTGGGCAGAGAGATTCATAAGATCACTTTGGCTTATCGTCTGGGGTGATGAACCCAATCGGTCGGTGGGGTGGATCGCTGGGGGTCGTGAGCTCACGCACAGCTTCCAGAAGTTGCCTGAGCTGTAGGCGTGTATTGCGGCTAAACGTGTCGTGCGACAGCTCAAGGCTTTCGGTTTTTAGCTCCAACTCGGCCAGCCGCTGGGCTACTTCCAAATTCGTTGAGACTGCTTCGCGCAAATGAACAAAGGCGCGCACCACGTAAACCCCCATCTCGACCGCCTGACTGGAAGCCAACACATTAGCCGCCTGAATGGCACCATGTTCGGTGAACGCGTAAGGCAAGGTATTGGAAAACTTCAACTTCTGGAGGTGGTCGCAATTTGCGACCACCTCTTGTTTTTCTTGCTTGGTGAGTTGAAACAGAAAATCGACAGGGAATCGCTCCCGGTTACGTTTGACCTGTTCGTTGAGCCGCTTGGTTGGTACGCTGTAAAGCATTGCCAAGTCCACATCGATGATGACGCGCAAGCCGCGAATCACCTGAATGCGTCCTTCGATGCGCGGTATAAGTACCGCACTCATGGATGAGTTGCCACCGTGGCGCGGCGGGCCAGCTCATCAGGCAG
>JAVHQY010000081.1:0-36576 GCA_036171375.1 Rhodoferax sp. | reverse complement strand
ACCGCACTCATGGATGAGTTGCCACCGTGGCGCGGCGGGCCAGCTCATCAGGCAGATTCAGGGTGATTTCCATTGGACATCGTTGTGAACCAAGTATGCCATTGAAGATCGACATTTCGGAAATTGAAAAATGCTGAGGCTGGTCGCGCACATACTCGCTGGAGGTTCCGCAACCCTCAGTTTGGACGCGCTCATCGACAAAGGCTTTCAGGCCATCAGGCAGGGAAATATTCATGGTGATCATAGACTTAGGCCTATCACGCTTGGCAAATTTTGGCAACGCAAGGGTTTAACCCCGACCAAACGCAAAGCCGCTGCCTACTTCAATGCCTTCCACTTTCTCCACCAGTCGCAGCAACGCTTTGAGCTCGCGGTAACGCTTGCAGGTGGCACGGATGTAGCCGATGAAACGTGGCGTATCGGCGAGGTACTGCGGCTTGCCGTCGCGCAACGTGAGGCGCGCAAAGATACCGGCCACTTTCAGGTGGCGCTGCAAGCCCATCCACTCGACAGCGCGGTAAAACGCGCCAAAATCTGTGCCCACCGGCAAGCCCAGGCGGCGTGCCTGTTCCCAATAGCATACCGTGATGTCGAGAACAAATTCTTCGTCCCAACTCAGGAACGCATCGCGCATCAGGCTGGCAATGTCGTAGGTGATGGGGCCATGGACCGCATCCTGAAAATCGAGCACACCCAGTCCGGCAGCGGTGGCTGGCAGCATCAGGTTGCGCGGCATGAAGTCGCGGTGCACATAAACGCTGGGCCAGGCCAGATTGTCATTGATGATTTTGGCAAAGCTTTGCTCGAGTGTTTGGTTCTCCTCGGTACTCAGCGCCAAGCCACGGTGCTGCGACAAATACCAGTGCGGGAACAGATCGAGTTCACGCCGCAACAGCGCAGCGTCGTACGCTGGCAGTACGCCTGCCCGGGAGGCCAGTTGCCAGCGCAGCAAGACATCGACTGCCTGCAAATACAAATCGCGATTGGCCACTGCGCTGCTTGTGTTCATGACTTGCAGCATGGTCTGGTTGCCAAGGTCAGACAGCAGCATGAAGCCGTGATTTTCATCCCAGGCCAGGATTTGCGGCACGTTTAGCCCGGACTGCGCCATCAAATGGGCTACTTTGACAAACGCTCGGCAGTCCTCCTGCGTTGGTGGCGCGTCCATGATGATGCAACTACCAGTGCCTGAGTCGATGCGGAAATAGCGCCGGAAACTGGCATCGGCGCAAACCGTTCGCAAGCTCGCCGCAGCCAGCGAATGGCTGTCAGCGACCGTGTGTAGCCAGGCGTCGAAATCGATTTCTCGCTGGCCATCGGACCAGTGCGGCTTGACACTGGCAGCGGCTTCGGTTGGGGCTTGGTTGCTCATGGATAATGCATTCTACAAACCCGATGAATCGCTTTATGATGCTCTTTGTTCCCCCTGCCGGATGCGCGCTTTGATGTCTGCGCCTGGGCTCACCTGGTCACGCCCGCACTGGTGCTCAGCGTGCGGGCTGGTTCTGGTCTGGTTCGGGGTCAGTGTTGCCAGCGCACAAGGCGTGGTGGCATTGCCGCAAACGCTGGCTGACCTGCCGCCGGTGCTGCAAAGCAGCTTGTTATTGCAGGAGAAAATACTCAGCTCGGCGCGCCAGTTGTTGCCAATATTCATTTCGGGCCGGCAGGTCAGTGGTCGCACCGATCTTGAAGTGCGGGTGCAGGGCGCGGCCCGGTTGCGCCGCGGTGATTTGGCGATCAGCGCCGAGAGCATGGAGTATGACCAGCCAAGCGACCTGGCCAAAGCGCACGGTGCCGTGCACATCAACCGCGCCGGCAATGTCTATGAGGGACCAGAGCTGGAGCTCAAGCTGGGAACTTTTGCCGGATTTTTGCAGCAACCGCGTTACTATTTTCTACAGAACGAGATTCACGGCGAGGCCGACCGGATCGATTTCATCAGCGACAGCCAGGCCGTGGTCCACAACGCGTCGTTCAGCAGTTGCCGGCGCATCCCCGGTTCAGACTGGCTGCCGGGTTGGCTGCTGCGCGCCGACACGCTCGGACTCGATAGCGAAAAGGACGAAGGCACGGCGCACGGTGCACTGCTCAGTTTCCAAGGCCTGCCTTTGCTGCCCATTCCTTATCTGAGTTTTCCTCTGAGCGACAAGCGCAAGTCGGGCTTCATGCCGCCAACGCCGGGGCTGGATAACGTCAATGGGGCCGAGTTGTCGGTGCCCTACTATTGGAACATCGCGCCCAACCGCGATGCCACTTTCACGCCCACCGTGATGAGCAAGCGCGGTGTCAACCTGGGGGGTGAGTTTCGCTACCTGGAGCCGAGTTTCTCGGGTCAGTTGCGGCTCGACTGGATGCCGACGGACCAACTGCGCCAGCGCGATCGCTGGGACCTGTCGTTGCTGCACCAGGAAGTCTTCAACAACCCCTTGACGCGGCGGTTGAGCGACGCTGGCCTGGCCATGAACCTGAAATTGAACCGCGTCAGCGACGACGATTATTGGCGCGATTTCACGCGCACCGCCAACTCGCTGACGCAGCGCCTGTTGGCCAACGATGCCACCTGGGCCTGGAGCAACGGAGCGTTTTCCAGTCGCGTGCGCACGCTCAAATGGCAAACGCTGCAAGACATCAATGCGCCGATCACACCACCGTATGACAAGCTGCCCCAGCTCAGCAGCAGCTACGCGCACAGCAACGCCGGTGTCGATTATTCGCTGGATCTGGACTACACACGCTTTCAGGCCGATGCCATCAGCACCGGGCAACCCAACGCGCAGCGCGCTTACTCCAGGTTCAGAATCAGTCGGCCCTGGAGTGCAGCGGCAGGCTTTGTCACACCCAAAATAGAGCTCCACGCCAGCAGTTACCAGTTCGACGCGTCGCTGGCCAGCGGCGCGCAAAGTGCGCAGCGGTTGGTGCCGACGCTGAGTCTGGACAGTGGCTTGGTGTTTGAACGTCCGGCCAGTTATCTGGGACGCAGTTTTATTCAGACGCTGGAGCCGCGGGCGTTTTATGTGAACACGCCGTACCGCGATCAAAATGGGCTGCCGAACTACGACTCCGCTGCCAACGACTTTAATTTTTCTTCCATTTATTCCGAGAATGCTTTTGTCGGCAACGACCGCATCTCCGACAGCAACCTGCTCACCCTGGGGTTGACCTCGCGCTTGCTCAACCCCGACAGCGGTGCCGAAGCGGCGCGCTTTGGTGTGGCACAACGATTGCGTTTCAAGGACCAGAACGTGACCTTGCCGTTGGGCACGGCGGTGACCGATCGCATCAGCGATTTCCTGCTGGGCGCGGCGATCAACTGGACGACCCATTGGGCGCTCGATTCGACCGTGCAGTTCAATCCCAAAAACGAGCAGTCGGTGCGCGCCACGCTGGGTGCCAGCTACCGGCCCGGCAATTACCGCAGTTTCAGCGCTGGCTACCGTTTCCAGCGCGGTCTCAGCGAACAACTGGATCTGGGCTGGCAGTGGCCGCTGAACGACCTGTGGGGCGAGCGCGGGCAGGAGCTTGGTGCTGGCGGTGGTCAGGGGGCGCAGCGCTGGTACAGTGTGGGGCGACTCAATTACAGCCTGAGTGAGAGCAAACTGGTCAACGCCACACTGGGGTTTGAGTACGATGGTGGTTGCTGGTTGGGCCGCGTCGTGCTGGAACGGCTACAGACCAGCGCCAGCACGGCCAACCAGCGGGTGATGTTCCAGCTTGAATTTGTCGGCTTCACCCGTTTGGGTGCCAATCCGTTGAAGACCTTGAAAGACAATGTTCCCGGTTACCAGTTTCTGCGCGAGCAAACCAGCACGCCCAGCCGATTCAGCAATTACGATTGATGCACCATGAAAGTCCGACTCCTCATCCTGGCGCTGGCCAGTTCTGCCCTCGCCCTGAGCCTGGTCGCGCAGGCGCAGGGTGCGCGTGCCCCCAGCGCCGCGCCCAAGGCCGCGCAAACCGCCACATCGACCCCGGCGGACTACATCATGGCGTTGGTCAATTCCGAACCGGTCACGCGCAGTGAGGTAATGGCTGGCGTGCAGCGGCTGGCGCGGCAACTGACGCAGCAACGCCAGCGTGTTGCGCCTGACAGTGAACTCATCCCGCTGGTGCTGGAGCGGCTGATCAATGACAAGGTGCAATTGCAGGAAGCGCGCGACACGGGCATCCGGGTGGACCAAGCAGCCATCGATCAGGCCGAGCGCAATATCGCTCAGCAAAACCAGATGCAGGTCGCCGAGCTGCGACAACGCGTGTTGCAGGACGGCTTGTCGCTGAATCAATTCCGCTCCCAATTGCAGGATCAGGTGGCAATTACGCGGCTGCGCGAGCGCGATATCCAGGCCAAGACCCACGTGTCGGAGCAGGAAATCGACCAGTACCTGAGCCAGCAAGGCGGCAACGCCGATACGGCTACGCAACAAATCAACCTGGCGCAGATGTTTATCGCGGTGCCGGAGGCGGCATCGTCGGCCCAGGTGCAGGAGTTGGAATCCAGGGCGCAGCAGGCGCTGCAGCGCGCCCGTGCTGGAGCCGATTTTGCGACCCTGCTGCGGGAGTTGACTGCCGACAGCTCGATCCATGTCAGTGGTGGCGAGCTGGGTTTGCGCAGCTTGGAGCGCTACCCAACTTTGTTCGCGCAAGCCAGCGAAAAACTTCAGGTTGGCGAAATCTCGGCGCTGCTGCGCTCGGATGCCGGTTTTCACATCCTCAAGTTGCTCGAGCGCAAGAAGTCCGGTCTGTCCGACATGACGGTGAGGCAAAGTCACGCGCGCCATATTCTGTTGCACACAGGTCCGCAGCTCAGCGATGTGCAGGCGCAGGCCCGGCTGGCGGATTTCCGCCAACGCGTGCTGGCGGGTCAGGCAGACTTTGCCGCCCTGGCCCGCGACAACTCGCAGGATGCCAGTGCGGCCCAGGGCGGCGATCTGGGGTGGACCAATCCGGGAACATTTGTGCCGGAATTTGAAACCGTCCTCAATACTCTCGATCCGAGCGGAATCAGCGCACCTCTGCAGTCGCGCTTTGGTTGGCACCTGGTCCAGTTGCTGGAGCGCCGCAGTGCCAGCCTGAGCCCGCAGCAACAGCGCGAGGCGGTGCGCAACCTGTTGCTGGAGAAAAAACTCGACGAACGCTATGCCAGCTGGGCGCAGGACTTGCGCGGACGCGCCTATGTCGAGCTGCGCGAGCCGCCGCAATAGGCCAGCCAGCCGACGCATGAAACACATCGCCCGCAAACGCTTTGGCCAGCATTTTTTGGCCGATGCCGCGGTGGTGGCGGCGATTGTCGATGCCATCGCGCCGACGCGCGGACAACAAGTGGTCGAAATTGGTCCAGGCTTGGCGGCGCTGACGCAACCCTTGCTCGAACGGCTGGATCACTTGACGGTCATCGAACTCGACCGTGATCTGGCGGCGCGGTTGCGCCCGAATTCACGCCTGACGGTGATCGAGGCCGACGTGCTCAAGGTTGATTTCTTGGCACTGGCGGCTACTGACGGCAAGATTCGGGTGGTCGGTAATTTGCCCTACAACATCTCGACACCTATCCTGTTTCATCTGCTGGCGGCGGTCGATGCGATCGAAGATCAGCATTTCATGCTGCAAAAAGAAGTCGTTGACCGCATGGTGGCAAAGCCCGCCAGCACCGCCTATGGTCGCCTGAGTGTGATGCTGCAATGGCGATATGCAATGGCAGCGGTGTTGTCGGTGGCACCGGCAAGTTTTGTTCCACCGCCCCGCGTCAACAGTGCTGTGGTGCGCATGGTCCCGCTGCCAGACGCGCTCACTTTAAACGCGGCAGTGCTGAGCGAAGTGGTGAAAGTGGCGTTTAGTCAGCGGCGCAAGTTGCTGCGCCATACGCTCGGTCGCTGGCTCGAGCAAAAGGATTTTGCCGGCAACTTCGACTTGCAGCGGCGCGCCGAGGAGGTGGCCGTGGCGGAGTATGTGGCGCTGGCTTTGGCCACCCAAAGCCAGCCGAACTGAGACGATCCGGTCAGCGCGGGTTGGCCGCCTGGTTCACGCCCCGCGTGCCGCTGTGGATCAGGCCGCTGCCAGCCAATAACTGGAATTGAAGGGGCTGCTCATGCGCAGCGCCAGCGGCGACACGTCGAGCAACTTGTCCGTTGGCATTTTCTCGCCTGTCTCGGGTGCTGGCTCGATGCCCGCCGTCAGCGGGTTTGCGGTGTTGTTTGCCTCGATCGCCCGTTCCACTTGGCAGTTGTGTGCGGAACGGGCTACAGAAAAGAATAGAAACATCGAAACGGGATTTTCCGGTCAGCCCAATAGTCGGCGGCATCGCGGAAGATGTCGAGCAACTGTTCACGCACTTCCTTGTCAAACTTGCTGTTGGTCGGAATGTGTTCCAGCACCACAATAAAACCCGGTTGCGGTCCGGACTTGTGCAGTGGATCGGTCATGCTGTCGTAGAGCGCATCAAAATTCTTGCCCACGTGCATGGTCAACATGAACTGCTTGCCAAGCAGGTCAAGCACGTCCTGTTTGCTTTGCGCGCTGGCCAGGTTGGCGTACAGAAAGTGCTGACCCAGGGATTGCGCCGCAGTCTGTAGTTCGTGCACCCGGAAGGCCCGAATCGACTGGACAATGTTGGCGCGCACATTGCGCAGCGGCGTGTCGCCGCCAGCGTTTGGCACAGGTTCCGACGTAGCGTGCCGCAACGTGGTTGAGGGTCGGTGAAGAGACATTTTCATTCCTACAAAAAAAGCCAAAGTCAAAATTCAATCAACAATTCGACGAAAACTTGCGTAGTGATCGTCACTGTAATAACAGGCATCGGGCATTCTCGGCGGGCCACCGCACACGATGCGCCGCAATCCACGTCCCCTGGCAGAAGGTGTCATAACCGTGTATTCACGGTAATAGCCACGCTTGTGCCCTGGCAGCAGGCGTTCGCGATTGCCAAACACCACACCATCTTTGTCGTTTTTGAACGGACCGCCGCGGTGAATCAGATGCCAGGCTTCCACTGCCTGCGCCGGCAATGCTGACAGCGAAATCTTGCCACTGTCCGTGCCGGTCGCCGAACTGGCTGCCAATGCCGGAGTGAAAGCGAATGTGCAGGCCAGTAAAAAACCAGTGAGTGCTGACTTTAAGCCTTTCACTCGTGTGCCCATAAACCTTCCACGACATGAATCCAAAAATTGCGTGGGCGCGAGTGTCGCCCAAGCGCAGCAAAAAAGCAAGTATCGGGTCGGATCAAAAAGCGGGTATTAGCCGGTTTTTTTCAAAAATGTTAGCGCTCACCTGCTTGGTTTTCTTTATCGACTGGCGTTGGCATCAGCGACCGTCAGCGCTGTCATGTTCACGATGCGGCGTACCGTGGCGCTGGCAGTCAGGATATGCACCGGTTTGGCGGCACCCAGCAACACCGGCCCGACCGCGATATTGCCACCGGCCGCAGTTTTGAGCAGGTTGTAGGCAATGTTGGCCGTGTCGATGTTTGGAAATACCAGCAGGTTGGCATCACCCGCCAGCGTGCTCGACGGCATCAGCGCTGCGCGCATTGCTCCGTCCAGTGCCACGTCGCCATGCATTTCCCCGTCCACTTCGAGCCAGGGCGATTGGGTGCGCAACAACGCCAGCGCCTGGCGCATTTTCACCGCGCTGGGCTGGTTGCTGCTGCCAAAGTTCGAGTGTGATAGCAGGGCGGCTTTGGGTCGAATGCCAAAACGCATCATTTCTTCCGCCGCCAGGGTGGTGATTTCAGCGACTTGTTCGGCGCTCGGGTCGTAGTTGACGTGGGTATCGACCAGGAACAGTTGCCGGTCCGGCAGTATCAGGCAATTCATGCAGGCATAGGTGTTGACACCGGCACGCTTGCCAATCACCTGATCCAGGTATTGCAAGTGGATGGGGGTGGTACCCCAGGTGCCGCAGATCAATCCATCAACATCGCCCTTGTGCAGCAACATGCCGCCGATCAAGGTCAGGCGCCGCCGCATTTCAATTTTGGCGACCTGCACGGTGATTCCCTTGCGCTCAGTCATGCGGTGGTAAGTTTGCCAAAAATCGCGGTAGCGCTGGTCGTTTTCGACGTTGACGACGCTGTAGTCGATTCCTTCGCGCAGGTGCAGACCGAATTTTTTGATGCGCTCGGCGATCACCAGGGGGCGGCCGATCAGTGTCGGCTGCGCCAGCCCTTCGTCCACCACGATCTGCGCCGCGCGCAGCACGCGTTCTTCTTCGCCCTCGGCATAGGCGACGCGTTTTTTGAGCGCTTTCTTGGCGCTGACAAAGATCGGTTTCATGGCCGTGCCCGAGGCATAGACAAAGCTTTGCAACTTTTCGCGGTAAGCGTCCATATCGGCGATCGGGTGCAAGGCGACACCGCTGTCAGCGGCGGCCTGTGCCACCGCTGGCGCAATTTTGATCATCAGACGTGGGTCAAACGGCTTGGGAATCAGGTATTCCGGGCCGAATTCAAGTTTTTCGCCCACATAGGCGGCTGCCACCACTTCGTTTTGTTCCGCCTGCGCGAGCTCGGCGATGGCGCGCACGGCAGCGATCTCCATCTCCACCGTGATGGTGGAAGCGCGCACGTCGAGCGCGCCGCGGAAAATGAACGGAAAGCACAGGATGTTGTTGATCTGGTTCGGGTAGTCCGAACGTCCGGTGCCGATGATGGCATCGTCACGCACCGCCTTGATTTCTTCCGGTGTAATTTCGGGCGTTGGGTTGGCCAGGGCAAAAATGATGGGCCGCTGGGCCATGGTCTTGACCATCTCGGCTTTAAGCACGCCGCCTGCGGACAGGCCCAGAAAAACGTCAGCACCGCCAATCACGTCCTTGAGCAAGCGCGCTGTCGTGTTCTGCGCATAGGCGCTTTTGTCCGGATCCATCAGTTCGGTGCGACCTTGGTACACCACGCCGACGATGTCGGTGACGAAAATATGTTGCCGCGGCATGCCAAGCTTGACCAGCAAGCCCAGACATGCCAGCGCTGCCGCGCCCGCGCCGGAGGTCACCAGTTTGACATCCTTGATATCCTTGCCCGCCACTTTCAGGCCGTTGAGGATGGCCGCTGCAACGGTGATGGCCGTGCCGTGCTGGTCGTCATGAAAAACCGGTATTTTCATGCGTTCACGCAGTTTGCGTTCCACATAAAAACAGTCGGGTGCCTTGATGTCTTCCAGGTTGACACCGCCAAACGTGGGCTCCAGCGCAGCGATGATGTCAACCAGTTTGTCCAGATCTTTTTTCTCGTCGATCTCTATATCAAAGACATCGATGCCGGCGAACTTCTTGAACAGCACCGCTTTGCCTTCCATCACCGGCTTGGCCGCCATCGGGCCGATGTCACCCAGGCCGAGAACGGCAGTGCCGTTGGTGATGACGGCCACCAGATTGCCGCGGTTGGTGTAGCGGAAAGTGTTGTTCGGGTCTTTCTCGATCTCCAGACAGGGCGATGCGACCCCCGGCGTGTAGGCCAGGCCCAGATCGCTTGGGTTGATCAGTTGCTTGGTTGGTGCGATGGCAATTTTGCCGGGGCTGGGAAACTCGTGGTATTCCAACGCTGCGCGACGCAGTTCGGCGCGCTTTTCATCGGTATTGGCCGCTGTCAATGACATTTGTGCATCTCCTGTGATACCCGGTCAGGCCGAGATGCGCTGCATCGCGCCCATGCACGGGAGCGCGATTGTAGTTCACACCAACAGGTTCATCCGGACTCGGAGCCTGGCTGACTACCTGAAAATGACCGTTTTATGGCCGTTGATCAGGATCCGGTGCTCGCTGTGCCACTTGACCGCACGCGCCAGCACCTGGCTTTCGGTATCGCGTCCCAGCGTGGTCAGGTCTTCTACCGTTTTGCTGTGGTCCACGCGCGCGACATCTTGCTCGATGATAGGGCCCTCGTCGAGGTTGGCGGTGACGTAATGCGCGGTGGCACCGATCAGCTTGACACCGCGGTCATGCGCCTGGTAGTAGGGTTTGGCACCTTTGAAGCTGGGCAAAAACGAGTGGTGGATGTTGATCGCCGCGCCGGCCAGTTTGTGGCACAAATCGTCCGAGAGGATTTGCATGTAGCGCGCCAGCACCACCAGTTGCGCCTGCTCGGCCTGAATGATTTCGTACTGCTTGGTTTCGACTTCACGCTTGTTGGCGGCAGTGACGGCAAAGTGATAAAACGGCACGTTGTAACTCGCCGCCAACTGGTAAAAATCGCGATGGTTGGAGATGATGGCGCGAATATCGAGCGCCAGCAGCCCGCTTTTCCAGCGAAACAGCAAGTCGTTCAGGCAGTGGCCTTCACGACTGACCAACAACACAGTACGCATGGCCTGCGAGCGTTCGTGCAGTTGAAAGCGCATTTCAAAGGGCGCGGTGAAGACGGCCAACTGGGTTTGCAGCTCCTGGTAACTGAGGGCGCTGCAAGAAAACTGTACGCGCATGAAAAACAGTCCGGTAGCCGGGTCGTTGTACTGTGCGGCTTCTTCGATGTTGCCACCGCGCTCAAGCAAAAAACCGGAAACGGCGTGAACCAGACCGAGCCGGTCCGGGCAGGACAAAGTCAGAATGTAAATGGAAATCATGGTCTGGCGATTATGCCGCCAGCCTCTCTGCGGCCCGGACCACCGACAATCGGTCAGTGAACCAATACCGGGTTCTGCGCCAGCTCAGCGTATTGCTCCAGCGTGTCTTCCACTTCCTCCTGGGTCGGCGTTTTTAGCTGCCAGGCCGAAATATGCTGCTGAAACAGCTCTGCCCATGAGCCGTCGAGATAGACTTCCTTGCCGCTGCGTTTGTCAACGATTTCGAAACCGTGACGCGCCAGCGCCGGCACCAACAACACCAGTTCCTGGTTACCGCGACTCGCCGCCGCAGTCTCGTCTGCGACCACCGCATTGGCGAGCATATGCGTCACCGAATAGCTGTCAGAATCGTAGAGCGTGTGCATGGAAGTGATTATCCCTTAAACGTCGAGGGCGTGCAGTTGGCATTGCATTGGCGGATTTCAAGAGCCGGATCAGACAAATGCAAACTGAGCAGCTCGTCCGCCGCTTCGGACCGCAGCCATTTTTGGTCAATAAAGTTGCCGTTGGCCTCGGTGATTCGCAGCCGCGCCGGTAAATACTCCAGCGCTGGTGCCAGCCAGAGTTCAACCTTCTGATCAAATTCGCGCCGCGGGTTGCGCGTCAGCTTCAGTGCCGCAAGCTCACCGCCGGGCAAGCTGACAGTCTCCTCCTCGCCAACCGTGAACAACCAGTTGTCGGCATCGCGCGGACCGATGGTTTGTACCGTGATGGTGCTGGCTTTGGTGTAGCGCGCGCGCGCGCTGGCCAGCATGCTGCCGAGCTGGATCAACACGCTCAATCGGTCCTGCGCCCCGTTGAGCAGCGGCGCGTCCGGCGTGTTGGCGCTGAAAGTCACGCTGCGCCTGGGGTAATTGAAGTGGGCCGCAAGCTCGCTGCGATACTTGTCGGAAAAGCGCAGCGGTGCCAGTCCGCCGGCATTGATCGTTCCCCGGCTGGTTTGCACGCGCGCCTGTCCGAATGCGCCCACCGTCAGACGTGCCGCATAGTTGTCGCCCTGCACTTGCCACACCAGTTCAGCGTTCAGGCTGTAGGGAAATTTGTTGCTCTCCACCGCGTACAAAAGACGTACCGAGCGTGCCACCGTGTCGATGGTGGTTCCTCGCTGTGGCTGGCGCGGCGGATGTGCCGGTGCCAGCGCCAGTTCGTCTGTCACTGCGGCTGGCGCGCTGGGCTCTGATGCGATCGGCCCCAGTGGTGCCGCCGGCGCTGTGGCGCTGTCACTCACGCCGGGCGCAGCGTCGCCGGTGCCCGGCGGTGCCAGATCGGTGACTGGTGCGTCGCTGGCGAGCGGGGATCGTTCAACCGTGGTTGGCCGTGGCGTGTTGGGCGGCTTGGGTCGCAGCGCTGCCGGTGCCAGAGACGGCACGGAACGAGGTATGGCCGGATCGATCGCGCGCGTGACAAAAGTGTTGATTGGCGCAGCCTGGGGCGCGAGAAACGGCAAGGCGTTGGCAGCGGCGCGCAGCAGCAGCAGGTGCAACAGCAGCACCACAGCGGTGAGCAGGGCCAAAGTCTTGGAAGTCATTGGCATAAAGTGCAGCAGCAATCAGGCACTGGCCAACTGGGTCACGAAAATCCTGATGCCGCGCAGCATCATCTCGATCGCCACCGCCACCAGCACCAGGCCCATCAGCCGCTCCAGCGCGGTCACGAAGCGGTCGCCGGCCAGGCGCTGAATGCGCTGCGCCAGCACCAGCACCGCGGCACTGACGACCATCGTCACGCACAGCGCGGCGATCCACTCCAGGCGTCGCTCGGGTGCCTGCGAAACCAGCAGCAATACGGTGGCCAGCGCCGACGGGCCGGCAATGGCCGGTATCGCCAAGGGAACGATCAAGGGTTCGCGGGTCTCTTCGACTGTGGCTGACTCGGGTGGTGGAAAAATCATGCGCAGCGCGATCAGGAACAGGATCACGCTGCCGCCGATTTGCAAGGAGAGCTCGCTGAGGTTCATCAGGCGCAGGAAACCGGCACCGACGAACATGAAAGTCAGCAACAACCCGAAGGCGATCAGCACTTCACGCAAGATGACATGCGCCCGGCGCTCGGGTGCCACGTGCTTGAGCGCGGTGGCAAAAACCGGAATGTTGCCTACTGGATCGGTAATCAGGATCAGCAGGATAGTGGCCGAAGCAAAGCTGTAATTCAACCTAGATTCCTCAGTTGACCGCTGGTTTTTATCAATAAGTGTCTATGCAAATTGACTATTTGAGCGTTGATCGATTTCACCTTTTGGGCGACGGCGCTACGCACCCGATTGAGCCGCCGACACCGCGCCAGAGGGCGTTGCTCCGCCTCGCGGGCAAGAGCCCGCAGCGTTGTCGCGCCTACCCTGGCACGCCGCCAGCAGCCCACTCGGGCGTGTCCAACTAAGGAATCTAGGTTCATTCGCCAGAGTGCTCGATTTTGTGCAAAAACGCCAGCGTGATGTGCTCGGGTGCGTTCAGCAGTTGTGCAATGTCGGCAATGTCGTCTGGCAACGCGGCATTGTCCCAGCCCTCCATGGTGTGTCGCGCCAGCCGCACTGCCAGCACCACGTTGCGCACCTCGGGCGCGTCGGCGTGTTGGTCGTCGCTGATGCGCACCAACAACTCGGGCAAGTGCGACAGTTGCATCAAGGCCTGGCGCAGGTCATCGAGCGTGATGCCCAGCACCTGGCGCTGGATGGTGGCGCTGCGCAGCGTGGAATCGGCACATTGCGCATCGTAAATTTGCAGCGCCAGCGTGGGGGCATGACACCACAGCAGCATCTCGGCAAAATCATGCAAGTACGCCGCCAGATGAATGGCACCGGCATCCATGTCGTTGCGGTGCACGGCAAAACCGACGGCAAAATTGCCCGAGCGCTCGGCCCGTTTGAGCAGCGCGCGCAATGCTTGCAACGCCCGCGGCTGCTGGCGCAGCCGCTCTTCCAGCGTGGGCTGGGGACCGAAGTGCCGAAAAAACGGTGCAACCCCCAGCATCACCAGCGAACTGGTGATGGATTCGATTTCGGTTGCCAGCCGGGGCCGCCGTTGGCCCGACACATAAGCCATCAATTTGAGCGTCATCAGCGGATCGGCCTGAATCACTTTGCTCAAATGACCGGCATCGACATCGTCTTCGTTCGCGCGCATTTCTTCCAGCGCTTGCGCGGTGCTGGCCAGAATGGGAATTTCGGTGTCGTGAAAATAGCGCGTCCAGGCCGCCAGGTCGGGCAGCGGCTGGGACAGATAGGTTGCTGGTAGCGGTGTCGATTCAGCGTTCGTTGAGTCGTTCATGGGTAGCAGGCAGGGTGTCGAGGTGGAGTATCTGCGAGCCCTGCGTGGCGGTCAAGTTCAACCGATTATCCATGGGTTGTTTGGCTACCGCCGCACCATGACTGGCGGCACGCCAAAGCGCGTACGCGTCCGGGAACGCGGCCTGGTAGCGCCGTTGGTAAAAGCGCGCCTCGTCGCTACGGCCCAGCAGTTGGTCGCTTTCGATCACGCTTTCAATGACCCGTGCTTCGGGGGAAAAGTGCAGCACTTTTTTTGCCAGTTGGTTGATGGATAGCGCATTGTCATGGTTCAGCGTGGTGGTGGTGAGGGTGGCGAAATCCACTTGCTTCTGGAACAGCCATGAGTCGCCAATTCTCGCCAGCGTATCGTCACGGTAGGCCGACGCACGCTCTTCGGGTGCCAGGTAGATCTGGCTCACACGCCGATAGTCCCAGGCGGCGTAGAGCGCAATGCCAAGCAGCGCCACGGCCAACACCACTAACCAGCGACCTCGCCGGGCCGAGTTTGGCGCGCTGGCCATGAAAGCATCTGCCTGCCAGCCGCCGTGATCGACGTTGCCCTGGCAGCGGCTGCGCCACAAAATCCACAGCGACAGGCCGGCGGCGATCTGGAACGGCCCGTACCACAGGGGATACTCAAGCAGGCTGTGCACGGCGATGACCGTCAGCACCGCCCACGCCAACTCGACGCGGTGATCGGTCTGGCGCCACGGTTGCCGGCGAAAAACCAGCCAGCCGATGGTGCTACAGACCAGCAAGGCCAGCGGCAACCCCAATTCCACTGCCAGGTGCAATGGCAGGTTGTGGGCATTGTCCAGAATTTCGCAAAACCGCAGGCCGTCAAACAGCGTGATGAAGTGCGCGTAAGCCAGTTCGCCCCAGCCCCAACCCAGCCACGGTTGTTGGCCTATCAGTTGCAGCACGTTGTGCCACAGTGTCAGTCGGCTGGCGCACGGCTGACCGTCATCGTGCAGGCGCAGCAGGATGCCGCCACTGTGCCAGTCGTGTCCGACCAGGGTGGGCAGAATCAGTGCCGCCAGCAAATAAGTCAGTGCCACCAGCAGCGCCAACTTCAGTCTGGCACGCCGCGCCGGGTCGCTGCCGCAGCGGCTCCACAGCCAGCTCAGCGCGACCAGTGTCAGCAACTGTAGCAGACCGGTGCGCGAACCCGATGCCGCATTGCCCAGCGCCAACAAGACCGCTGTTGCCGGGACCGCCGACCAGTCGGCAGGTTTGACGGGCTGACGCTGCGGTTGGGATTGGACTTCCCACCAAAGCAAAGCCGCCAAACCGATATTGGTCAGGGTGGCAAACTGGTTGCGTTGCCGCAAATTGGCAAACGCCTCTCCCATGCCAGTGTGGTTGATCCAAGGTGTGAGAGCGGCAGTCAGGCCAAAGTACTGTAGCAGGGCCATGGCTGAGCTCAGCATGGCAGCAGCCAGCCAGGACAAGGCCGCAATCTGAACCAGGTTCACGTTGCGCAGCAGCGGCAAAGCACAGGCAAAACAGGCCAGCGACACCAGCCACGGCATGACGGCGGGCGTTGGGCCGGACGCAAATGGATTGAGCCAGGGCAGCGTCAACAAAACGATCGCCGCCAGGGTGGTCAATTTGACCAGGTTTCCGCCACAGTTGCGCGCCTGCATCGCTCAGGTCGTTCCGGCGCGAATTTTTTGCACCAGGGCGGTGGTCGAGTAACCACTCACGAAGGGCAACGCCAGCGCTCGTCCGCCCCAGGATTTGACCAGCGCCGCTTCGGGCAGCGCCTGCATGTCATAGTCGCCGCCCTTGACCACCAGCTCGGGTTTGACCAATTCGATCAGGCGCAGCGGTGTGTCTTGGTCGAACCAGGTCACCAGGCTGGTGGATGCCAGCGCCGCCAGCATCACCGCCCGGTCGGCTTCATTATTGAGTGGTCGCCCGGCACCCTTGCCGAGCCGGCGCGCCGAGGCATCGGTGTTGAGCGCCACCAGCAAGCTGGCCCCCAGGGCGCGCGCCTGCGCCAGGTAAATCACATGGCCACGATGCAGCACGTCAAACACGCCGTTGGTAAACACCAGCGGCCGCGGCAACTGGGCCAGACGCGCCGGCAGGTTTTCAAGTGGACAAATTTTCTTCGCCCAGTCGGCATCGGTGCAAGAAATGGAGGACGAATGACTCATTGTTTAATGCTAGCAGGTTACCAAATGGCACTAAACTCATACGCTGCCCGGCGCAACACAGTGCAGTAGCTGCCAGTGCCTGGTGGTCATTGAGCAGTCCATTTTTTCCTCCAACCCATGCAACTGGTTCCCGTCAACATCGATTCTCTGCGCATTGGCCAGATGCTGCCTTTTTCCCTGCACGATGCAGGTGGCGTCTTGCTGGCGCAGAAGGGGCAGTGGCTTAACAGTCGCAATGAACTGGATCGGATCGTGGCCGGGCGTGGTCAGTTGTTCATGAATTTGAACGAGGACAACAGCAATCGCCGCGCCTATCTCGGCAAGCTACACCAGTTGGTGACAACGGAGCAACCGCTGGGCCAAATTGCCAACACCAGCATTTCTTCTTCTGACCTGGAGCGGCCACATGAGCGTGCTTTCAATAACGAAGCAGACTGGCCCGAATTCCAGTTGCGAACCAGTGCCGTGCTGCGTGAAACCGATCGCCTTGTCTTTGGCCAGGGACTTGACAGATTGCAGGCCGACCTCAGTGCCCATTGCCGTCGTAACCCCGACGGCACTTTGTTTGCGTTGATCTACCTTGCCAGCAGCGAGATCAAACTCTATAGCGCGACCCACGCCATGCTGGTGGCCGTGATCTGCAATCTGGCGGCACATGAAGTCTTGAAGTGGCCGGCGGATTTGCAGCGCACGCTCGGCCGCGTGGCGTTGACCATGAACCTTGGCATGACCGAATTGCAGGATCGGCTGGCGCAGCAAAAAGAAAGGCCCAGCCCCGAGCAACGACGCCAGATCGACAATCACGCCAAACGGTCCGCGCAGCAACTTGAGCGGTTGGGTGTTAGCGACCCGACCTGGCTCGAAGCGGTGCGCACGCATCACGTCAAGACCGCTGGTCCGCTGGCCGAGCGCACTGACAGTCAACGCCTGGCGCGGCTGATCCAGCGTGCCGACGAGTTCGCCGCGCGCCTGTCGCCGCGAGTCGTGCGCGCGCCTGAGCTGCCAGCGGTGGCGATGCAGGCCTGTTATTACGACGAGCAGGGAAAAGTTGATGAGGCCGGGACGGCGCTGATCAAGGCGGTTGGCATTTACTCGCCAGGGTCATTTGTGCGGCTGGCCAGCAACGAAGTTGCGGTGGTGATTCAACGTGGTGCCAATACCACCATGCCGCGCGTGGCGGTGGTCCTCAATCGCAGCGGACTGCCAATGAGTGAACTTACCCTGCGCGACACCAGTCTGTTGGAATTTCGCATCACCGCCAGCGTGGCGCACCGTAACGTCCGAGTCAAGATCAATCTGCCCAAGCTGCTGGCGTTGACCCGATTGCGGGCTTGAATATCAGCTTGGCTGGGTATTGATAAAACTTGGCCGCTGCATCAGTTTGTCGTACAGCTTGGCCAAATTGGGGTAGTCGCTGCGCCAGTCGATCTGCGGGAAGCGGAATTCGAGGTAGCCCAGCGCGCAACCCACCGCGACATCGGCCAGGCTGAAATGTGCGCCGGAACAAAAAGCTTGGTCGCCCAGCCCCAGACTCATCGCCCGGAGCGCGGCGCGAACCTTGCCCAGTTGGCGTTCAATCCAGGCCGGCGAGCGTTGCTCCTGGCTGCGTCCGGGCCAGGTGGCCTCCAGTCGCGCCAGAATGGCAGCGTCGAGTATGCCGTCGGCCAGTGTCTCCCAGGTCTTGACCTCGGCCCGTTCCCGCCCCACCGGAGGAATCAGCTTGCCCACCGGAGACAGCGTATCGAGGTACTCGACGATTACCCGGGAATCAAACAGCGCTTCCCCCCCCTCCAGAATCAGGCACGGCACTTTGCCCAGTGGGTTGGACTCGGTGATGGTGGTCTGGGCTGCCCACACGTCTTCAGTGATGAAAATATAGTCGAGTTTTTTCTCGATCAGGAAGACGCGCACCTTTCGCACGTAAGGGCTGGAATTCGAGCCGATCAATTTCATACACTGGTCTCCCATGGTTGGACCTGGTCAATTTTATACATCGATTGCCACCTTCTGGCCGACCGGGTTTGAGTAGATCCTACAATCTGCCCATGTCCTTTTCACCCATTTCTGCCCTTTCTCCGCTGGACGGTCGCTACGCCGCCAAGCTGGCCAAACTCCGCCCAACGATGAGTGAGCTGGGCTACATGCAGCGTCGCGTGCAGGTTGAGGTCGCCTGGTTCATTGCGCTGAGCGATTGTGGCTTCAAAGAATTCAAGCCGCTGTCACCCGGAGCGCGCACTTACTTGCTTGGCCTGGTGAAACACTTTTCCGAGACCGATGGCGAGGCCATAAAGCTCATCGAACAAACCACCAACCACGATGTCAAGGCGGTCGAGTACTGGATCAAGTCAAAGTTTGAGGCCCGACCCGAGTTGCTCGCGGCGCAGGAATTCGTGCACTTTGCCTGCACCAGCGAAGACATCAACAACACCAGCCACGCCTTGCAGATCAAGGCCGCTCGCGACACCGTGTTGCTTGGCCACCTGGATGCCATCACTGCCAAACTCAGTGAGATGGCACGCAGTTTTGCCGCTGTGCCCATGCTCAGCCGCACCCACGGCCAGACTGCCAGCCCGACCACGGTCGGCAAGGAAATTGCCAACGTGGTGATGCGTTTGCGCCCGGCGCGCGAGAAAATTGCGGCCGTCAAACTGCTGGGCAAAATGAATGGTGCAGTCGGCAACTACAACGCCCATCTGGCGGCCTGGCCAGAATTTGACTGGGAGGCGTTTGCGCGTCGCGTGGTCGAAAACCCTGAGCCGTTGGGCTTGGGGTTGGCGTTTCAGCCCTACAGCATCCAGGTCGAGCCACACGATTACATGGCCGAGTTGTTTGATGCAGTGGCGCGCACCAACACCATTTTGATTGACTGGTCACGCGATGTCTGGGGCTATGTCAGCCTGGGCTACTTCAAGCAGCGGCTGCGTGCTGGCGAAGTGGGCTCCAGCACCATGCCGCACAAAGTCAACCCGATCGATTTTGAAAACGCCGAAGGCAACCTGGGACTGGCCAACGCGCTGTTGCGGCATCTGAGTGAGAAATTGCCGATCTCGCGTTGGCAGCGTGACCTGTCCGACTCCACCGTGTTGCGCAACATGGGTGTCGCTTTTGGTCACGCGGTGCTGGCCTATCAATCGCTGCTCACAGGTTTGAACAAGCTCGAGATCAATGAGGCCGCCATCGCGGCCGACCTCGATGCCTCCTGGGAAGTGCTGGCCGAACCGATTCAGACCGTGATGCGGCGTTTTGGTCTGCCGCAACCCTACGAACAGCTCAAACAGTTCACCCGGGGTGCGCCGATGACGCGCGACCTGATGCAGGGCTTCATTGCCAAGCTGGCGCTGCCCGAGGCCGAAAAACAACGCTTGCTGGCCATGACACCGGGCAGTTACACCGGCATGGCCACTGTTCTGGCAAATCGCATTTAACCTGAAACGGAATCAGCATGACCCAACGTCTCTCCAACAAGGTCTCCCTCATCACTGGCGCGGCGCAAGGCATCGGCCTGGCCACAGCGCTCAAGTTTGCCCAGGAAGGTGCCATCGTCGTCGTTTGCGACATCAGCGCTGCCGGTATTGAGCCGGCAGTCGCGCAGTGCCGTGCGCTGGGCGCGACCGCTGCCGGTTTTGTCATGGACGTGACCAAACGCGAAAGAATCAATGAAGTGGTCGCCAGCGTGATGGCGCAATTCGGCCGCATCGATGTGCTGGTCAACAACGCTGGCATCACGCAGGATGCGCGGCTGCAGAAAATGACGCTGGAGCAATTTGACCGTGTTATCGACATCAACTTGCGTGGCGTGTTTCACTGTTCGCAGGCGGTGGCCGATGGCATGGTGGCGCAAGGCAGCGGCGTGATCCTGAACGCCAGTTCGGTGGTCGGCCTGTATGGCAATTTTGGCCAGACCAATTACGCTGCGGCCAAGTTTGGCGTGATCGGTTTTACCAAGACCTGGAGTCGCGAGCTGGGCCCCAAGGGTGTGCGCGTCAACGCCGTGGCACCGGGCTTCATCAGCACTGCCATGGTGGCTGCCATGCCGACCAAAGTGTTGCAGGAGCTCGAAGCCAAAGTTCCGCTCAAACGCCTGGGTCGGCCGGAAGAAATTGCCAACGTCTATGCCTTCCTGGCCAGCGACGAAGCCAGCTACATCAACGGCACCGTGATCGAGGTCTCGGGCGGCATGTCAGTCTGAGCTCAGTGGTCGCCGGGCGATGGCGCGAGCGTGGCGATGGCCGCCAGCGCTGCTTCCAGGCGGCGCTCGCCGTGACCGGTGATGCTGTGCCAGGGGGCACCTACAGCGCTCAGTTCCTGGCGGATCAGCGCCGCCACTGGGGCGCGCACATGGGCACCGTCGCGCTGCATGCCATCGGCCTGCCACTCGAGATCGTTTTCCGTCAGCAAAGTCAGCGCGTAGCGGGAATGCAGGCTGCGCGCGCGCTGGTAGAGCGAACGATCAGAAAAAATAAAGTCGCTGTAAATGGCAGACAACAGCGGTGCGGTATCGCAAAAAACAAACGCTGTTGCCTGTCGTAGTGCACGCGCCTGCGCCGTCAGCTCGGACTGGTGCTGATTTTCAAGAATGGTGCGCTGCTCGGCCTGCGTCGGTGTGCGCTGGTTCAGGTCGCAGAAAACGCGCAAATATTCCGGCACCCAGGGGCAGTGGAAGTGCCACGCCAGGGCGCGCGCCAGCGTCGTTTTGCCGGTGCATTCGGCACCCAGGATGCAAATCAGTTGCGGCTTCACGCGTCCGCCTTGGCCGGGGAAGGCGGCAGCAGTCTGCGTTGCCAACCAAGCCAGCCGACAATGGCCAGCACGAAGAAGATGACGTACAGCAACGTTGTCAGCTGTAAACCCTTGTAGGCAAACAAGGCCACGCTGGCGGCGTTGACGAGCAGCCACAGTAGCCAGTTCTCGAGGTACTTGCGCGCCAGCAATAGAGTGCCGACGATGGAGCCGGCAGTGACGAAGCCATCGGCCCAGGGTACCGTCGAATCGGTCACCCAGCGCAACAACAAACTGCCGCCCAGCCAGGCCGTGGCGTAGCCGATGCCGGTCCACAGCCAGCCGCGGCGGCTCAGGCGCTCGATGCGCAACGGCGCGTCAGAGTCGGCGCGGTGCCCATGCAGCCATTGCCACCAGCCCCACACCGAGACGACGGCAAAAAAAACGTTGACAGCGGCTTCGCCGTAGAGGTTGCTGGCCTCAAACAGCCAGGCGTAGAGTGCGCTGGCGACAATGCTCAACGGCCAGCCCCAATGGATTTCGAACACGTTGCAGGCGATGTTGGCCAGTGCCAGCACAAAGGCCACCAATTCAAGCCAAGTGACGGGCGCGCCCAGCAGCGTGAAAGCGGTTTGCAACATGGCGGACTGTCGTGCTCACTGGAAATCGAAAGTCACGCTCAGGCGCACCGTGCGTGGTGTGGCGGCAAACAGATAAACGCCGCCCCAATCGGTGCCAGGGGCTTCACGCCAGTAGCGTCGGTCGGTGAGGTTTTCGACGTTGAAGCGCCAAGTGGTGGTTTTGTTGGCACTGCGCTGTTGATAGCTCACACCGCCATCAAGTTGCCAGGACGAAGGCAGCGCCACACTGCCATCGGCGTTGACTGTTTTGCTGCCTTCAAAGCTGGCCAATGCGTTCAGGCTCAGGCCCGGCAGCGCGGCCACTTTGTAGTTCGCAAACACCGAGCCCTTGAGGCGGGGAATATTGGTGACGTGCTGCCCGATCAGGCTGCTATCGCTGGCCTGGGTGTACTTGGCATCCAGCGCCATCAGGCTGGCTTGCAGCGAGAGCGCCTCATCGACACGGCCACTGGCGGCGAGCTCGATCCCTCGGTGGCGTGCTGCTTTGGCACCCGCCAGACGATCAGGCAAAGCGCCGGAACCCGCCACATCATCGGTGTAGGGTTTGTCGATGTTGAACACCGCTGCAGTGAACAACAAGCGCGCGTCGGCTTGCCACTTCAAGCCGAGCTCGGTCTGCTTGCTTTTGAGTGCCGGCAGAATTTGCCCGTAATTGGCATAGTCCAGTGGCCGGTTGGGCACCACCTCAAGTTCGACACCCTGGCCCCAGGAGGCGTACAACAGCGTGCTGGTGTTGGCTGACCAGGTCACACCGGCCCACGGGGTGGAGACTGTTTGTTCGAATGAGACGGCTTGTGAGCCGTCGCTGCGCTCGCTGCTGCGGTTCAGGCGCGAGGTGCGCGTGCCGATGAAAGTCTGTAGGCTCTCGCTCCATTGCGAGCGCAAGCTGGTGTAGGCATCGAGCGCATGCTCACGGCTGTTGCTGTTGAGGTAAGTCAGAGTGGGGTCGGCGGGAACTGGCAGCGGCGCAAAAATGTTGCTGATGCCAACCCAGTTGTAGGCCTGCATGGCGGGCAGATCGGCGAATGCGCTGCGTCCGCTCAAACCCAGGCGCAGTGTTTGCGGGCGGGCCAACAGCGTGAACTTTCCATTCAGCTGAGCGTCCCAGCTCGAAATGCCGCGGCGCTCGCCTTCGCTGCGGTAGTCGTAGATGTCCACGTCGCCGTTGCCGCACAGACCCGGATAGACGTAGTTGGCCGCGCTGGAGCAGCCGTCGGGAAAAGCGATGCGGTCGTTGATGCGGCTGCTTTGCGTGCCCGCCGACAAGCGTGCGCTCCAATCGGTGTTGAGGCGCTGGTTCAGCGCCACCTGGGCGCTGCTGGAAGCGACCTGAAACGGCAACGACCAGCTTTGGTTATTCAGGTTCAAGCGCCCGCTGCTGACGGCTGGCAGGGTGTCGCCGATGCCATCGCCGTTGGCATCGAGCAGGCCCAGCCCCGGCACCGACGGTTGGCTTTTGCGCTGCGCTTGCAGATTGGCTGAGAACGAAGTGTCGGCACTGAGCGCTTTGGCCAGTGCCAGGCTCAGCAGTTGGCGCGAACCATTGGCCTGTTCAAACTGGGGATGCAACTGCTCATCGACCAGGTTCAGGCGCACGCCGATGCCGCCCAGTGTGGTGTTGCTGTCGAGATGTGCTTTGCTGCCGCCCTGGCCGTCGGCACCGATCGTGACACTGGTGAACGCCTGTTTCAGCGGCACTTTGGAGACGTAATTGACCAGCCCGCCGGGTGCTGAAACGCCAGCTTGCAAGCCGGCCACGCCTTTGAGCACTTCGATCCGCTCCAGGCTCTCCAGCGCCAGCGGCACGTAGTTGGAAGTGGCCAGCCCGTTGCGGCTGAAATTGTTGCCTTGATCGAGCACAAAACCGCGCACCGATAGGCTTTCGATGTAGCCGGTGGTGTTGTAGTTGTCGTTCAGCGACGCGTCCAGCCGCAGCAGGTCTGAGAGCGACTGCGCCGCGCTCAGCGTGATCAGATCGGCACTCAGTACGGTGACACTCTGCGGTGTTTTGGCCAGCGTTGTGCCAAAGCCGCTGACCTGGGCTCTGTCAACGTCAAGCACCGGCTCGGCCTTGCCGGTGATGGTCATCGGAGCCAGTGTTGCCGGCACGTTTTGTGCCCAGGATGAAACCGTGGCGGCAGCAGCAAGCGCCACCACAGCCGGTTTGAGTTTGAGACGGGATGCCATCGAATGTTCCTTTATCGACGGCAGGGGGTGTGCGCAAAGCGCCTGGTGCGTCACCGGGCTCGATACCGCAACGCTTCCCTGCGCAAGTATTATCTTGATCAAGTTCCAGGGTGTTATCTCAGCCAACAGTTTTGCAACGATCAGCACCCCTAGCGTTTACCGGACAGTCTTCACCGTCCAGCGGGCGCGATTGTAGCCGCGCTGGCTGGGTGATTGATTCAGCGCTCGAGCGCTTGTTCCTTGAGTAGCGCACGCAGTTGGCGTTGGCGCACGTCGATGATCGACGCTTCGATGTGGTCGGCGGCGGCATCGGTCGTGTTGCCGCTGCGCTGGCGCGCCAGGTCCTGGGCGGCCTTGAAACGATCCAGCGCGGCGGCGTAGTCCAGCCGCGCCACCTGCGCCTCGGCTTCCGAGCGGATAGCGCGCAGGTTTTGTCCCTGCGCCCATTCAATGCTCGCCAGCAGTTGCCAGGCCTGGGCATCGCTGCCGTGTGCCAGCAGCCAGCTCTGCAACGCTTGTGCCGCATCGCTTAGCGCGGTGGCGGTCGGCACCGATTGGCCAGATTCGGGTTGCAAAGCGATTTGCGCGCGCAGCAACAATTGCGGTCGTAAAACGCCACTTTTGCGGTCGGTGCCAGCGCTGGTGTCTTGCCCCAACTCTGCCGCGGCGCGGGCGTGATCGCCCGCCGCCAGCGCCAGTTCTGCTGCCAGCAAGCGCACCCAATTGGTTGCCGCCAAGTCGCTCGGCAGCAATGCGCGCAGTTGCTCCAGGTAGCGCTGCGCCAGGGCAAAATTGCGTGACTGGCTGGCCGCCAGTGTCGCGCCATAGAGGGCGCCGGCCTGACGTGGCAGCGCCAGCGTGGCCAGATCGGTCCGGTTGGCCTCTTGCAGCAAGCTGTTCAAGGCATCTGCGCCGGAGCGATCCAGAAAGCGCGCCCGCGCTGCCATCATGGCTTGCTCCAGGCTCAGCGCTGCCGCTGGCGTGGTTGCCGTCAGCACGCCCACGCGTGCTTGCATGTCGGCGATGCGCTCAGTGGTGAGCGGGTGGCTGCGCAGGTAGGGGTAGGCACCGTTGTCATTCAGGCGCGAGGCTTGCTGCAACTTGTCAAACATGGTGACAAAGCCTTGCCCGGCAAAATGCGCTTCGTTCATGATGCCAAACCCGACCCGGTCGGCCTCGCGCTCCATGTCGCGCGAAAAATTGAGCTGGGTCTGTGCTGCAACGGCCTGGCCGCCAACGATCAAGGCGTTGCCCGCGTCAGCATTTTTTCCGGCCGCCAGCACGCCAAGAATCATGGCCCCCAGCAGCCACGGTGCTTGCTGCGCCTGCTTGGCAAGCATGCGTGAAATATGGCGCTGCGTGATGTGGCTAAGTTCGTGCGCCAGCACCGAGGACAATTCGTCGCGGTTGCTCACCACCGCCAGCAATCCCAGGTGCACACCCATATAGCCGCCGGGTAGGGCGAAGGCGTTGACGCTGGACGCGCGCAGCAGCAGGATTTGCCAGGCAAAGCGTTGCACCAGCTCCTCGTCGAGGTCACCGCGCAAGCGCGCCGCTGCCAGCAGCCGCTGCCAGATGTCCTGCACATAAGCCAGCAGCACCGGGTCGTCGATGTAATCAGGGTCGCGATAAATTTCGCGCGCGATGCTATCGCCCAGGCGGCGCTCGGCCGCCGCACTCAAGCTGCTGCCATCGCCCAGCGTGGGCATCTGCGAAGCGGCACTGAGGGCGGGCTCGATGGGCCCGGCCAGCGTCAGCGTGAACGCGAGCAAAAAAGCACGCCGCCAGCGCCCGTTACAGTGGCAAAAGGCAATCATGCTCGTATGATGCCAGCTAAACACGCCTTGTCGATTGGGGCGGCCATAAATTTTGTTTCAATGTAGCAATGAACTCCCTTACCCATTTTGATTCCCAGGGCCAGGCGCACATGGTCGATGTTGGCGGCAAAGCTGCCACGCACCGCATCGCGCTGGCGAGCGGCCGCATTGAGATGCTTGCCGCAACGCTGGCGATCATTGAAGCGGGCAGCGCCAAAAAAGGTGATGTGCTGGGCATCGCGCGTGTGGCTGGCATCATGGCAGCCAAGAAAACCAGCGATCTCATCCCGCTGTGTCATTCGCTGGCATTGACCCGGGTGGCGCTGGAGTTTGAAACCCGGCCCGCTTCGGCCGCCAACGCGGCCAGCGTTGCTTGCCGCGCCAGCGTTGAAACCCTGGGTGCCACCGGGGTCGAAATGGAAGCGCTGGTGGCGGTGCAGGTCGCGCTGCTCACCATTTACGACATGTGCAAGGCGGTTGATCGCGGCATGGTGATCACCGAGGTACATCTGCTGGAAAAGCGCGGTGGCAAATCGGGTCATTTCATTGCCCCGGCACGGCACCAGCTGGGCTAGAGCGAGGCTGCGCCGCCGCACCATGCCGCATCCCCTCACCCTGCTGGGGCAAACACTGTTGCCCAAAAAAGCCCTGACGGCGCTGGCTGGGCGACTGGCGGCCGCACCCAATGGCGTTTGGAGCCAGGCCCTGATTCGCTGGTTCATCAAGCGCTACCAGGTCAACATGACCGAGGCCGCCAATGGCGACCCCGGCAGCTATCGCAGCTTCAACGATTTTTTTACCCGCGCTTTGCGCGACGGTGCCAGGCCGCTGGCGCAGTCTGACCTGATCTGCCCAGTCGATGGCCGCGTCAGTCAGTTCGGGCGCATCGAGCAAGGGCGAATCTTTCAGGCCAAAGGCCACCACTACAACCTGGCTGCGTTGCTGGGCGGCACGCCTGAACCAATGGATGTTTTTGCGCACGGCTGTTTTGCCACCCTGTATCTGAGTCCCAGTGATTACCACCGCATCCACATGCCCTGTGCCGGGCGTTTGATGGCCATGAGCTATGTGCCGGGCGAGCTGTTTTCAGTCAACCCGGCCAGCGTCAGCGCAGTGCCGGGTCTGTTTGCCCGCAACGAACGCCTGGTGTGTTTTTTTGCGTCGGCGCAGGGCGACTTTGTGATGGTGCTGGTCGGTGCCACCATCGTTGGCAGCATCGCCACGGTATGGCACGGCATCGTCAATGCCACTCACCCCGCCGCCGTCAAGCACTGGGACTACCGCGCGCAGCAAATTCATTTGCAACAAGGCCAGGAGATGGGGCGCTTTTTACTCGGCTCGACGGTGCTGCTGCTGCTGGCCAACGACGGCTTGCGTTTCAATCCGGACTGGCAGCCGGGCTGCACCATTCGCATGGGCCAGGCCATGGCCCATAATCGCCCCCCTGACCTGACTTGATGAGACCCCATGACCGACCTTGCAAACGAGATCAATGCTGCGGCTGCGCTGCCTGCCCAGAGCGACCAGACGGCAGCCAAGGGCAGCCGCTTTGAGGCGGTGGCACCGGTGCTGGAAAAGCTGTTCGAGCTTTATCCGCATTTGTTTGGTGCGCACTTTTTGCCGCTGAAACTGGGCACATTTCAGGAGCTGCTGGCGCGTCACCCACAGCAGTTCGAACGTCAGGCGCTGAAAGCGGCGTTGGCCGTGCACACGCGCTCAAGCCGCTATTTGCAAAGCGTTGCCGCTGGCAATCAGCGCCACGACCTCGACGGCAAGGCAGTCGAAGCGGTGGCACCGGAACACGTTTATTTTGCTTTGTGCGAACTGTTTCGCCGCCGGCAATTGCACAGCAAAAAAGACTTGCGACCGCGCTTGCGCCAGCAACTGCTGGCGGCGTTTCTGGCTTCGGGTCTGTCACGGCAGGACTATCTGTTGCGGGTGCAGGGCAAGGATGCGACTGTCGACGCGGTGCTGGAAGAGGCGTTGAGCGAGCACGCTGACCAACTGGCCCGGCAAGAAGCGCTGCGGCGCGCTTTTTGCGACAGCGGCAAGAGTGTTGATGAATTTGCCGCCATGTACGGCCTGACCAGCTCAGCGCTGGCCTGGCTACCGGGTGCGCCCACGCGACCAGCCGAGAACCCCGGTTCATCGCCCCGGCTTTAGCTGCCGATCAACTCACCGCGCAGGGTGAAAGTGCGCGTCTCGGTGATTTTGACGTTGGCCATGCGCCCGATCAGTTCGGGCTGACCGACAAAGTTGACGACCCGGTTGCACTCGGTGCGTCCCATCAGCTCCAGCGCATCGCGCCGGGAGGGGCCTTCGACCAGGATGCGCTGCACCGTTCCCAAACGACTTTGGCTGATGCGCATCATGCTGTCGTTGAGGACGCTTTGCAGTTTTTGCAGGCGCGCCAGTTTGATCTGCGGCGCTGTGTCGTCGGCCAGATTGGCCGCCGGTGTGCCGGGGCGCGGGCTGAAAATGAAGCTGAACGAGTTGTCAAATCCGACCTCGTCGATGAGCCCGAGCAATTGGTCAAAATCGGCATCGGTTTCACCTGGGAAGCCAACGATAAAGTCGCTGCTCAGCGCCATGTCAGGCCGGATGGCGCGCAATTTGCGCACCAGTGATTTGTATTCCAGTGCGGTGTAGCTCCGTTTCATGGCCATCAGAATGCGGTCCGAGCCATGCTGCACCGGCAGATGCAAGTGACTGACCAGTTTCGGGATTTTTGCGTAGGCTGCGATCAGGCGCGGCGTGAATTCGCTGGGGTGGCTGGTGACAAAACGGATGCGCTCGATGCCATCGGTGTCGGCCACGTTTTCCAGCAAGCTGGCAAAGTCGCCACGCTGCGCTGACGCAGTGCTGCCCGGGTTGGGGCGGGCGCGATAAGCGTTGACGTTTTGCCCCAGCAGCGTGACTTCCTTGATGCCTTGTTTGGCCAATGCCGCCACCTCGCGCAACACATCTTCCAGCGGCCGCGACACCTCTTCGCCGCGCGTATAGGGCACCACGCAGTAGCTGCAATACTTTGAGCAACCCTCCATGATGCTGACGAACGCGGTGGCACCCTGCACCCGCGCTGGCGGCAAATGATCGAATTTCTCAATCTCGGGAAAGCTCACATCCACCTGGCTCAGGTTTTGCCGCGCGCAGTCACGCAGCATTTGCGGCAAACGGTGCAAGGTTTGCGGACCGAAAACCACGTCCACATAGGGCGCGCGCTCGATGATGGCTTCACCTTCCTGGCTTGCCACGCAGCCGCCGACGGCGATCAAAGCGCCGCGCTGCTTCAAGTGCTTGACGCGGCCCAGGTCAGAGAAAACCTTTTCCTGCGCTTTTTCGCGTACCGAGCAGGTGTTGAACAGGATCAGGTCGGCTTGTTCCACGTCGTCGGTGCGCTCGTAGCCCTGCGCCGCATGCAACAGATCGAGCATCTTGCCCGAGTCGTACTCGTTCATCTGGCAGCCGAAGGTTTTGATAAAGACTTTTTTGGGCATGGGTTTGGCTTCAGCGCAGCGGGTATTTGGGCAACTGCTTGAACGGTGTCTGGCCATCGTCGGGTTTGACCTGGCTGGCAGTCGATTCGAAAATAATGTTGGTGCGGGGCGCGGCGGCGGAGGCACTCTGGCTGGCTTCCTGCGGGCTCAGAATCCAGACGCGGCTGATCAGGCCGCCGTGCTCACGCAGGTAGTTCACCGGCAGCGACTGTCCGACCAGCGATGCCGACAGTTGCAGCAAATTGTTGGGCCCCAGGATGCGGGCCCCGGGTGCCAACCGCTCAGGCTTGTCGTCAAGCACGATGTTGGGCGGCACCAGCACCTGCATCTGGGCGCGTTGGGATTGGGCCGGAAACTGCCGCGACACGGATTGCGCCAGGGCAGGAATCGAGTTCAGCGTTGATGCCAGCAGGGCGGCAACCAGGGCTCGTGGCAACAGTCGCTCGGTGAGCGTGAAAAAGCAGCGGTTCATGGTATCTGTCCAGAGGCTGTGAGGGGCCGAAGTGTAGCGTAGTGGCGAAGTCCAGTGTGCTGGCCACCGGCGGCGTTGATCAGCGGTACCAGAAAAGTTCATATATGAGTGTGATAGAATTTCCTATATGAACTTTTTGCTGAACGTCCCGCTGAACACGAACCAGGAGCAACTGGAGCGCCTGCAAAGCTTGCAAGCGGCGTTTGCGCGCGTTTGCAATGCGATCGCGCCGGTGGTGCAGCAAACCCGCGTCTGGAACCGGGTGGCACTGCATCATCTCACTTACCACAAGTTGCGCCAGAACTTTCCCGAACTCGGTTCGCAAATGGTCTGCAACGCCATTTATTCGGTGTCACGCACTTGCCGCCTGGTGTTCCAGAACCCGCAAAGTCCGTTCAGCCTGGTCAAATTGGGCAGCAAGCCGTTGCCACTGCTGCGCTTTGCCGACGACTGCCCGGTTTATTTTGATCGCCATACGTTGAGCGTGAAAAATGGTCAACTCTCGATGTACACACTGGACGGTCGGATGCACTTTGCACTGGCGCTCAAGCCCGAGGATGAAGCCAGTTTTCATGAAAAAAAACTCGGCGAAATTGTTTTGCGCCGCGGCCGTACCGGCTTTGAATTGTCGTTCCTGTTTACTGAAATCACTGAGTCAGCCGGGGCGGAACCGGCCCCCGATGCTGGCGCAGAAGTTCCTGAATATGTATTGGTCGAGGAAACCCAATGAGTCTGAAAAAACCCCCGTCTGAGCTGGCACTGGCACTGGCCGAGTTGCGGCCACAGTTCAAGAAAGCCGCTGCCTACAGCGTCGTCGCCAGCCTGCTGGTGTTGGCACCGACGCTCTACATGCTCGAAGTGTATGACCGCGTGGTCAACAGCCGCAGCTTTAGCACGCTGGCGATGCTGACGCTGCTGGTGCTGGCCGCTTATGTGCTGATGGAAGTGCTGGAGTGGGTGCGCGCTGAAGTTCTGCACGAGACCGCGCTGGCGTTCGATGCCCGCCTGCATGGCCGCGTTTTTACCGCCATTTTTGAGGCCAATCTCAAGCGCCTGCCAGGCGGCAACATCCAGCCGATGAACGATTTGCGTGTGGTGCGTGATTTTATCCATGCCCCGGTGTTGCTCGCTGCCATGGAAGCGCCGGTGGCGCTGCTGTTTTTGCTGCTGATTTTTGGTATCGCGCCGGGTATGGGGTGGGCGGCTGTGGTAGCGGCCATCATGCAGACCTTTGTTGGCCTGCTCAACGAGCGCAGCACGCAGCCGCCGTTGCTGGCCGCCAACCGCAGCGCTTTTGCGGCGCAGCAATATGCAGATGGCACTTTGCGCAATGCACAGGTGATTGAATCAATGGGCATGTTGCGTGACATCCACCGACGCTGGATTGGCAAGCAGAGAGAATTTCTTCAGTTGCAGGCGAGGGCCTCGGACCAGGCCGGTTTTTACCAGGCGGTTTCCAAATTCCTGCAAAACACGGTCAGTTCCGGTTTGTTGGGATTGGGTGCCTGGCTGCTGCTGCACAACGAACTCAGCGGCGGTGCGTCGGCCATGATCGTGGGCTCGATTCTGGGTGGGCGCGTGCTGGCACCGCTGATTCAGGTGACCGCCCAGTGGCAGGCCGTGGTCAATGTGCGAGACGCTTACAGTCGGTTGGAGCTGTTGCTGATCAACGTGCCGCAACGGCCGGCGGCCATGAAACTGCCTGCGCCGCAAGGCAAACTGCAAGTGGAAAATCTGGTCGCCTGCCCCCCTGGCAGTCAGGTCCCCATTCTGCGCGGAATCAACTTTGCACTGCAGCCGGGCGAGGTACTGGCGGTGGTCGGTCCGTCGGCCAGCGGAAAGACCACGCTGGCGCGTTTGCTGGTGGGCCTGTGGCCAGCGGCCAACGGCAAAGTGCGGCTCGACGGTGCCGATGTCTATAGCTGGAACAAAACCGAACTTGGTCCGCATGTCGGCTATCTGCCGCAGGGGGTAGAGCTGTTCGACGGCTCGGTGGCCGAAAATATTGCACGCTTTGGTGAAGTGGATATGACCAAAGTGCAAGCCGCTGCCCGCGCCGTGGGTCTGCATGAGTTCATCCTGGCACTGCCGCAGGGTTACGACAGCCCGGTCGGGCGTGAGGGCACCATGCTCTCGGGTGGGCAGCGCCAACGCGTGGCACTGGCGCGCGCGCTGTACGCTCAGCCCGCGCTGGTCGTGCTCGATGAACCCAATTCCAGCCTGGACGAGCAAGGCGATGCCGCCCTGACTGCGGCCATCTCCAGTTACGCCGCGCGTGGCACTACCTTTGTCGTGATGACGCACCGCACCAGCGTGCTCGGCGTGGCCGACAAGATGCTGCTGCTGCGGGACGGTCAGACGCAAATGTTTGGTCCGCGCGACGACGTGCTCAAGGCCTTGAATGAAGCGGCCGCCAAGGCACGCCAGACGGCTGTCGCCGCCTGATTGACGGATAAACACTATGAAAACAAACGGATTTTTCCAGCGCAGCCAGCTCACCGCGACCCTGTGGGGTTTCCGCCGTGAGTTCTTGATTGTTGGGGCTTTCAGCATGATTGCCAATGTGCTCATGCTCACGCCCACGCTCTACATGCTGCAAGTCTATGACCGCGTTTTGAGCAGTCAAAGTGATTTGACGCTGATCGCCATGTCGGCGCTCACGCTGCTGCTATTTACCATCATGGCGTTTTCCGAGCGCATGCGCTCGCGCCTGCTGGTCAGCGCCGGTGTGCGGCTGGATGAGCAGCTCAGCACGCAGGTTTTCAACGCCAGCTTTGAATCCCATTTGAACGCCGGCAGCAGCAGTCCGTCCAAGGCCTTCAGCGATCTGCTCCAGATACGCCAATTCCTTACGGGCAACGGGATTTTTGCTTTTTTTGACGCACCCTGGACACCCATTTATATCGCCGTGATGTTCTTCCTGCATCCTTGGCTGGGCGTGCTCAGCATTGTTTTTGCCCTGATCCAGGCGGCGCTGGCGTGGTTCGGTCATCGCCACACGCTGGCCCCATCGGAGGAGGCGGTGAAAGCGGCATCGGATGCCAACTTGTTTTTGCAGGGCAAACTGCGCAACGCCGAAGTGCTGGAATCGATGGGCATGGTCAACAATCTGCAATCGCGCTGGGAGCTGCGCCACAAGCTGCAGCTCGCCAAAGGTGCTGTCGCCCAGCATTTGACGCACCGCATTACCGCCTGGAGCAAATTCATCCGCTACAGCCAGCAATCGCTGGCCTTGGGGACTGGCGCGCTGCTGTGCATCAACGGCCAGCTCACCACCGGTGGCATGATTGCCGCCAGCGTGCTGATGACGCGCGCGCTGGCACCGATCGATATGCTGGTGGGCAGTTGGCGCCAGTTCATCGGCATGCGCTACGCCTTTGGCCGGCTGGAGCAAATGCTGCGCGATTACCCGGCGCGCGATCCGGCACTCAAACGCGTGGCACCGCTCGGTCAAGTGACGCTGGAGGCGGTTTTTGCTAGCGCTGCCGGTCGCGCCGAGCCGATCCTGAAGAACATCAATCTGAGCGTGCCAGCCGGCACCGTCACCGCTGTGCTGGGCCCGTCAGGGTCGGGCAAATCAACGCTGGCGCGGGTGTTGATGGGTATCTGGCCCGAAGTCAGCGGCAGCGTGATGATAGACGGTCTTCCCCTGGACGGCTGGAACCGGATCGAACTCGGCCCCTACATGGGTTATCTGCCGCAGGATGTCGAATTGTTTGAAGGCACCATCGCCGAAAACATCGCCCGTTTTGGCAACGTCGATCCGGAGCAGGTGATTGTCGCCGCGCAGAGCGCCGGTTTGCACGAAATGATTCTGCGGTTTCCGAAGGGCTACGACACGCCCATCGGCGAGGCGGGCAATTTGCTCTCGGGTGGCCAGCGCCAACGCATCGGGCTGGCGCGCTCAATTTACGGCGATCCAAAACTGATCGTGCTCGACGAGCCCAACGCCAATCTGGACGATGCCGGTGAAGCGGCGCTGCTGGGAACCATCCGGCAACTCAAGGCGGCGGGCAAAACCGTGTTTCTGATTACCCACCGACCTGGTGCCATCCAGGTGGCTGACCGCATTCTGATTTTGCGCGACGGGCAAGTCGCGATGTCGGGCCCGCGCGATGCGGTCATCGCCGCGCTGCAAGCCCAACAGCCAGCGCCGGTCAAACCCGGTGCCTTGCCAGCGGCTGGCGCGCAACCCGCCTAACTTCACACTTTTACTTTGATTGTCGAGTCTGTCATGCCTACATCGAATCCTCTGAAAAAACTGCTCCTTCAGCCAGCCGCCAACGCTGACAACACCGACAACAGCTCGGCTTCTGGCGTGCAGGAATTTTCCACGCACACCGGTCGCGCGGCGCGCATCGGCTTGTGGGCCCTGTTGCTGGGAATCGGCGGCCTGCTGGCGTGGGCCGCGTTGGCGCCGCTGGACGAAGGCGTGCCAGCGCAGGGCATGGTCAGCCTCGACACCAAGCGCAAAGCCGTGCAGCACCCGACCGGCGGCATCGTCAAGGAAGTGCTGGTTAAGGAAGGCGAGCTGGTCAAGGAAGGACAGGTCTTGATCCGGCTGGACCCGGCCGTGGCACGCTCCAATTTTGAAGCCGCGCGACAGCGTTATCTGGGTCTGCGCGCCATGGAAGGACGCTTGCTGGCCGAGCAGCGTGGCCTGAGCAAAGTCGTTTTCCACCCGGATGTGTTGCAAGCCGCGCAGGACGCGCAAATCCGTGAGGTGATCCGCACCCAGGAGCAACTGTTCACGTCGCGCCGGGCTGCCCTGCAAGCCGATCTGCAATCGAGTAGGGAAAGCATTGAAGGCCAACGCGGACTGATTCAGGCTTATGAGGGGATGCTGGTCAATCGCAAGAATCAGCAGGCGTTGCTCAACGAGGAACTCGGCCACACACGCTCGCTGGTGGCTGAAGGCTACGCACCGCGCAATCGCCAACTCGAGCTTGAACGCATGACCGCTGAAGTCAGCTCGGGTATTGCCGAGTTGCAGGGCAACCTGATTCGCGCCCAACGTGCGATTGCCGAACTGCGTCAGCGCAGTATTTTGCGTGAACAGGAATACCGCAAGGAGGTTGAGTCGCAGTTAGCCGATGTCGGGCGGGAAGTACCGGGTGATGCAGAAAAATTCATGGCCACCCGAGACGACTTGAACCGCGTCGAAATCAAAGCCCCGGCCGCCGGACAAGTTGTCAGTCTGGCGTTTCAAAGCGTGGGTGGGGTCGTGGGCCAGGGACAAAAGCTGATGGACATTGTGCCGGAAGATCAGGTGTTGCTGATTGAAGCGCGAGTGCCACCGCACCTGATTGACCGGGTGCACAAAGACCTGCCGGTCGATGTTCGCTTTTCGTCTTTCGCCCACTCACCCCAGTTGGTGATCGACGGCAAAGTGGTTTCGGTGTCGGCGGACTTTCTGGCTGACCCGCAAAATGGCATCCCCTACTACCTGGCGCGCGTCAGCGTCACGCCCGAGGGCTACAAAAAACTGGGCCAACGCCGCCTGCAACCGGGCATGCCGGTGGAAGTTGTCTTTCTCACCGGTGAGCGCTCGGTGCTGACCTATTTGCTCAGCCCAATGACCAAGCGCATGGCAGCGTCGATGAAAGAGGAGTGAGGCCATGAAACATCACCAAAAACTGTTGCTTCTGGCCGGGTTGCTGCTGTCGTTTTCAGGGATGGTAGCGGCGATGGATTTGTTGCAGGCCTTTGAGGCGGCGCAGCAACAAGATGCCACCATTTTGGCAGCGCGCGCAGCGGCCCTGGCGGGCCGCGAGCGCTTGCCGCAGGCGCGCTCGCAGTTGTTGCCCAACGTCGCGCTCAGCGCCAGCCGCAACAAAAATCGCTTGGCCAGCACGGCACCAGACTTTCTGGGGAAAGAGTCAACCACTGACAGCAACTATGCCAGCCGCAACCAGACGTTGACCGTGCGTCAGCCACTGTTTCGCAGCTACCTGAGTGCCCAGTACCGGCAGGCCCAAGCCCAGGTGGCCGACTCGGATGCCACATTGACGCAAGAGGAGCAAAACCTGGCGGTGCGGGTCAGCAGCGCCTATTTTGAAGCCATGCTGACGCGCGAGCAACTCGACCTGGTGCTGGCGCAGCGTTCCACTTACAGCGCGCAACTGGAAGCGGCGCGCAAAATGTTTGCGGCTGGCTCCGGCATTCGCACCGACATCGACGAAGCGCAGGCCAAGCTCGACATGAACAGCGCGCAGGAAATCCAGGCGCGGCAGAACATGGAGTACACCGCGCACCAGTTGGAAGTGCTGGTCAATCAGCCGGTCGGCCAGTTGCCAAGGCTCGACGTTGCCAAGCTTGAATTGCTCCCACCCGCACCGCTGGCCCGGGAGAGCTGGATTGAAAAAGCGGAAGCCAACAATCCGCAGTTGCAATCGCTTAAAGCCCAGTTGGAGGCGGCGCGGCAAGAAATAGACAAAGCCAGTTCAGGCCATCATCCGACACTTGATGCGATCGCCCAGTGGTCGCGCAGCGCCAGCGAAAACGTCACCAACGTCAATTCGCGCTACCAGAACGCTGCCCTCGGCTTGCAACTCAACATTCCGCTGTTTGCCGGTGGCTACGTCGATTCGTCGGTGCGCCAGGCGCTGGCCACGCGTGACCGCGCCGAGCAGGCGCTGGAGGCGGCGCGGCGCGACTTGGGCTTGCGCGTTCACAAGGAATACCGTGGCGTGACCGAAAACATTGCCAGCATCAAAGCGCTGGAGCAGGCGCTGCGCTCGGCCGAACAATTGGTGCTGTCAAGCCGCAAATCATTTCAGGCTGGCAGCCGTACCGTGCTCGACATTCTCAACGCCGAACAGCAACGAGCGCTGGTGCAGCGCGACCTGGCGCAGGCCCGCTACGTCTATCTGATTTCAAAAATCAGGCTGTTGGCGCTGGTGGGCGAGGCCGACGTGCAAGCCATCGCCGCCGCCAACCGGGCGCTGATGCCGTAATTGGAATTTGCTTGGTTGTCTGTCGTTGCGCACGGTCGCGCGAGGCGCGTCCAACGGACAATATTTTGAATATTGGTGCCGTATTCTTGACGCCTTCAAAACATTCTAATTGAACCATTGGGTAACGCTGCGGGTTGTTGTCCATCCCGTGCGAAGTTTTACCTACCAACGCACTATCAAATCGATGGTCGGTCACGGGATCAGCTTCGGGCAAAGGCAAGCAAGGGCGCATAGTTGCGGGCATCGGCGGCTTGCAGGGCGGCGATGTAGGCTTGCCGCGTGGCGCTGGCATCGACCAGGCTGCGGCTGCCCCAGG
>JAVHQY010000080.1:0-16814 GCA_036171375.1 Rhodoferax sp. | reverse complement strand
TTAATGATTAAAGAGCTTGCCTAAAATCAACAGACAAAGTGCGGTGTTGAGGCCAACAGCCCACTTAAGAACCAGCAGATCAGACCTGAGCGGTGACAAGGCAATGTCAAGGTCTTTCTTTGTCACCAAGTCATCTTGCGCCTCTGCAATGACGCGCACCACGGTCTCAGCCTGCTCGTGGCTGAATCCGGCTGATTTAAGCCGATCAGAGAGTTTGAGTGAATCAAAAGTAATCGTTGCCATGGCGCGAATTTACATCAAATTTCCAATACCTCAAAGCTGGTCGTGATTTCGGCGGTTTTTCCCAGCATGACGCTGGCCGAGCAATATTTGTCGTGACTGAGTTTGATGGCGCGCTCGACAGCCGCCGCTGTCAGGCCCTTGCCGCTGACGACAAAGTGCAAGTTGATCTGCGTGAAAACCTTGGGGTCGGTGTCGGCGCGCTCGGCGCTGAGTTTGACGCTGCAGCCGCGCACATCCTGGTGGCCGCGCTGCAAGATCAGCACCACGTCGTAGGCGGTGCAGCCGCCAGCGCCCGCCAGCAGCAGTTCCAGCGGTCGCGGCGCCAGGTTGAGGCCGCCTTTTGCGCTTTGCGCTGCGTCGGGCGCGCCGTCCATCGTGAGCGTGTGGCCGGAGCCGGTTTCAGCGACAAAACCCATTCCCGAGCGCGTGCCCAAAGCGCCGGTCCAACTGACGGTGCATTCCATGCGTTTGCCTTTCGTTTCCTGTGTGAGACGATTGTCACCTGACGTGGGCGTATATCATTGCACTAAATCGGGGTCGCTGCCCAGCTCGGTGGTACTTTGTTGGTGCCATCGAAGGAGCTGCCCTCAATTGAGCCATGTGGATTCTGCGATGACGATCAAAACACTCAAGCCTGCCGATTATCTGAAAAAAATTCTCACCGCCCGCGTTTATGACGTAGCGGTGGAGAGCGCGTTGCAAAACGCCAAGGTGCTCAGCCAGCGCCTGCACAACAGCGTGCTGCTCAAACGCGAAGACCAGCAGGTGGTGCACAGTTTCAAGCTGCGCGGCGCTTACAACAAGATGGTGCAGCTCAGTCCGGCGCAACTGAAAAAAGGCGTGATCTGCGCCTCAGCGGGCAACCATGCGCAAGGGGTTGCGCTGAGCGCGCAGCGCCTGGGGGCCAATGCCGTGGTGGTGATGCCCACCACCACGCCGCAGGTCAAGGTCGATGCGGTACGCGCCCTGGGTGCCGAAGTGGTGCTGCAAGGGGAGAGCTATTCCGATGCCTGCACTTTTGCGCTGACGCTGGCGCAGCAAAAGGAACTCACTTTTGTGCACCCGTTTGACGACCCGGACGTGATTGCCGGTCAGGGAACCATCGCGATGGAAATCCTGCGCCAGCATCAGGGTCGGCTCGATGCGGTGTTCGTTGCCGTTGGTGGTGGCGGCCTGATTGCCGGGGTGGCCAATTACATCAAGGCACTGCGCCCCGAGATCAAGGTGGTCGGCGTGCAGATGAACGACTCCAACGCCATGTTGCAGTCGGTCACCGCGGGCAAGCGCGTGACGCTGGCCGAAGTCGGCCTGTTTTCCGACGGCACCGCCGTCAAGCAGGTCGGGGTGGAAACGCTGCGCGTGGCGCGCGCGCTGGTCGATGAATTTGTGGTGGTTGACACCGATGCCGTGTGCGCGGCGATCAAAGACGTTTTTGTCGATACCCGCAGCATTGTCGAGCCGGCCGGTGCGCTGGCGGTGGCCGGGCTCAAGCAGTACGTCACCCAGCATCACAGTCGCGGCGAGACCTACGCCGCCATTTTGTGCGGTGCCAACATGAACTTTGACCGCTTGCGCTTTGTCGCCGAGCGCGCCGAAGTGGGTGAAGAGCGCGAGGCGCTGTTTGCCGTCACCATCCCCGAAGAGCGCGGCAGCTTCCGGCGTTTTTGCCTGGCGGTGGGCGATTTGCCCGGCGGTTCGCGCAACGTGACCGAATTCAATTACCGCATCAACCATGGAGCGCAGGCACACGTGTTTGTCGGTCTGACAACGCAGGGGCCGGGCGAATCGGTCAAGATCGCCGCCAACTTCAATCGCCATGGCTTTCAGGCGCTGGATTTGACGCACGACGAACTGGCCAAAGAGCACATCCGCTACATGGTGGGTGGGCACTCGGCGTTGGCGCAGGACGAGCGCTTGCTGCGTTTTGTTTTTCCGGAGCGACCCGGCGCGCTGCTTAAATTTTTGAACCTGCTGCGACCGGGCTGGAACATCTCCTTGTTTCACTACCGCAACCAGGGCGCGGACTATGGTCAGATTCTGGTTGGCCTGCAAGTGCCCAAGGCCGACGACCAGGCTTTTGCCAAATTTCTGACCGCGCTGGGTTACCCCTGTGTGGAAGAAACCGCCAACCCGGCGTACCGGATATTTTTGCAATCATGAGCAGCTTGCTCGAGCGCAAACTGGTGGTCGCGATTTCGTCGCGCGCGCTGTTTGATTTTGAGCAGGAAAACGAGGTTTTTGAGCACCGCGATGACCGCGCCTACATGGCGTTGCAGCTTGAGCGGCTGGACGTGCCGGCCAAGCCCGGTGTGGCTTTTTCGCTGGTGAAGAAGTTGCTGGCGTTCAACCTCGGCGCGCCGGGCAGCGAACCAAGCGTCGAAGTGGTGATTCTTTCGCGCAACGATCCGGTCTCGGGAATGCGGGTGTTTCGCTCGGCCCAGCATTACGGTCTGGCGATCGAGCGCGGCAGCTTTACGCGCGGCGAGCCGCCTTGGCGCTACCTCAAACCGCTCCATGCCAACCTGTTTTTGAGCGCGCATTCGAGCGACGTGCGCTCGGCCCTGCAAGCGGGTGTGCCGGCAGCGCAGGTGTACCCGGCCTCGGCGCACGCCAGCGCTGCGCATCCGCAGGAAGTGCGCATCGCTTTTGACGGCGACGCAGTACTGTTCAGCGACGAAGCCGAGCGCGTGTATCAGGCGCAGGGACTCGATGCCTTTCAAAAGCATGAGCAAGACAAGGCGCAGCAGCCGATGCTGGCCGGCCCGTTCAAGCCGCTGCTAGAGGCGCTACAGGGCTTGCAGCAGGCGCACCACCCGGCCATGCGCATCCGCACCGCGCTGGTGACGGCGCGCAGCGCACCGGCGCACGAGCGCGCCATCCGCACCCTGATGGACTGGCACATTGAAGTCGATGAAGCAATGTTTCTGGGCGGTCTGCCCAAAGGCGAATTTCTGGCTGAGTTTGAGCCTGATTTTTTCTTTGACGACCAGACCGGGCACGTCGATGCGGCATCCCGGCACGTGCCCTCGGGCCACGTCGTCAGCGGCATCGCCAACCCCTGATGCGGGAAACTGACCATGCTGAAGTACCGCACCATTCCCGTCACCTCGTTTCAGCAAAACTGCTCGCTGGTCTGGTGTGACGAAACCCTGAAGGCGGCCGTGATTGATCCTGGCGGTGAGCTGGAACGGGTGTTGGCAGAAGTCGCGCGGCTGGGCCTGGCGCTGGAGCAAATCTGGCTCACGCATGCGCACATCGACCACGTCGGCGGCGTGGCAGAGCTGGCAGCGCGCCTGCATTTGCCCATCATCGGGCCGCAGCAAGCCGATCAGTTCTGGATTGACAGCCTGGCGCAGCAGGGGGCCATGTTCGGTCTTGCCAATGCCCGGCCTTTCAAGCCCACGCGTTGGCTCAACGATGGCGACAGCGTCAGCATTGGCAACAGCCGCCTGACGGTGCGGCACTGCCCCGGCCACACCCCCGGCCACGTTGTTTTTCATTCGAGCCAGGCCCAGCGCGCGTTTGTGGGCGACGTGTTGTTTGCCGGTTCGATCGGCCGCACTGACCTGCCGCAAGGCGACCATGACGCGCTGATCGCCAGCATCCAGCAGCGCCTGTGGCCGATGGGCGACGACACCGTCTTCATTCCCGGGCACGGCCCCGAAAGCACGTTCGGGATTGAGCGGCGCAGCAACCCCTATGTGCAAGACAGGTAGCGAGGCACCAGCCATGCCGAGCCAGACGTTTACTGATAGTGCGTTTCATCAAAACACTCACATGAAATTGTGTCTTTTCCCATCTGGTAGCGACTTGACGCGCAGAAACGTATAAATACAATGTACGTATGATTAGGTTCGAATGGGATGAGGCCAAAGCGGCTGCAAATCGCAAAAGACATCAAGTGTCTTTTGAAGAGGCGAAGTCGATCTTCTTCGACGAGTTTGGCGTTCAGTTCTTCGATGACGACCATTCAAACGAAGAGGAACGCTTCCTGATGCTGGGCATGAGTTCAGGGGCAAAGCTTCTCATCGTCTGCCATTGCGAACGGGATCATGGTGCGACCATTCGCATCATCTCGGCACGCAGGGCAACCAAGCGTGAAAGCGCGTTTTATCGAGGTGGACACACATGAAAGCTGAATACGATCTGGCTAAACTGAAATCTCGCAAAAACCCATACGCATCCAAGCTGAAGAAGCCCGTCACGATGCGGCTGTCGGAAGACGTTGTGCATTATTTCAAAGGTATGGCTGATGAGGCGGGTGTGCCATATCAGAGTCTCATTAATTTGTACCTGCGCGACTGTCTTGCCAACAGCCGGAAAGTGCAAATCAATTGGCCCCATGCTGTTTAACATGACAATCAGCATGCAGCCTGTAGTGCGGTTATTTTCACATTAAGCCACGGTTCCCGGATGCCACTTACGGCCGCTGACCCGGTTCCCATCCCGGATAATCGTCCCTATTCATCCATTGTGCGAGGCACCAGCATGGTTCAGCACCTGAAGTTTTACATCAACGGCCAATGGGTCAGTCCGTTCACCCCGAGAACGCGCCCGGTGATCCATCCGGCCAACGAACAGGCGATTGTCGGGCTTGCCGCCAAGTGAGTATGCCAGCCGCCACCCCAGCATTGGTTGAACTTCGCCAGCTGAGCTTTGGCTACGGCGAGCGCACGGTGATTGATGACGTTTCGCTGAGTCTGCCCAGGGGCAAGGTTACGGCACTGATCGGCCCCATGGGGGGCGGCAAGACGACCCTGCTGCGGTTGATGGGTGGCCAACTGCGTGCCTGGTCGGGGCAAATGCTGTTTGACGGGCACGATATCGGCACGCTGGATCAGCAACAGCTCTACGCCGTCAGGCGCCGCATGGGCATGCTGTTTCAGTTTGCCGCCTTGTTTGCCGACATGAGCGTTTTTGACAACGTCGCTTTCCCACTGCGTGAACATACCACTCTGCCCGAATCACTGATCCGCGACATTGTGCTGATGAAGCTCAACGCGGTGGGCCTGCGCAATGCGCGCGAACTCATGCCCAGTGAAGTCTCCGGCGGCATGGCCAAGCGCATCGGCATCGCGCGGGCGATTGCACTGGACCCGGAACTGGTGATGTACGACGAGCCGTTTTCGGGTCTCGACCCGATTTCGCTGCGCGTGGCAGCCAACCTGATTCGCCAGCTCAATGACTCGATGGGGCTGACCAGCATTTTTGTGTCACATGAACTCACCCAGACCCTGGCGATTGCCGACCATGTGATCATTCTCGACAATGGCAAGGTGGCGTTTCAGGGCACGGTGCCAGAGGTGCATCAAAGCACCGATGCGCTGGTGCACCAGTATGTCAACGAGCTGACCGACGGCCCGGTGCGGTTTCATTACCCGGCACCCGCCATTGACCAGGATTTTGGCCTGCTCAACCCGTGACTGCGAATTTCAACTGCGTTGCGTGCGGTTGATTTTGTCCGGCGTGTAAGTTAGTGCCTGCTTTGCCAATTGCCCTTGAGAGCCGCTGGTTACCGGCTGCGAGTTATCGACCTGGTTTCTGACCTGCTGTTGCACTTGTACCGCGCTGGCGCTGGCCAGCCAGAGGGATTTGATGTGGTCAAGCAGCATTTTGGACAGCGGCACTGGTGGTGGCTCTGGTTCTTTTTCCACCACCGGGCGGTGGATGGTCCAGTCCTTGGGAACGCTGGCCGCTTCCGAGCCGGGCCGCACTGGATCCGACACACTGACAAACACTGCTTCGCCGCTGCCGCCCTTGTGCGCCGGGTTGATCAGATTGACGACACCCGGCTCGGCTGCTGGCTTTGCCGCACTGACGTGAACCGACGGGTTGACCGGCGCCACCGGGATCACCCTGGCAGCCGCCGACGCAGCTTGCGAGCTCAAGGATGGATTGATGGTGGTCAGTGGCATTTGGTTTGGGCAGCAGAGCAAATCTGGGGCTTTCCTCCGTATTCGTATCTTTCTTAACGGCAGAATTGAGGGGTAATTTAGGGCTATTTTTAAAAAATTCACTCCACCGTGACGCTTTTGGCCAGATTGCGTGGTTTGTCCACATCGGTGCCGCGTGCCACGGCGGTGTGGTAGGCCAGCAGTTGCAGCGGCACCACATGCAGCAGCGGCGACAGCGCGCCGTAGTTCTCTGGCATGTGGATGACGTGGATGCCGTCGCCGGATTCGATGCGCGTTTGCGCGTCGGCCAGCACATAGAGCACACCAGCGCGCGCCCGCACCTCCTGCATATTGCTTTTGAGTTTGGCCAGCAGCGCGTCGTTGGGTGCCACCGTGACCACCGGCATGGCGCTGGTGACCAACGCCAGCGGGCCGTGTTTGAGTTCACCGGCGGGGTAAGCCTCGGCGTGGATGTAGCTGATTTCCTTGAGCTTGAGCGCACCTTCGAGCGCTACCGGAAAGTGCAGGCCGCGCCCCAGGAAAAGGGCGTTTTCCTTGCTGGCAAAGTCGTGTGCCCAGGCGATCAGTTGCGGCTCCAGCGCCAGCACCGATTGCAACGCGGTAGGCAGATGCCGCATCGCCTTGAGGTGGCTGGCTTCGTCTTCGGCACTGAGCCGCCCCTTGACCTGTGCCAGCGCCAGCGTCAGCAGGAACAAAGCCGCCAGTTGGGTGGTGAAGGCTTTGGTCGAAGCAACCCCAATCTCAACCCCGGCGCGGGTGACGTAAGCGAGCGAGCACTCACGCACCATGGCGCTGTTGGCGACGTTGCAAATCGTCAGCGTGTGGGTCATGCCCAGCTTTTTGGCGTGCCGCAGCGCGGCCAGCGTATCGGCGGTCTCTCCCGACTGGCTGATGGTGACCACCAGCGTGTTGGCGTTGGGAACCGAATCGCGGTAGAGATATTCGCTGGCCACTTCCACCTGGGTGGGGATTTTGGCAATGCCTTCGAGCCAGTGCCTGGCGATACAGCCGCTGTAGTAGCTGGTGCCGCAAGCCAGGATCAGCACCGAATCAATGGCCTGGAACACCCGCGCTGCATTGGCCCCCGGCGCATGGTTCATTAGCTGGTCGAACAGCTCGGGCGTGATGCCGTCGAGCCCTTGCAAGGTGTTGGCAATGGCAACTGGCTGCTCAAAAATTTCCTTTTGCATGTAGTGCCGGTAGCCACCCAATTCAGCCGCGGCGCTGTGCGCAGGAACGGTTTTCACCGGTCTTTGCGCGGCCGTGAGGGCTTTGCCGCTGGCATCGCTGAGCCAGTACTTGCCCAGCTGTAGGTCGGCCACATCGCCTTCTTCCAGATAGACGATCTGCTGCGTCACCCCGGCCAGCGCCATCGCATCGCTGGCCAAAAAATGTTCGCGCTGGTTCTCGCCCACGCCAAGCACCAGCGGCGAGCCGACCCGGGCACCGACCAGACGCTGCGGTTCATCCTTGCAAAACACGGCGATGGCGTAGGCGCCGTGCAGCGCTGGCAGCGAAGCTTTGACGGCTTCAGCCAAGTCGCCGTCATAGCGGCTGTCGATCAAATGGGCGATCACTTCGGTGTCGGTCTGGCTTTGAAACACATAGCCTTTGGCCGCCAGTTGCTGGCGCAGTTCGTCGTGGTTTTCAATGATGCCGTTGTGCACCACGGCTACGCGACCGGCACGCTGGCTGGCATCGGGCCCCGGGCCGTGGCTGAAATGCGGGTGTGCGTTGTGCACCAGCGGCGCGCCGTGCGTGGCCCAGCGTGTGTGGGCGATGCCGGTGCTGCCTTGCAGATGACTTTTGGCCACCTGCTTTGCCAGCTCAGTCACCCGCGCCGTGCTGCGCGCGCGCTGCAGGCCCGCGCCCGTGACCACCGCCACGCCGCAGGAGTCATAACCGCGGTACTCCAGACGCGCCAGACCCTGCACCAGAACCGCAACAATGTCGCGATCCGAGACTCCACCCACAATGCCGCACATGACACGCTCCCTGAAAAGTGTTTCGTTAATGGTAAATGAAGTAAATAAAATATGTAATCTAAATGGCTGTAGCTATGAATTATTATTTCACATACTTAATTACATGAAATATATGTTCATAAATACACTTTAAATAAAATTAAAGTTTAATTAGGAGGCTGGAAACTTCAAACGGTGCATTTTGTGTCATTGTGAGCGCCTTGCACTGGCGAGTTACAAAAACTGGCAATTGGCACTGGTCGAGTTGATGTATAAACAGGCAGCTCGTGACCGTTCAGTTTTCAATTAACCCCTGGCGCTGGCTGCGACCAGTCCCATGGCAATGCGCTTAGATTTTTTTGTAACCAATGCAATCGACACCCAAACAGATGCCCATTGACTGGAACCGCTTTCAGTGGCGCTCACTTAAAACCCGGATCACGCTGGGCACGCTGGCTATTTTTTTGAGCGTCATCTGGACCACAGCCTACTTTGCCAGCCAGCAGCAACGCCAGGACCTGCAACGCCTGATCGGCCAACAACATGCCAACACGGCCGCCATCGCAGCGGCTGATCTGGATCACGATTTGCAGCAGCGGCTGGACTTTTTGCATGCGGTCGCTGAGCGCATCTCGCCTGCGGCGATGAGCGACCAAGCAGCACTGCAAGCCCTGTTGCAGCAGTTGCTCGGTGCCATGAATCAATTCAATGCTGGTCTGGTTGTTCTTGGGCCAGAAGGTGTGGCGCTGGCCTCAATACCGCTGACGGTCAAGCGCGCCGGGGTCAACTACAGCGATATTGAACACGTCAAAGCGGCGCTCAAGGGTCAGGACGGAATCGGTGAACCGGTCATCGGGCGGGTGATGAAAAAACCGCTGTTTGACATCGTCGTTCCGATTCGCGATGCCCAGGGCCAGGCGCTGGGTGTTCTGATGGGGGTCATCAACCTGGGCCAGTCTGACTTCATCCATTCCCTGGTTCACCTCGGATCGCTGCAAGTGGATTATTTCCAGGTTGTTGGCTTGCGTTCCGGTATCGTCTTGTCTTCCTCTGAGCAAAAGCCAACCACCTTGCCGGTAGTCGGTGCCACGAGCCAACTGGAGCGCATTCTGGCCAACCCGGCCGGCGCCGACCTCGTCACCGATGCCCAGGGAGTGGGGCATTTGATTGCCGGGCAACGGCTCAAATTGGCCAATTGGGGCGTGCTGATTGCTACCGATGCCAAACAGGTGTTGGCGCCGGTCGATGCCATGCTGCGCAACTTGTTGCTGGGCGCGCTGCTCATCACGGTGCTGACCGGGGGTCTGACCTGGTGGCTGCTCAGGCGTCAACTGGCACCGATCGTGAATGCGGCCAAAGAAGTTGCCCGGTGGTCCGATAGCGTGGCACCCGAGCTGTTGCCAGTGAGCCGTGCCGATGAAGTCGGCCAATTGATTGCCAACTTCAACAAGTTGCTGCAACACCAGCGTCTGCTGGCGCGGCGCGCCACGGCTTTGCTGGAGCTGCCAGCAGTCGCCCAGGGCATGGATGAGGTCAGTTTTATCCAGCATGCCTTGCAGCGCGCCGAACAGCTCACCACCAGCCAGATCAGCTTTTTGCACTTTGTCAACGATGACCAAGAAGGCATCGAACTGGTGACATGGTCCAGAGCCACGCTGGAAAATTATTGCAACGCCAGCCCCGAAAGACACTACAGCGTCAGCCAGGCCGGCATCTGGGCCGATGCCCTGCGCAAGCGTGAGCCGGTGGTGGTTAACGACTACGCCAGCGCCAGCGGCAAAAAAGGCCTGCCTGAGGACCATGCAACGCTGCAGCGCTTCATCAGTGTGCCCGTCATTGAAGGCGGTCTGGTACACATCGTGGCGGGTGTGGGCAACAAGGGCGAGCCCTACACCGAAGTCGATGTGGAAACCCTGCGCCTGATTGCCGACAAGATCTGGCGCTTGATCAGTCAGCGCCGCGCGCAAACTGCCTTGCAGTTGAGCGAGCAGCGCAGCCGCTCGATCACCGAGACTGCCTCTGATGCCATCATCACCGCCGACAGCAGCGGCGCCATCGTCGGCTGGAACCCGGCCGCGCAAACGCTGTTTGGCTACAGCCAGGATGAAGCCCTGGGCCAGGCGTTGACGCTGATCGTCCCGCAGCACTACCAGGCGGCGCACCTGGCGGGCATCGAGCGGCTGCGCAGCGGCGGCGAAATGCACGTCATTGGCAAAACTGTCGAGCTGGACGGACAGCGCAAGAGTGGCGACGAATTTCCGCTCGAACTCACGCTGTCGAGGTGGCGCAGCGGCGAGCAATGGTTTGCCACTGGAATCATCCGGGACATCAGCCAGCGCAAGGCGCAGCAAGCGCAAATCCACCTCGCCGCGCAGGTCTTTGACCAGAGCCTGGAAGGCATCACGCTGACCGATTTGCAGGGGACCATTTTGATGGTCAACCCGGCGTTTAACCAGATTACCGGCTATAGCGCGCAAGAGGCCATCGGCCAGAACCCGCGCCTGCTCAAATCGGGGCGCCAGGACGCTGCTTTTTACCGCCGCATGTGGGATCAGATTCTGGGCACGGGGCAGTGGAGCGGTGAGATCTGGAACAAGAACAAGGCCGGTGCCATTTACCCGGAATGGCTAACGGTCTCGACGCTGCGCGACGAGCAGGGGGTGGCCACCCACTACATGGGCAGTTTTAGCGACCTGAGTCGCTCCAAGGCGGCCGAAAGCCGCATCCATTGGTTGTCAAACTTTGATACTGTCACCGGTCTGCCCAACCTGGCGCTGCTGCAAGAGCGCACCCGGCTGGCGCTGAGCATGGTGCAGCGCGCCAACGAGCCGCTCTCCTTGGTGCTGGTGGCGATTGACCATTTCAGCGCCATCAACGATGCCATGGGGCGCCAAACCGGTGATGCGCTGTTGACCGAAGTGGCGCGGCACCTGAGCGAATCGGTGCGCGAGCAAGACACGGTCTCACGCCCGAGCGGAAAAGATTTTGTGCTGGTGCTGCCCGGCACCGATGCCGCCGGTGCGGCGCACCTGGCAAGCGAACTGCTGGGCAAGCTGGCGCAGCCCTGGCAGGCAAACGGGCAAGAGCTGAGCGTGACAGCATCGATTGGCATTGCCTGCTTTCCGGACAACGGGGCTGATTTTGATGCTTTGTACAAAGCGGTCGATATTGCCATGCACGGGGCGCAAAATCAGGGTCGCAACCGCTATGCGTTCTACACCAGTGAGCTGTACCAGAAAATACAGGCGCACGAGTACCTGATGAAAGCGCTACAGCAGGCGCTCAAGCTGGGGCAAATGCACCTGGCCTACCAGCCGCAAGTGGATTTGCAAAGTGGACAGATCTGCGGGCTGGAAGCGCTGCTGCGCTGGAACCATCCAGAACTCGGTGCCATTTCTCCGGTGCAGTTCATTCCACTGGCAGAACAATCCGGCCTGATCATCGAAATCGGCGAATGGGTCTTGCAGCAGGCCTGCCGTGATATCGCGCACTGGCTCAAGCTGGGGATCGACATCTGCCATGTGGCGGTCAACACCTCGCCGGTGCAGTACCGCAGCGACAACGACCTGGTGGCGCAGGTGCGCGCTGCGCTGGCAAGCCCCGGCGTGGCACCAGAGCGGCTCTACATCGAAGTCACCGAGAGCACACTGATGGAAGATGTGCCGCGCAACGAGGCCACCATCAGGGCGCTGCAGCAACTCGGGGTCAAGCTCTCGCTGGACGACTTTGGCACCGGTTATTCATCGCTGAGCTACCTCAAGCGCTTTCCGTTCGATCAAGTCAAGATCGACCAGTCTTTTGTGCGTGACCTGGCCACCAACCCCAACGACAGCGTGCTGGTCAACGTGATCGTGGCAATGGCGCACGGGCTGGGGATGAAAGTGATTGCCGAAGGAGTCGAGACCGAAGCACAGTGCGAAATCATCCGCAACAGCATCTGCGACGAGATTCAGGGCTATTTTTTCTCAACCCCCATTTCGGCCACGGCGATCGAAGAACTGTTCTCGGCCGGACGCCAGTTGCCGAGCCATCTGCTGCGCCTGCATCAACGCCAGCACACGCTGCTGCTGGTCGATGACGAGCCCAACATCATCGCGGCGCTCAAGCGCTTGTTGCACCGCGACGGTTACCACATTCTGAGCGCCAACAGCGGCGCCGAAGGGCTGCAACTGCTGGCCCAACACCAGGTCGATGTCATCGTCTCCGACCAGCGCATGCCGGGCATGAGCGGGGTCGAGTTTTTGCGCCAGGCCAAGGCCCTGCACCCGAACACGATACGCATCGTGCTGTCGGGTTACACCGAGCTGCAATCGGTCACCGATGCCATCAACGAGGGTGCGGTGTACCGCTTTCTGACCAAGCCGTGGGAGGATGAGCCGCTGCGCGAGCAAATCAAAAAGGCTTTTGAGTACCGTCGGCTGCTGGACGAAAACCGCCAGCTCGACATCAAGGTGCACAGCGCCAACCAGGAACTGGTGGCGGCCAACCGGCGCCTGCGCGAGCTGCTGCAACAAGAGCGCGAACGACTCCAGTCGCCGGGCAAAGCCGCGAGCTGATGCGAGCATGATCCGATCCAACGACGGCAGCAGCACAACAGGCGCTGCTGTGCGCCGGGAAGATGTCGCGCTGCTATTGGCTGGCACGCCAGTGGCCGTTTTTGCCATCAACCTCGAGCATGAGGTGATTCACTTCAACGACGCTTGCGCGCTCACGCTCGGGGTGGCAGCCGATCAGGTGCTGGGGCAGCGCGGCATCGGGCGCATCTTTCATCAGTGCGACTGCGACATGATGGTCGATCTGATCGTCGATGGCCGTATGCAGGCGCTGGCTGACGACCTGTACCAGAACAAATACCGTGCCTCGCTGCTGGTTCCCGGCGCCTTCGAATCAGAAGCGTTTTTTCCCGAATTGGGGCCGGCTGGACGCTGGCTGTTTTTTACTGCCGCCGCCTTGCAGGACGCACAGGGGTGCGTGGTCGGCGCCATCGAAAGCGTGCAGGACATCAGTGCGCGCAAGACCACAGACGTGGCCTTGATGCAAGCGCAACTCGAAGTTGAGCAGTTGGTTGAGCAGCGCACGGCCGAGTTGGCGGCGCTCAACCGCGACCTGCGCCAGGACGTGCAAAGCCGCGAGACCGCCGAGCGCGAGTTGCGCCAGCGCAATGCCGAGCTGCAAGCCCTCAACGCCAGCCTGACGACGGTCAAGGAGCACCTGATGCAGTCGGAAAAACTGGCTTCCATCGGCCAGCTTGCCGCCGGTGTGGCACATGAAATCAACAACCCAATCGGCTACATTTTTTCCAACTTTGGCACCCTGGAGAAATACCTCGGCAGTCTGTTTGACATGCTCAGTGCCTATGAAAAAGCCGAAACCGCGCTGGGCGCAAGCACTGCCAGCGCCGCACTCAAAGCCAAGCGCGAAGCCATTGAACTGGACTTTTTGAAAGAGGATATTCCAGTGCTGATGCGTGAATCCAAAGAGGGCATCGTGCGGGTGCGCAAGATTGTGCAGGACTTGAAAGACTTCTCGCACGTCGATGTCAACCCGCAGTGGCAGTTTGCCAACCTCAACCAGGGCATTGAATCAACCCTGAACGTGATCAACAACGAAATCAAATACAAAGCCGATCTGAGCAAGGAGCTGGCCGAGCTGCCGCCACTGCAGTGCATCCCGTCGCAACTCAACCAGGTGGTGATGAACTTGGTGGTCAACGCCGCGCAGGCGATCGGGAGCGAGCGTGGTCGCATCACGGTGCGCAGCGGCAGCGACGGCGGGCAGGTCTGGTTTGAAGTGAGCGACAACGGCAGCGGCATCCCGGCGGAGATCTTGCCGCGCATCTTTGACCCGTTTTTTACCACCAAGCCAGTCGGCAAGGGCACCGGCCTTGGGTTGTCGCTGTCTTACGGCATCGTGCAAAAGCACCACGGCAGCATGAGCGTGCAAAGCCAAATTGGCAAGGGCAGCAGCTTTCGGGTAACGTTGCCCATCAACCAGCCGCCCGCCGAGCCAAGCAGCGCGGCGCCAGCACCATGAGCGAAAACATTGTGACCACCGAAGGCAGCAGCACGGCTATGCCGACCATCCTGTGCGTGGACGACGAGCCCAATATTTTGTCGGCGCTGCGCCGCCTGTTTCGCGGCCACGGTTGGCAGATACAGGTGGCCGAGAGCGGCCCGGCTGGTCTGGCGCTGCTGGAGAGCGCTCAAGTCGATTTGGTGATTTCGGACATGCGCATGCCACAGATGGACGGCGCGCAGTTTCTGGCTGCGGTGCGCCAGCGCTGGCCCGACACGCTGCGCCTGTTGCTGACCGGTCACTCCGATATCGGCGCCATCATTGACGCCATCAACCGCGGAGAAATCTACCGCTACGTCACCAAGCCCTGGGACGACAACGACATGCTGCTGATCGTGGGGCAAGCACTGCAGCACCAGGCGCTGACCGCCGAGAAACAACGGCTGGAAGCGCTGACCGCGCAGCAAAACGAGGAGCTGAAACAACTCAACGTCAGTCTGGAAGCCAAGGTGGCGGCGCGCACCGCTGAGCTCAAAGTGGCCAACGACCGGCTCAAGGCCAGCTTCATCACTTCAATCAAGGTGTTTTCAACATTGATGGAAATGCGCGGCGGCAACCTGGCCGGTCATTCACGCCGGGTGGCGGATTTGGCGCGCCGCATTGCCGTCAAGCTCCAGCTCGACGACAAGCAGGTGCAGGATATTTTTGTCGCCGGTCTGTTGCACGAGATTGGCAAAGTTGGTTTTGCCGACGAACTGCTGCGCACGCCGGTGGCCATGATGAAACCCGAGCAGCTCGATAGCTACCGCAATCACACCGTGCTGGCCGAGCAACTGCTGCTGCCGCTGCAAGACTTGCGCGATGCCTGCGAGATCATCACGGCGCAATTTGAACGTTTCGACGGCAGCGGCTTTCCGGCGCAACTCGCGCGCGAGGCAATCCCGATTGGCGCGCGCATCCTGTGCCTGGCCAGCGACTATGACAACCTGCAGATCGGTGCGCTCGCGCAGGCCCGACTCAGCCCCGTCGAAGCCAGAGTCATCATCGCGCACGGCATCGGCCAGCGCTATGACCCGGACGTGGTCAACGCTTTTGTGGCCGTGCTCGATGGCATGGCAAGCAAAGACGCGACCAGGGAAAGCTGGGCCGAAGTTAGCATGGCAACCGATCAACTGCAAGCGGGCATGACGTTGTCACGCGATCTGTTCACACCCAGCGGCATGCTGATGCTCGCGGCCGGTCATGTGCTCGATGTGCGGTTGATTCAAAGAATCAAGGCGTTCCAAAGGTCGGGCAATATTGACCTGAGTGTTCCGATTCGCATTGCCTAAGGGATGCTCTGCATAACTCCTCACGGGCATCCTAAGGGGACGCTACCCTTTGAGAGGCCAGTCCTGAGCCGGGCGAAGGGCTCGCAGTGACGAAGTCCGTGTCCAAGGTCCGTGTGCGGTATCGGGACTTACCAGTAATGCATCGCGTCGCGGTAGAGCTGGCTCAAATCGGACTGGCTGACGGCGCGTGGCGCGTTGCTGAGCAGGCGCTGCTGCGCCCACGCGCCCTCGGTCAGCTTGGCCACATCGCTTTCAAGGTAGCCGACCCCGCCGACACCGTTAGGGATGGCGGTAACCTTCATCAGCTTGATGAGTTGGGCGGCAATGATTTCACCGGCATCGTCGTTGCTGGCACCCTGCGTTTGCGCTCCCAGCCAGGCGGCACCGTGCAGGTGGCGCTCGGGGCAGGCACAGGCGGTGAAGCGAAACACCGAAGGCGCGTTGACGATCACGCTCATGCCGTGCGGCACCATCGGCTCGTGCATCGGGTAGCCCTCGGGCTGGAAATCGCGCACCAGGCCGGCCACCGAATAAGCCATGCCGTGTGGCACGTGCACGCCGGAATTGCCAAAAGCGATTCCGGCCAGCGTGGCGGCGTACATCATCTGGTCACGCGCTTGCAGATCGCTGGCATCGTTGACGGCGCGCTGCAAATACTGGCCGAGCAGCTTCAACGCCGCTTCGCAGCCGACATCGCTCCACGGGTTGGCACCCTGGCTCATCGGTCGCAGCGAAGGTTTGCCCGGCGCGCTGCGCCGGGTGTAGGGCCGGGCGGTATAGGATTCGAGCGCATGTGAGAGAACGTCAAAGCCGCTCGATGCCACCACGTTTTTGGGCAGCGTGTAGGTGGTGCCCGGGTCGATCAGCGCCAGCGAAGGTTTGAGGCGTTTGGAGGCAATGCCGGTTTTGACCTTGAGCGCAAGCAAATCAAAAATCGTGATGCCGGTGCACTCCGAGCCGGTGCCACAGGTGGTGGGGCAGGCGATGTGCGGCTTGAGCGGGCCCGGCACCGGTTTGCCGGCACCGATGGGGGCGTTGACGTAATCGAGAAAATCGGCTGGCCAGGTGGCAAACAGGTTGGCCGCTTTGCAGGTGTCGATAACCGAGCCGCCGCCGACCGAGACGTAACCGTCGAATTTGCCCTCGGTGGCGAATCTTGCCGCCGCCAGAAACGACTGGTCGGTGGGTTCAACCTTGACCGCGTCGTACAGCACCACGTCGAGCCCGGCCGCCTTGAGCGCGTCGCGCACCGTGGCCACATAAGGCAGTTGCGCCAGAGTTTGATCGGTGAACAACGCGACCCGGTGCATACCCAGCGCCAGTGCGTGTTCACCCGCTTCACCCAG
>JAVHQY010000079.1:0-3792 GCA_036171375.1 Rhodoferax sp. | reverse complement strand
AGCCAGCAAAGTTAGAATGAGCGCGTGACTCCCATCCTTAACGCCGACCTGCACTGCCATTCCGTCATTTCCGACGGCACCCTCACGCCTGAAGCGCTGGCGCAGCGTGCCAAGGAGCATGGCGTTGAGCTGTGGGCGCTGACCGACCACGACGAAATCAGCGGTCAGCAGCGCGCCGCCGCTGCCGCGCGCTCGCTGGGACTGGCGTACCTCACCGGGGTTGAAATCTCGGTGACTTTCTTGAACCAGACCGTGCATATCGTTGGTCTGGGCTTTGACGGCGACAACGCTGCGTTGCAGCGTGGATTGCTGCAAACCCGCAGCGGGCGTGGCGTGCGGGCACAGGCGATGGCTGCGCTGCTGGCTAAAGAAGGTATTGCTGGTGCTTTTGCCGGGGCGCTCAAATATGCGGGCAATCCGGAGCTGATTTCGCGCACGCACTTTGCCCGCTTTCTGGTCGAGCAGGGCATCTGTCGCGACACCGCCGAAGTGTTTCGAAAATACCTGGCGGTGGGCAAGCCGGGCTATGTGGATCATCAATGGGCCAGTCTGAAAGATGCCGTCCACTGGATCACGCAGGCTGGTGGCGTGGCCGTGGTGGCCCATCCCGCACGCTACAAATTCAGCAGCGTTGAAGAGTACGCGCTGTTCACCGAATTCAAAGCTCACGGCGGGTGCGGGGTCGAAGTCATCACCGGCAGCCACAGTCCGGCGGAGTACCCGCGTTACGCTGATCTGGCGCGCGAATTCGGTCTGGCGGCATCCCGGGGCAGCGACTTTCACAGCCCCACGGAACGCTGTGTCGAACTTGGCACGCTGCCTTTTTTGCCGGCCGGACTGACCACGGTTTGGGAGGGTCTGAGTGCTCGCATTCAGTACGGCGTTCGTGCCGACTGATTCTGCCTTGATTCTCACATGCCGCAACTGTTTGAAATCCATCCGGTTAACCCGCAAATGCGCCTGCTCAAACAGGCAATTGCCTTGCTCGATCGCGGTGACGTTCTGGCGGTTCCGACTGACTCCAGTTACGCCCTGGTGTGCCACCTTGACGACAAGGCTGCAGCCGACAAGTTGCGCCGGATTCGAGGTGTTGACGACAAACATCACCTGACGCTGCTGTGCCGTGACTTGTCGGAGCTGGCCAATTACGCGCAAGTGGATAACCAGCAATTTCGCCGCATCAAATCGGTCACACCCGGTGCCTACACTTTCATTCTTGATGCCAGCAAGGAAGTGCCGCGCCGCTTGAGTCACCCGGCGCGCAAGACGATTGGTCTGCGGGTGCCAGAGCACAAGGTTTTGCAAGCGCTGCTGGCGCTGCACGACGGACCTTTGCTGGCAACGACTTTGATCGAACCTGGGCAGAGCGAGCCGCTCAACCACGCTGCCGATATCTGTCGGCGCTACAAAGGGCGGATTGCAGCGGTGATCGATGCCGGTGCCTGCGCCGCCGAGCCGACCACGGTGGTTGATTTGACCGTTGCCGAACCGACCGTGGTGCGCCAGGGGCGCGGCAGTCTGGCAGCGCTGGGTCTTTGAACCGCGAATCATTTGGCAGGCGAACCGGCGCGGCTGCGTCTCTGAGACAATCGCCCCGATGAACCTTGCTCACCTGATTCAAACCATTGCTGTCTATGCCCTGCCGGTGCTGTTTGCCATCACCGTGCACGAAGCCGCACACGGCTACGCGGCGCGCCATTTTGGCGACGACACCGCTTACGTGCTGGGCCGCGTCACGCTCAACCCGCTCAAACATATCGATGTCATGGGCACCATCCTGATACCGCTGTTGCTTTACTTTGCCACCGCTGGTGCGTTCCTGTTCGGCTATGCCAAACCAGTGCCGGTGCGCTTTGGCAAACTGCGCAATCCCAAGCGTGACATGATCTGGGTGGCGCTGGCCGGACCGGGTGTCAATTTTCTGCAAGCCTATGCTTGGGCCATCGTCCTGTTTGTCCTGACAGCGGTGGACATCACGGAACCCTTTCTCCTGAAAATGGCGCAGGGCGGGGTGCTGGTCAACCTGGTGATGTTTGTCTTTAACCTGTTTCCGCTGCCACCGCTGGACGGTGGCCGAATTCTGGTCGGACTGCTGCCGCATCGACAGGCCGAGCTGGTCTCCAGGGTTGAACCCTGGGGCTTTTTTATCGTCATGGCGCTGGTGATTTCCGGACTGGTGACGACGCTGTGGCTGCAACCCCTGCTGTCGCTCAGTTACTCTTTGCTCAACTTTTTATTGGTCCCGCTGGCGATAATTTTTTAACATGACTGCAACCCGTTTTTTAACCGGCATCACCACCTCCGGCACACCCCATCTGGGCAATTACGTGGGCTCCATCCGGCCCGCTGTGCGCGCCAGCCTGCGCTCGGATGTCGAGAGCTTTTATTTTTTGGCCGATTACCACGCACTGATAAAAATTGGCGCACCCGAGCGCATCCAGCGCTCGACGCTGGAAATCGCTGCGAGCTGGTTGGCCGCCGGGCTTGATCCACAGCGCGTGGTCTTTTACCGGCAATCCGACATTCCTGAAATCCCGGAGCTTACCTGGCTGCTCAGTTGCGTCACCGGCAAAGGCCTGCTCAACCGCGCCCACGCCTACAAGGCTGTAGTGGATAAAAACGCTTTAGCTGGTTCTGATCCCGATACCGATGTCAGTGTTGGGCTGTTCATGTACCCGGTGCTGATGGGGGCCGACATTCTGCTGTTCAATGCCAACCGGGTGCCGGTGGGGCGTGATCAGGTGCAACATATCGAGATGGCACGCGACATGGCGGCCAGTTTCAACCACCGCTATGGTGACCATTTTGTCGCGCCGCAGGCCGAGATTGAGGAGCAGGTAGCCACCTTGCCGGGGCTGGACGGCCGCAAGATGAGCAAGAGTTACGACAACACGATTGCTCTGTTTGCGCCGCGCGCGCAGTTGCAAAAACTGATCGCCGGCATCGTGACCGATTCGCGTGCGCCGGGCGAACCCAAAGACTGCGATGGTTCGGCGCTGTTCCAGATTTACCAGGCCTTTGCCAGTGCCGAAGAAAGTGCTGCGCTGCGGGCGGCTTATGCCGACGGCATCGCCTGGGCGCAAGTCAAGCAGCAGGTGTTTGAACGCATTGACCAGGAAATTGCGCCGATGCGGCAGAACTATCTGGCGCTGCTCAGCGACCCGGCTCAAATTGAAGCCATCTTGCATGCCGGTGCGGCCAAGGCGCGTGCCCTTGCCACGCCCTTCATGCGTGAGTTGCGCCAGGCCGTGGGACTGCGCGATTTGCGGCTGCAAAGTGGTGGCCCGGCGGTCAAGACTGCCAAAGCCGCCAAACCGTTGTTCAAACAGTACCGTGAACGCGACGGCCAGTTTTATTTCAAACTGGTCGATGGGGGCGGGCGCTTGCTGCTGCAAAGCACGGGGTTTGAGTCGCCCAAAGAGGCGGCTGCAGCCATCGCTGCGCTACAGTCACCGTCGGGCCTGGCTGCCCCAGAGTTGCAAGGCCGCCTGCAAGCGCTCGACGGCGTGACTGCCGATCAGATCAAGGCGGCGTTGCAACAGTTGGGCTGATGGCTTGTGCGTTTTTTGGGTCGGATCCCGATTCGGGGCAGTGCGTTCGAGCTGGCCAACAAGGGCTATTGGGGTCGGATCCCAATTCGGGGCTGGGCATTCGAGCTGGCCTTTGAAGTGCCACCGAATCGGGCTCTGACCCCGATAACCCGGGCTTGTTTGGATTTGCGCTAGCCAGCGAGGCAAGCCGGGTCTCGCCCCGGCGGGCGAGTTCCCTTTATAGAAACCCGCAAAGCGGGTT
>JAVHQY010000078.1:0-3840 GCA_036171375.1 Rhodoferax sp. | reverse complement strand
GCGGCTGCGCCGTGGCGACCATGCCGCGCTTGGCATAAACCACGTTGCGGCGCGATGGGTAAGGGTAATGTTGGGAGTCAAAAGTCAGCATGGACGGGTTCTTTCAATACAAATTTATTTGTGCCTGGGGTCGAGCGCATCGCGCAGACCGTCTCCCAGCAGGTTGAACGACAGCACCAGCAGAAAAATCGCCAGACCTGGCCAGATCGCCATCCAGGGTGAATTGTCCACGTAATTTTTGGCCGTGTTGAGCATGCTGCCCCAGCTCGGTGCCGGCGGCTGCTGGCCCAGACCCAGAAACGACAGGCTGGCCTCGGCGATCACGGCCGCAGCAATCGCCAGCGTCGCCTGCACAATCAGCGGCGCCAGGATGTTGGGCAGCACATGGCGCAGCGCGATGCGCCAATGCGGGTTGCCGACCGCACGTGCCGCTTCGACATAATCCTCGACCTTGACGGACAGCACTTGCGCGCGCGTCAGGCGGATAAAAATCGGCGTGGCAGAAATGCCGATGGCGATCATGGCGTTGGTCAGGTTGGGCCCCAGAAATGCTGCCAGTGCAATTGCCAGAATCAGGAACGGCACGGCCAGCATGGCATCGGTGAAGCGTGAAATGATGCCATCGACCCAACCGCCCAGATAGCCCGCCAGCAACCCGATTGGCACCCCGAGCGTGACGGCGACACAGACCGAAACCAGACCCGCCAGCAGCGACGCGCGCGCGCCCCAGATCACGCGTGAGAGCACGTCGCGACCAATTTCGTCAGTGCCAAAAAGATACTGCGCGCTGGGCGCTTTGCGCACCGCGCTCCAGCTCGCCGCAAGCGGATCCTGCGGTGCAATGCCGGGCGCAAAAATGGCCAACAAAACAAAGAACAGCACCAGCGCCAGCCCGAACATGGCCCCCCGGCGGCGCAGCAAGCGCCGCCAGGCGCGCTGGCCAGGGGTGAGTTCGCGCGGTTTCATGCCCGCAGCCTCGGGTTGACCAGAAAATAAGCCAGGTCGGCCAGCAAGTTCAGGACAATGTAAACGCTGGAAGTAAACAACACAACGCCCTGCACCACGGCATAGTCGCGGTTGAAAACCGCATCCACGATCAGCTTGCCAAAACCGGGAATCGAAAACACCTGTTCGGTCAGCACCGCGCCCGACAGCAGCGTGCCAAATTCGAGCGCGCCCAGCGTGATGATGGGAGTGAGCGCATTGCGCAGCGCATGCTTGAGCAACACTGAGCGCTCGGACAGCCCCTTGGCGCGCGCGGTGCGCACGTAATCAGCGCTGAGCACTTGCAGCATGGCGCTGCGGGTGTGGCGCATCAGCACCGCCGCAATCGCATTGCCGAGAACAAAAGCCGGCATGATCATCGCGCCTAGATTGGCGCGCAAGTCTTCAAAGGGGCTGACATAACCCGATGCCGGCAACCAGCCCAGCGACACTGAAAAAAGCAGGATCAGCAAAATGCCGAGCCAGAAGTTCGGTGTGGACAGGCCCCACAAGGCGAAGATATTGGCGCAATAATCCCACACCGTGTCTTTGGCGACCGCCGAGATGATTCCGGCCGGGATGCCGATCGACAGCGCAATCAGCATCGCCAGACAGGCCAGCTCGAGCGTGACTGGCAACTTCTGCACGATCAGCTCGCGCACCGGTTTTTGAATCCGCAGCGACTCGCCCAAATCGCCCCTGAAAACGCCGCCAACCCAGTACGCATACCGCACCGGCAACGGCTCGTCAAGGTGCATTTTTTTGTGCAGATAAGCGATCACCGTCGGGTCCTGCTCCTCGCCTGCCAGCATCGCTGCCGGGTCGCCCGGCAGCAGCTGCTGCAAGCCAAAAATAATCACCGTCACCAGAAATATCGTGGGAACGATGGTGGCCAGGCGTTTGAGGAGATAACCGAGCATGTTGAAACGCTTATTTGAAGCGAAGTCCCTGCACCCGGATCAAGCCGTCGGGAACGGTGCGCAAGCCGGTCAGCTTGTTGTTGTACGCCCACAGCCAGTTGCGGTGAAACAGGTAGATCACCGGACGGTCTTTCACCACCTGGTCGCTCACTTGCTGGAACAGTTTCAAGCGCTGCGCGTGGTCGCCCGTGCTGCGCGAGCGCTTGAGCAAATCGTCCACATCGGCTTTGCAATAACCGGCGTAATTGAGCGGCTGTTTGCAGGCATGAAAGCTGAACAAATTGCCGTCCGGGTCGGCGCGGCCGCTCCAGGCCAGGATGTAGGCGTCGAACTGCCCCTTGTCGGCCAGGTTGAGCGAAGTGGCAAATTCAGTCGATTGAATTTTCACTTCAAAACCGGCTTCCTTGACCATCGCCTGCACCACTTGCGCAATGCGCTGCGCATCCGACGTGGTCGGTGTCATCAGCGTCACCACCGGGTTGCTGACACCGGCTTCCTTGAGCAGCGCTTTGGCGCGCGCCACGTCGCGCTTGGGGATAGCGTTGCTCTTGACATAAAAGCTGTTGCTCGGCGGCACCCACTGGTTGCCCGGTGTCCCCTCGCCGTCCATCGCCACTTGCACGAGGCCGGCGCGATCCAGCGCCAGTTCAAACGCTTCGCGCACGCGCGGGTCGCGCCCGAGCGCGGTTTTCTGCGCCAGCTCGCTCTTGCCGATGTTGATGGTGATGCCCTGGTAGCCGAGCTCGGTGATGCGCGCCACCTGCAACTGGTTGTCGGCCTTGAGCTTGGCAATATCGGAAGGTGCCACGCGTTCGATAAAGTCGAGCTGACCCGAGCGCAGGTTGGCCAGCCGCACAGTGGCATCGGGCACCGGCTGGAAAATCACCTTGTCAAAATGGATGTTGGCCTTGTCCCAGTAATTGGCAAAGCGCTCCAGCACGATGTGGTCTTGCGCCACGCGCTCGACAAACTTGAACGGCCCCGAGCAGACCGGTTTGCTGCCAAAAGTGCCGGCATTCTCGCGCGCCGCTTTGGGCGAAACCATCATTCCGGCGCGATCCGCCAGCAGCGCCAGCAGCGGCGAAAACGGTGCCGACAAATTCAGCCGCACGGTCAGCTCGTCAATCACATCGACGCTGGTCACCGGCAACAGTTCACCGCGCCGGTTGGAGCCGGCCAGCGTTTTGTGGCGCTCGATGTTGAACTTGACCGCAGCCGCGTCAAACTTTTCACCGTCGTGAAAAGTCACGCCTTTGCGCAGCTTGAAGGTCAGTGCCTTGTTGTCGGCTGACCAGGCGTAGGAGGTGGCCAGTTGCGGCACGATGGCCAGCTTCTCGTCGATATCGACCAGCTTGTCGCACAGCGAGGCAAAAACAATGCGGCCAACGAAGGTTCGCGCCATCGTCGGATCGAGCACATCGGGATCTTCGGCCAGCCCAATGTGCAGCGTCTGCTTCCTTCGTCGCTGGCGCTCAAGCGCGCGACCAGCTGCGCCGGATCAGCGCCCGCAGCCATGGTGGCCAGCGCTGCCGGTGCGTACAGTGGATTGGCCAGACCCTGCGTCGCCACCGCGCCCACGCCCGAGCGCGCCGCTGGAGTCACGCGCAACGATGGACCAGGTCATTTTTTATAGCGATCAAAGCCTTGAGGAACAAAACCACTGTGGAGTCGATGAAGGCAGTGGGAAGCAGCGTCATAATAGCCTAGCCGGAACCGGGATGAGCCACACCTGCGGTACTGCGCGGCCCAATTCCCCGGTTTGCATTGGCCGCGCCAACCGACACAACCTGCAATTTTTTTATGTCGATCAAATCTTATTTTTTGACACTGCTGCTGTTGGCGTTTTCCGGTGCCCCCGCCATGGCGCAAAACCAGGGCAAGCCGATTCGCCTGATTGTTCCCTACGCGGCGGGTGGACCGCTGGATGTGACGGCGC
>JAVHQY010000077.1:0-3863 GCA_036171375.1 Rhodoferax sp. | reverse complement strand
CCGGCCACGTGCGCTTTCATCGGCACACCGGCATCCATCAACGACAGGCAGCCGCCGCACACCGAAGCCATCGACGACGAGCCATTGGATTCGGTAATTTCTGACACCACACGAATGGTGTAAGGGAAATCTTCCTTGCTCGGCAAGCACGCCACCAGCGCGCGTTTGGCCAGACGGCCGTGACCGATTTCGCGCCGTTTGGGGGTGCCGACACGGCCGGTTTCGCCAGTGGCAAAAGGCGGCATGTTGTAGTGCAACAGGAAGCGTTCTTCGTAGTCGCCCGACAGGGCATCGATGCGCTGCGCGTCGCGCTCGGTGCCCAGCGTGGTGACCACCAGCGCCTGCGTTTCACCGCGCGTGAACAAGGCCGAGCCATGGGTGCGTGGCAGCACGCCGTTGCGAATCTCAATCGGGCGCACGGTGCGCGTGTCACGGCCATCGATGCGCGGCTCACCGGCCAGAATCTGGCTGCGAACAATACGCGCTTCTATATCAAACAACAAGCCTTCAATCTTGACGCTGTCAAATTCGATACCATCGTCCTTCAGGGCGGTTTTCACGTCTGCGTAGGCAACGCGGCAAGCCTGGGTGCGGGCTTGCTTGTTGCGAAGCTGGTAGGCCGCCACCAACTTGTCGTTGGCCAGCGTGGTCACTTTGGCGATCAGCGCTTCATCCCTGGCCGGGGCCTTCCAGTCCCACACTGGTTTGCCGGCATCACGCACCAGTTCGTGAATCGCATTGATGGCAATCACGCCTTGCTCGTGGCCGAACGTCACGGCACCGAGCATGATTTCTTCACTCAACTGACTGGCTTCAGATTCAACCATCAGCACCGCGGTTTCGGTGCCCGCCACCACCAGGTCCAGGCTGGAATCCTTGCGCGCGGTCTGACCCGGGTTGAGCACGTATTGGCCGTTGATGTAACCAACGCGGGCAGCGCCCACGGGCCCGTCAAACGGAATGCCGCTGATCGACAAAGCCGCGCTCACAGCGATCAAGGCAGCGATGTCCGCATCAACTTCAGGGTTGAGCGACAGGGTGTGAATCACCACGTGCACTTCATTGAAAAAACCTTCCGGGAACAGCGGGCGGATCGGCCGGTCGATGAGTCGGCTGGTGAGCGTTTCAAACTCACTCGGGCGGCCTTCGCGCTTGAAGAAACTGCCGGGGATTTTGCCGGCAGCGTACGATTTTTCGAGGTAATCGACGGTCAGCGGAAAGAAATCCTGGCCGGCTTTGCCTTCGGTCTTGCCGACCACCGTCGCCAGCACCACCGTGCCGTCGATGTCGAGCAGCACCGCACCGTTGGCCTGGCGTGCGATTTCACCGGTTTCCATGGTGACCGTGTTTTGGCCCCACTGGAAAGTCTTGCTCACTTTGTTGAATATGCTCATGTTTTTCTCCTGGTCAATATGGGAGGTGCAGGCCACCCCACCCGAGCCCGGAGAGCACAGCGCAGAACACGATGCCATTCCGGAGCGACTCGACAAAAATCGCTCTGGAATGACACAGCTTCGCTCTGCAATTGCATTCTCCGAAGTAAAAAACGCCTGAGCCAGGTAACCAACTCAGGCGTTCATCATCGATTTGCCCGCTTACTTGCGCAGACCCAGCTTGGTGATCAGCGCGGTGTAACGATCAGCGTCCTTGGACTTGAGGTAGTCGAGCAGCTTGCGCCGACGGCTCACCATGCGCAGCAGGCCGCGGCGGCCATGGTGATCCTTGGCGTGCGTTTTGAAGTGCGGGGTGAGCTCATTGATACGTGCGGTCAACAGTGCAACCTGCACTTCGGGGCTGCCAGTGTCACCCACTTTGCGCGCGTTGTCCTTGACAACCGCGGCTTTGATTTCAGATGCGATCATATTTTTCCTGTGATAAATGAACTTGCGTCAGGCGCTGGAACTGCCCCTGACGTGCGCTACTGCGGTTTGCAGAGCGGGTGATTATAGCCACCGCCGGCTGGCCCGCCCCCGCCGCTCAGCTCGGCCGCTGCATGTTACAACGGCTGGGCAACAGCGCCTGCGCTGCCCCAATCGTCTTGATCACCCGGAACCCATAACCGGAACCTTCCACATCGAATTTCACGCCGGCAGTTCCCTGCCGATCCATCTGGCCCACCACCAGACTTTGTTGCAACTGATGGTCAGAGCTGCGCATCGAAGCGGCGTGCCCGGCCATGCTCAGGTTCACGTGTTCGAGTTGCCGGGCCACCGCCGTGGCATCGAGGCTGGCCGATTGTTCCAGCGCCTGGGCCAGTGCTTCAATCATCCATTGCATGCGCAGGTGCAGGTAGTCCTCAGCCGGGTTTGGGAAACGCTGCCGAAACGACTGGTAAAAAGCTTCGCTGGCAGCGCCCGGGCTGTTGGGCAACCACTCGGCCACTGCCAGCACTTTACCGATACCGGCCTCGCCAATGGCCGCCGGGGCACCCATGGCATTGCCATAAAAGGTGTAGAACTTGCCGTCAAAACCGAGCTCTTTGGCAGCCTTGATCAACAGCGTCAGGTCGTTGCCCCAGTTGCCGGTGATGACCGCTTGCGCGCCGCTGGCCTTGATTTTGACCGCATAGGGCGCGAAGTCCTTGACGCGGCCGACCGGATGCAACTCGTCACCAACGATAGCGACATCCGGACGCGCAGCAGCCAGTTGGCGCCGCGCTTCGCGCGCCACCGACTGACCAAAGCTGTAGTCCTGACCAATCAGGTAAACGCTGCTAACGCTGCGGTCCTCCTTGAGCACAGTCATCAGTGCGCCCAGCCGCATGTCAGCATGGGCATCAAAGCGGAAATGCCAAAAGCTGCATTTTTCATTGGTCAGCATTGGATCAACGGCCGAATAGTTCAGCAGCAAAACACGCTCACCCGGCAGCCGCTCGTTGTGTTTGTTGATGGCATCGAGCAGCGCCGCCGCCGTGGCCGATGAATTGCCCTGCAACACGAAACGCGCGCCATCGTCAACGGCCGAGCGCAGCGCCGACAGTGCTTCTTCGTTTTGACCCTTGCTGTCGTAGCGCGTCAGCAGCAAGAGGTGTTTGCCTCCCGCTGCACCAAGCTTTACGCCGCCGCGCGCGTTGACGCGCTCGACAGCCCAACTCAGGTTGCGAAAAACGGCTTCACCGGTATTGGCAAACGCCCCGCTCAGGCCTTCAATCAGTGCCAACCTTATCGGTGCTGCGGGTACCGGCTGGGCCAGCGCCAGCAATGGCGCGCTAAGGGCTACTGCCAGCAATTTCAAGACCCAACGGCAAAAAATAAACATGCGTGAATTTCCCTTGAAAACGACTGCGCTGCGTGCAGATAGGGGACAAGCGGCGATCGATGTTGAAAGCCGCGCAGTTTACAAGGAGTTTCATCATGTTTTTTGCCACCACCACCCCAACCAATTTTCAGCGCCAGTTTTTTGTTCCCGCAGCACGTTCGCTGGAGCGCTGGCTGGACACGGCACAGTGTGCCAACCGCCCGGCATCATGCAGCGTCAGTCAGGATGACGGTAGCTACACGCTGACGCTGGATGTCCCCGGTGTTGCCCGCGATCAGCTCAACATCGGCATTGAAGGCAACGTCGTACGCGTCGAGTGCCAGCCAGGCGCGCCGCGCGAGTACCAGCACGTCTGTGAATTGCCGCAGGACATCGATGTCGCCAGCAGCGATGCCAAACTGGAAAACGGCGTGCTCACCCTCAAGCTGGTCAAGCTGGTGCCAGTCAGCAAAGCAACCAAGCTGACCGTCAACTAAGGCGCAGACGAGCCGGGTTATCAGAGTAAGATTCCGATACTGGCCTCGGCGTTTGAGCTGGCCAACAAGGGCTATTGGGGTCCCAATTCGGGGCACGGTCTGCGAGCTGGGCAACAAGGGTTATTGGGG
>JAVHQY010000076.1:0-3900 GCA_036171375.1 Rhodoferax sp. | reverse complement strand
TATACGAAGCGTAATGGCAGCAACAGTGATCTTGCTATGGTTTAACGTAATGTAGACAGTCGGATATTCTGGGCTTCCAGGATATCCGACGGGATATATCCGAACTCAGCCTGCGGATACCCATGACCAATGAAGCGGCAAGGCGCATACCGCCTGGGTTTACAGTCAATTTGACAAGAACTTGAAATCATTTCCGTCCTCTTAAACCTTGTCGCCCATGCTGGTGAATCCTGATCAACGCCGCGTTTGTCTCCCTGACGTGGCCGAACCATAGCCCAATGGGTCACACACCTGAATGCGGCTCCCACAACTTTGCGCCGGAGGTTTCCTGCTGAGCGGCAAAATGCCTGGCAGCCAGTGTGCCCTGCCAATCACCCTCAAACACCAGGTCACAGGTGATGGATTGACCAACGCCTACCAGTTCGACCTCACCCGCACGCACCAGACTCTGGTCGGCATAAGCCTGGCTCAGGCGATGAAGCAGTGCTTGCTTGTAAGCGGTGTCGTTGGAGCCCGCCAAATGCAGGCCCTTGGTTTCCAGCACCACCAGTTTTGAAATTCCATCCACTGCCACGCGTGCAAAAACAAAATCCGGATAGACCTTGTGGCGTTTCCAGCCTTGCAGTCCGTACTGTGATTTAGCGACGTTGCGGTGCCACCATTGCAGGGCAGCCTGACTGTCGAGATAACAAGCCACATCGCGCTCCAGACCGCTGTCAGTCAGGGCGGTGATGGCAGGCTCAAACAGACTTTTTTCAAGCTGATGCCCGTCGGCACGCGCCAAGGGCTGCGGCTTTGCGGACAACGCCAAGGCAAACTCTGCCGGGATTTCATAGTCAGTGGCATCGGCCCGCAGACGGAACTCCACTTGCCCTTGCGCCACACCGGCTTCAAACACCGACTGTGCAAGCCGATCGCGCTCGGCTTGCAGGTCCATACGCAAGCGCTCCAACAGTGAAGCACTGCTGGCGGCCAACACTTTTTCCGCAAAACCCTGCGCCAGCAGACGTGCCAGCAGCGCATCGACCCATGCCCAAACCCACCAGGCATTGGGGGCAATGTCGATCAAGCCGCGCACCAGCCGAGCGCGGTCGAGCTTGATGGATGCGTCAGTCGCCGCTTCTGCCTTGATCGCCCGCGGGTGATCCAACACCTCAAGGTCCAGCGCAAAGCGTTGCCCGACTGCACCCCTGGCATCAGGTGCCCACACTTGCGCCAGCGCATTCACATTCAACGCTGACCAATCGAGCTGGGCCAGGATGTCACTTTCATAAATCAGCTCGCGCCGACGTTTGCGCCCCAGCTCGTCGGTCTCGACCCAAGTCACGCGCGGCAAGAAGATCCGCAACTGGCTGAACTGCGGGCGGCGCTTGAACGCCACCGGCTTGGCTGCCATGCTGTCGCCGCCGCCCTGCACCGCCAGCTCCAGGTCGCCCATGCCTTCGGTTTCAAGTGAATGTTTGATGGCCTTGATCACTTCACCAGTCTTGGCATCATGGCACAGTACGTAGCAGGCATCCAATGCGGCGCGGCCGGTTTTGGCCACGTGCGGCAAGCGCAATATCCGCCCCATAAGTTGGGTCATGGAACGCACCTCTTTGCCGGCAGCCAGAGCACACAGCACATAGGCAAACGGGCAGTCCCAACCCTCCTGCAAGGCTTGCTTGGTGATGATGGCGCGCACCTCGCACGAAGGGCTCAGCAGGTCAAGATTTTCGGGTGCCTTGAGCTCGTCCTTGTCAGAGGTCTTGATGGCGATCTGCGCCTCGGTAAAGCCCAGTTGCATCAAATGGGCCTTGGCATCCTCGGCGTGAATAAAGCCGCTGTCACGCAAATCCTTGCCGGTGCGCTCCACTTGTACCAACAGAATCGGCCGGATGTAGCGGTTGGTCTCGGCTTGCAACTGGGCGGCCTCAAGCTGCAAGGCGTTGAGCCGGTCCACGCTGGCGGCCAGGCAACTTTGCCAGTCAGACCAGCCACGCATATCGACGTTGATCGGCAGCTTGATCATCTCGGCGGCGTCCAGATCGGTACCGCGCACATCCACCAGAATATTGGAGCCTGAACCTTTGTCACTGGAGACTCGTGGCGTGGCCGAGAGTTCCAGCATGAAGCAGGGGTTGAAACCATCGAGCGTGCGCAAAGCGTTCTCGGTGTAAGCATGGTGGCCTTCATCAATCACCACCATCGGCTGCACCAGTCGCAACACATTGCCGAGCGAGCTTTTCACAATGCTGCCTTTGGTGGCGCGCGCCTCTTGCTGGCTGGTGCCCCACGAGGTGTAGGCATCCAGGTTGGGCACCTCGGCCAGCAGTTGCCAGTGCGCCTCAATGTCGTCTTCACGCGGCAAAAAACCCAGCACATTGCCGCGGTCCCTGAAGGCTTTGAGCTTGCGCTGGGCCTCGTCACTGCGCGCGGCCGATTGCAGCATCAGCAGCATCACGCACAAGTGCGAGTCCACATCGAGCCGGGTCAGGGGTGAATTTTTTTCCAGAATCTTGACCCGGCCCGCACCCGCCGTATTGAGCATCTGGCGGTACGGGTGATCGCGGTTGCCAAGTATCTTGAGCGTCTGGCGGTAAATTGCTTCGTTGGGAACAATCCACAGCACCAGCCCGGTGTGCCGGTGCAGGTAGCTTGAAAACACCTGCCCGACGCTGGCCGCCGCCAGCAGCGTTTTGCCGCCGCCGGTGGGGATTTTGAGGCACACGTTCGGGATGGCGCGGCCAACGCCGTCAAAGCGGCTGGAGTGCGGCTGCTTGGCAAACGCGGGTGGCAAGCTCCCTTGCGCGTTGAGCACGCTCCAGGTTTTTTGGGGGAAGTCGCGGGCCAGGCGCAGCACGTCTTCCATGCCCTCCATGACCGCCAAAGCTTTTGATGCCGTCTGCGCCTGCGTCTGGTTTTTTTTGAGCTCGGTCAAATAGCTTGCCAATTGCTCCAGCACCGTCGCCTGAAACGGTTTGAGCTGGGTGCTGCCAATCGATTGTGCAACTGCACTGTAGCGGCGTGGTTGCCAAAAGATTTTGCGGTCACGCTCTATGCGCTGTCTGAATTCAGCGCTCAAGCTCGACTGCCAGTGCGCAATATCAACCCCGCATAACAACTGCATGTCGTCCACAGCTGCCCACAAGCGAGAAAACTGTCCATCATCCCAACTGGACGCATTCACCATCAAGTCAATGTCAGAGGCATCTCGATGGTCACCTCGAGCCCGCGAGCCATAGATCCAAACACACTCTATGCCCGTAAATCGCTCAAAACAGTCACGCAGGCTCCGAGTAACGCCTGGTGAAAGACCAAACTCAGTGTCACTCATAACTTCTTGTTTCTGAGCAAAGTGAGCAAACGTCTAAATTCTGGAATGGCATCCGCACGCACCGTTGCCGATAAATCAATAGCCATCGATTCGTCGTACGCATGGCTTACACCATTGCGCGCATCACGCAGACGTGTCCAAAGCTCCTGGTCAGTGATATATCCAACTTTAAATCCAGTAGCAAGCGCAGCAAAAGCTACTCTAGGTGTCTCGTCATCGCCTCGATCGCGCAATACAGCCCGAATAGATTGCCAAGCCATTTCAAAGCTGAATACAAAACGTAACAGCAAAGAGTCTCGCCCTTTGCGATCCTCATCTTCTGACGCTGCTTCTTCAAGCGTCAGCAAGGCCTTTTCAAACTTTTCGAGTTGCAATTCGGTTTCATCACTGAAGCGCATGCCTCAACCCTCCCGATAAAGCGCAAACGGCAGCGGCGCAAAGTCAACGCCGTGTTCCAGCAACTGCTTGTTGCTCAGGTACTTGGCCGGTGCAAACACCAGATGCCGCTTGCCATCGCCTGCACCGCTGTTGCGGCCACGGCCCCAGTCGGCAAACGCTTGGGCTTTGGACAGCGTGAGCGCCGC
>JAVHQY010000075.1:15539-17448 GCA_036171375.1 Rhodoferax sp. | reverse complement strand
TGGGAGATGATCAACAAAATAGCAAACACAGTGGCCGACGCGCTGGGCCGGGTGGCGGACGGCGCGGTGGTGATGGTCGGTGGTTTTGGCACCGCCGGCATTCCCGATGAACTCATCGACGGCCTGATCGAGCAGGGCTGCCGCGATCTCACGGTGGTCAACAACAACGCTGGCAATGGCGATACTGGCCTGGCCGCGCTGCTCAAGAGCGGGCGCGTACGCAAAGTGATTTGCAGCTTTCCGCGGCAGGTGGACAGTTTTGTTTTTGATGCCTTGTACCGCAGCGGCAAGATTGAACTCGAGCTGGTGCCGCAAGGCAACCTGGCCGAGCGCATCCGCGCCGCTGGTGCCGGCATTGGCGCTTTTTTTACGCCGACCGGTTTTGCTACCGAATTGGTGCAGGGCAAGGAGTGCCGTGTTATCAACGGTAAAAATTATGTGCTGGAGTACCCCATCCATGGTGATTTGGCGCTGATCAAGGCCGAGCGTGGCGACCGTTGGGGCAACTTGACGTACCGCATGGCAGCGCGCAATTTTGGTCCGATCATGGCCGCTGCCTGCAAGAAGACCGTGGCCAGCGTGCATGAGCTCGTTGCGCTGGGCCAACTCGACCCGGAGGCGGTCGTCACGCCTGGCATTTTTGTCGCGCAGATTGTCAAAATTGAGCGTCGCTCGACCCGCGCTGCGGGTTTCAAAAAGGCAGCTTGACGTGAATTATCAAAAACGCAGCAAGAATGAAATGGCGGCGCGCGTGGCGCAGGATATTGCCGAGGGCAGCGTGGTCAATCTGGGCATCGGCATGCCGACCCTGGTGGCCAATTTCATCCCGGTTGACCGCGAGGTTTTGTTGCACAGCGAAAACGGGATTTTGGGACTGGGTCCGCCGCCACCGGCAGGGCAGGAAGACTACGACCTGATCAACGCCGGCAAGCAGGCCGTGACGCTGCGCAAAGGCGGCTCGTTTTTTCATCACGCCGACAGTTTTGCCATGATGCGCGGCGGTCATATTGACATCTGCGTGTTGGGGGCTTTTCAGGTTTCCGCCAGCGGCGATCTGGCCAACTGGAGCACCGGGGCCAAGGATGCGATTCCGGCCGTGGGTGGCGCCATGGATCTGGCCGTGGGGGCGCAGCAAACCTGGGTCATGATGGAACTGCTGACCAAAGAGGGCGTGAGCAAACTGGTGGAGCACTGCACTTATCCGCTGACCGGGGTGGCCTGCGTCAAGCGCGTCTATTGCGACCTGGCCAGCTTTGAGTGCACGTCGCAGGGGCTCAAATTGATTGATAAAGTCGAGGGTCTGGAACACGCCGAGCTCGAACGTCTGGTCGGACTGCCCATCGACTGTCACAACACACCAACCGCAAAAGGATGAACATGCAGCAACAAGCTTTTATATGTGATGCCATTCGCACGCCATTTGGTCGCTACGGCGGCGCTCTGAGCAGCGTGCGCACCGACGATCTGGGTGCGATCCCTCTCAAGGCGCTGATGGCGCGCAACCCGAAAGTCGATTGGGCGATGCTCACCGACGTGCTCTATGGTTGCGCCAACCAGGCCGGTGAAGACAACCGCAACGTGGCACGCATGATTGCCTTGCTGGCCGGGTTGCCGGTTGAGGTGACAGGTGCCACCATCAACCGCCTGTGCGGCTCCAGCCTGGATGCCATCGGCACGGCAGCGCGTGCCATCAAGGCCGGCGAGGCCAACCTGATGGTGGCGGGTGGGGTTGAGAGCATGAGCCGGGCACCGTTCGTGATGCCCAAGATGGAGAGCGCCTTCAGCCGCAACAACGCGGTTTATGACAGCACCATCGGTTGGCGTTTCGTGAACAAGCTGATGAAGGAAAAATACGGCATAGATAGCATGCCGGAGACGGCCGAAAACGTCGCCGTTGAATACAACATCA
>JAVHQY010000075.1:0-15439 GCA_036171375.1 Rhodoferax sp. | reverse complement strand
GGCATAGATAGCATGCCGGAGACGGCCGAAAACGTCGCCGTTGAATACAACATCAACCGCGCTGATCAGGACAAGATGGGCCTGGCCAGTCAGAGCAAAACCGTTGCCGCGCAGCAAGCCGGCCACCTGGCCCGCGAGATCACGCCGGTGACAATTCCACAGCGCAAGGGTGACCCCATCGTGGTGGACAGCGATGAACATCCACGCGCCACTTCGCTGGAAGTGCTGGCCAAATTGAAGCCGATCGTGCGCCCCGACGGCAGCGTCACGGCGGGCAACGCCAGCGGTGTCAACGACGGCGCCTGTGCGCTGTTGCTGGCCAATGAAGCCGGCGCCGCCAAAAACGGACTGACACCCAAGGCGCGCGTGGTCGGGATGGCCTGCGCCGGCGTGGCACCGCGCGTGATGGGCATCGGCCCGGCACCAGCGACACAAAAAGTGCTGGCGCTAACCGGTTTGACGCTGGCGCAAATGGACGTGATCGAACTCAACGAAGCGTTCGCTGCGCAGGGTCTGGCGGTGCTGCGTCTGCTCGGTCTCAGGGACGACGACGAACGCGTCAATCGCTGGGGTGGTGCCATTGCGCTGGGTCATCCGCTGGGCGCATCGGGTGCCCGCCTGGTCACCACCGCAGTGAACCAGTTGCAGCAAGGTGGCGGCCGCTACGCACTGTGCACCATGTGCATCGGTGTCGGGCAGGGCATCGCGCTCATTGTGGAGCGTGTTTAACCGAGGTCCAGCGTTTGACCGCTGGACCTGGGTTTAACGCTCGGCTTTGGCGCTGCGCTTCTTGGTATCGCGCGGCACAAACACTTTGCCACCAAATGCCGGTTTTGATGCTGCGGGTTTGGCAAACGATGGTTTGCGTGGCGCGAAATCGCCGCGCGGTGCAAAGTCGCCGCGTGCTGCCGCACCGTCGTGGCGGGTGGTCGCAAAACGGTCGTTGAAACCGCCGGGGCGCTCGTAGCTGAAACCCTCGCGGCCGACCGGACGACGCGCATCGCGGGCAAGCGCGGGTGCGCCGCGAGCCGGGCCGAATTTGCGGTCGCGCGAATGAAACTCGTTGGCCATGCCACGTCCGGCGCGCGGGGCACCAAAACTGGTGCTGGCGCTGGGAAAGCGCTGCTGTGGCTCCAGTCCTGGGATGGTTTCGGCCTTGATCGGTTGCCGACTGTAGGCTTCGATGTCAAAAATTTTGCGACGATCACGAAACTCGGCAAACGTCACGGCAATGCCGTCGCGGCCGGCGCGACCGGTGCGGCCAATACGGTGCGTGTAGTCTTCGGCCTTCATTGGCAAGCCGTAATTGAAAACATGCGTGATGGTGGGAACATCCAGGCCGCGTGCGGCCACGTCGGTGGCCACCAAAATTTGCACCTGACCCTGGCGCAGCGCCATCAGACGGCGATTGCGCAGACCCTGGCTCAAGGCACCGTGCAGGGCGACGGCAGAAAAACCGTCTTGCTGCAAGTCGTTGGCCAGGCCGTCGCATTCAATCTGGGTGCTGGCAAACACCAGCGCCTGGTTGATGCTTTCATCGCGCAGCCAATGGTCGAGCAGCTTGCGCTTGTGCGCTGCATTGTCGGCCCAGAACATCACCTGTTTGATGTTTTGATGGCGTTCCTGCGGCGTGTCGATCTGCACGCGCTGCGGCTGGCGCATCACGCGCGCTGCGAGCTGCTGGATGCGCGGCGCAAAGGTGGCGCTGAACATCATGGTCTGCTTGCGCGTGATGGTGAGCTGGTTGATTTCAGCCAGGTCGTCGGCAAAGCCCAGGTCGAGCATGCGGTCGGCTTCATCGACCACCAGAAACTGCACCTGGTCGAGCTTGATCTGCATCGAGCGTTGCAAATCGAGCAGCCGCCCGGGCGTGGCAACCACCAGGTTGGCGTTTTGCAGTTTGGCAATTTGCAACTGGTAGGGCATGCCGCCGACGATGTTGGCAATGCGCAGGCCGCGGCAGTGTTGTACCAGGTCGATTGCGTCGTGCGCCACCTGCTGCGCCAGCTCGCGCGTCGGGCACACCACCAGCGCGCCGGGATGGGCGGCCGAAAAGTGGCGCGGATTGGTTGGGTCTTTGCGCTTGGCGCGCTTCGGGGCTGGCGTGCCGTTGGCAGCAGCTTGGGCCACAGCGATTTCAAAATCGGCGTGCTCCTTGGCCTGCGCCTGAGCTTGCTGCGTGAGCAGCGTGTGCAAAATGGGCAGCAGAAAAGCCGCGGTCTTGCCGCTGCCGGTCTGGCTCGAGACCATCAAGTCGATGAAGCTGGCGTTGTCTTCGTCGGCCAGTGTGCCTTGCAGCGCCAGCGGAATCGTCTTGAGCTGCACCGTGGTGGGCTGCGTGAAGCCCAGGTCAGCGACTGCATGCAGCAACTCGGGGGCCAGACCGAGTGTCAAAAAGCCGTTGGGGGTGTCGTCGGCGAGGGCTTGCGCGACAGGCGGGCTGGCCAGCGCAGCCGCAGCAGGTATTGCCGCGGGAGTGGGTTGAGAAATGGTTTCGGCCAGCGATACATCATCGCCTGGCGTTGAAAAAGCGTCAGTCATGGATTTACTCACACGCGAGCGCCGCAAGGTTTGCGGTGGCTCCGTCAATGGTTAAAAAACATCAACCATCAAACGGAACATGCGCTGACTCAAGAATGAGTTCAATCAGCGCTTGAGGGCAATTTTGTGGAATTTCGTTCAATGAACGCCAATTCGCTGGAAGCCCGGTGTATGAGGGGAGATGTGCAAACTGCGCGGCCGGTTGCCGTGCAGGGCGCGAACTATAACACGGAATTGACTTAGAGCTTGATAAAGTGTTCTCGGTAATGCGCCAGCTCTTCAATTGATTCCAGCACATCGGCCAGCGCGCTGTGGCCGTGTTTTTTTTTGAACGATTTGTACACTTCGGGGCGCCAGTGTTTGGAGAGTTCCTTGAGTGTGCTCACGTCAAGATTGCGGTAGTGAAAGAACGCTTCCAGCTTGGGCATGTATTTCACCAGAAAGCGCCGGTCCTGGCTGATCGTGTTGCCGCACATGGGGGAGGCTTTTTTGGGGACGTAGCGAGTCAAAAACGCAAGCAACTGGGTCTGGGCTTCGTCTTCTGACAAGGTCGACGCTTTGACTTTATCGATCAGTCCATTCTTGCCGTGAACTTTGGTGTTCCATTGATCCATTTTGGCCAGCAACTCGTCGTCTTGATGTATCACCAGCACCGGCCCGGCAATGCGCGGCTCAAGGGTTGGGCCGGTGACGACGATGGCAATTTCGATCAGCCGGTTGCACTCGGGGTCAAGGCCGGTCATCTCGCAGTCCAGCCAGATCAGGTTCTGCTCTGACTTGACCAGGCTTGGGGCCGGCGGCGAAGTATTTGTGCTGGGCATGGCGGCATTGTCGCTGATACCCTAAACTCGCACTCCATGTCTGATCCGGCCATCCCTGTTTCTGCGTCATTGATCCTGAGCGGCTTCTTCGCGCTGCTGTTGACCTGCGTGGTGCTGCTGCAATTCTGGTTGAACGCGCGCCAGCTCCGCTTTGTGGCACGGCATCGCGACCAGGTTCCCACGGCATTTGCCAAAACCATCAGTTTGACGGCGCATCAAAGAGCGGCTGATTACACCATTGCCAAAGCGCGCATCGGGTTCCTGGAACTGGCTCTGGGCGCGGCACTGTTGCTGTGCTGGACGCTGCTGGGTGGCTTGTCGCTGCTGAACCAGGCGTTGCTGGCGTGGCTGGGTGCGGGCCTGTGGCAGCAACTCGCGCTGCTGGGCGCTTTTGCGTTGATCAGCGGTTTGCTGGATTTGCCCTTGAGCCTGTACCAGACCTTTGTCATCGAGGAGCGCTTTGGTTTCAACAAAATGACGTTGAAGCTGTGGCTGCTGGATTTGCTCAAGTCGGGCTTGCTCGGCGTGTTGATTGGTTTGCCAATGGCAGCTCTCATTTTGTGGCTGATGGGGGCTGCCGGTTTTTGGTGGTGGCTGTGGGCGTGGGCGTTCTGGACTGGCTTTAGTTTGCTGCTGCTGCTGATTTACCCGGCCTTCATTGCGCCCATGTTTAACAAATTTGCGCCGCTGGAAGATGAAACACTCAAGGCCCGCGTCACGGCGCTGATGCAGCATTGCGGCTTCAAGGCCAAAGGATTGTTCGTGATGGACGGCAGCAAGCGCAGTGCCCACGCCAACGCCTATTTCACCGGTTTTGGAGCCTCCAAGCGGGTCGTGTTTTACGACACGCTGCTGAGGCACTTGTCGGCACCGGAAGTCGATGCTGTGCTGGCACACGAACTGGGACACTTTAAACACCACCATGTCATCAAGCGCATGATTTTGTTGTTTGTCGCCAGCCTGCTCGGTTTTGCGCTGCTGGGCTGGTTGGCGGCGCAGAGCTGGTTTTACACCGGACTCGGTGTGCAACCCAATCTGGCGGCTGCCAATGATGCGTTGGCGCTGCTGCTTTTTATGTTGACGCTGCCGCTAGCGGGCTTTTTCATCACACCGCTTTTTGCTCAACTGTCGCGCCGCGATGAGTTTGCGGCCGACGCTTTCGCTGCGGCACAGACCAGCGCGGTTGATTTGAGCAGCGCGTTGCTCAAGCTGGTACAAGACAATGCTTCGACACTGACACCAGACCCGCTCTATGTGAAGTTTTATTACTCGCACCCGGCCACGCCAGAGCGCCTGGCAAGGCTGGCAGCGTGAACCTGGATGGAGCGCTCGAAAGCCAGCAAAAAGGTTTGCAGCCGGGGTTGATTATTGCCAACCATGGCCGCCACTTCCTGCTGGAAACAGCCAGCGGAAAGCGTCTGATTTGCCATTCGCGCGGCAAGAAAAGTCAGGCCGTCGTCGGCGACCGGGTGCGCTGGCAAGCTTCCAGCGATGAGGGGACGATTGAACGCATTGAGCCGCGGCGCAACCTGTTTTACCGCCAGGATGAAGTGCGCACCAAATCGTTTGCTGCCAACCTCGATCAAATTTTGATTCTGTTGGCGGCGGTGCCTGAGTTCTCCGGCAGCCAGTTGGCGCGCGCGCTGATCGCGGCTGAAGCCGAGCACATCATGCCCATCATTGCGCTCAATAAAAGTGATCTGGTGGAACCGTTTGAACGAGCCTGGGGTTGGCTGCTGGCGTACCGGCAAATGCAATACCGTGTGCTGCCGCTGTCGCTCAAACAATCGGCTGCGGTTGACCGGCTGACGCTGTTGGAACTGCTGGCGGGCAAAACGACGCTGTTGCTGGGACCCTCGGGTGCCGGCAAAAGCAGCTTGATCAACTTGATCATTCCTGCGGCGGCGGCGCAAACTGGTGAAGTCTCGCGTGCCCTGCAAGCGGGCAAACATACCACCACCAGCACCACCTGGTATTGGGTTGACACGAATAAGACGACGGCGCTGATCGATTCACCGGGCTTTCAGGAATTTGGTCTGCAGCACATTGATCCGGCGCAGTTGGCAGCCTATATGCCCGATATTCGGCCCCATGTGGCGCAGTGCAAGTTCTACAACTGTAGCCATTTGCACGAGCCCGGCTGCGGTGTGATCACGGCGGTCAAGGCGCAGGCCGCGGTCAGCGACATCAGCGTGAGTCGTTACCAGATTTACCGTGAACTGTTTGCGCAATTGAGCCAGACAAAAAAATACTGAGGTCAGCTCAACGCAGGTGTGAAGCTAACCCAGCAGTCGCGCCAGGGTGAGCAGAGCCAGCAATAGCATCCACATCACCACGCTGCGCCAGACCAGCCCCACGACGACTGCCAAGTGCGCTACATCCAGCTCGGGCGCATCGTCCAAAGATTGCGCGCCACCACCCAGCCGGATGTTGACGGCACCCGCTGCCGCTGCCAGCACGATACCGTCATTGTTGGCAGTGGGGCTGGCGGCGTAGTTGCGCCAACTTTCTATGGCATCTTCAAAACTGCCGACCACACCAAAGCCCGTGGCAGTCACGCGTGCTGGCAACCAGTCGATCATCGTCCAGGCATCCAGCGCGGTCTGCTGCAGCGCATCGCTGAGAAAAAGCTGCTGGGTTTGCGCCTTGTGCCGCCAGTAGCGGGCAACAAATTCACTCAAGCGGTACAACACCGCACCGGCTGGCCCCAATCCAATGGCTGCCAGCAGCGAAAAACACAGCAAAACGCCAAACACATGGTGGTGCGCTGCCAGCACCGAATGCTCGATCACGCGGCGCACGATTTCGCTGCGCGTGGATGCACCAACTTCCAGCTGGCTCCAATCGGTCAACAACTGGCGTGCCTGTTCCTCGTCGCCAGCGGCCAGCGCGTCGCGGATGCGCGTGAAGTGAGAACTGAATTGGCGAAAACCCAGCGTCATGTATAGCACGGCAACGTTCCAAACCAGTGCCAATGGCCAGAAGGTAAAGCTGTCGAGCAGCAAATAGATGACCCACGCCAGCACGGCTGGCAGCGCCACCGCCAGGCACCAGGTGATCCAGCCATGGGATAGCCGGCCAACATCGAAATTTCTGGCGCACCATCCGACCCAGCCGCGCATGCCGGTTTGCACCGGACCGCCACGATGCATTGGACGAACCTGTTCCAGCAACAGAGCGAACAGCACGGAGATAAAGCTCATACGCTGATCATAATTCAGGCCACCAGCAGGCGGTAGAGATTGCGCAGCATGCCGGCGGTTGCGCCCCAGATGAAACGCTCGGTATCTCCGTCCTGGTAAGGCATGGAAAACCACTCGCGGCGCAACCCTTCATGTTCGAGCGCATGGTGTCGATGGTGGGCCGGATCCATCAGGAATTCCAGCGGAACTTCAAAAATATCGGCAACTTCGTTGGTGTTGCGGCTAAGCGTGAAGCCCGGTTCCACCAGAGCCACCACGGGTGTGATGATAAAAGCCGAACCGGTGAGGTAGTGCGGCAGCGTTCCCAGCACCTGAACCCGACTTGGCTCCAGTCCCACTTCCTCCTGCGCTTCACGCAAGGCGGTGGCAACGGCATCGACATCGCCGGCATCGCGCTTGCCACCGGGAAACGCGATTTGACCCGAGTGGGTGGACAGGTGTTGGGTGCGCTGGGTCAACAGCAGGCTGGGCTGTTGGTGCATGATGATCGGTATCAGAACTGATGCGTGCATCATCGCACGCTCGGTCAGCCGGATTTCGGCTGCCACCTCAGGGGCCCACAGCGGCGGCTCGCTGAAACGCTGACGCAGCGCTGCGGCTTGCAGGGCAGAGCCCGCCACGGCCGGCAGATGCGAATCCACGCCCGCCACCGCAATCCGGCGTGGATCGAAATTGGGCAGACGCGACAAAGGTGTGATTGGGACTTTGGGTGGCATGAAATAAAAAAACCGCCACCAGCACAAGTCCGGGGCGGTTGATTCTGAAAACGATGCGTTTTATGCGCTGGTGGCTTCGGCCGCTACTTTTCTGGCTGGCAATTTTTCTTTGATGCGAGCCGACTTGCCGCTGCGGTCGCGTAGATAGTACAGCTTGGCACGGCGCACGTCACCGCGACGCTTGACTTCGATTTTGGCGATCAGTGGGCTGTAGGTTTGAAAAGTGCGTTCGACACCTTCTCCGCTGGAAATTTTGCGTACCGTAAAACCGCTGTTGAGACCGCGATTGCGCTTGGCGATCACGACACCTTCATAGGCCTGTAGGCGCTTGCGGCTGCCTTCAACCACGTTGACACTGACGATGACGGTATCGCCAGGCGAGAAATCGGGAATGGTTTTCCCGAGACGAGCAATTTCTTCTTGCTCCAGAGTTTGAATCAAATCCATAATGGCCTCAAGTGATCTTGGCTGCGCCGGCGCCGGGATTGACGCAGAAATGTTCAAAGTCAAAGAAATTGAACGGCCAGCCAGAGGATCTGGTAAGCGCGCGATTGTAGCTCAATCAGAGTCCATTGATGCCAGTGCGGACGCGCGTCAAGGCATAGCGGCTATTGCGCTCGATGCTCAACCCTACAGTGCCAGAAAGGCCTCATCGGCGGCGCTCAGGTGGCCATTGCGACGCGCCTGCACGATCAAGTCAGGTCGCAAGCGCATGGTCATTGCCAGTCGCTGCTCGCGCCGCCAGCGCTCGATCTGCAGGTGATGCCCGGACAATAAAACGCCGGGCACTGCGCTGCCACGCCAGACTTCCGGTCGCGTGTAATGGGGACAATCGAGAAGGCCATCGAGCCCGGGGTGAAAACTGTCCTGGCTGGAGCTCTCGGGATCATTCAACACGCCGGGCTGCAAACGCGCCAGCGCGTCGAGCAGCGCCAAGGCGGCAATTTCACCGCCGGACAGTACAAAATCGCCCAGGCTGATCTGCTCGTCAACGCGCTGATCGATAAAGCGCTGATCGAGTCCTTCATAACGACCACAGATCAAGACCGCTCCCTGGCTTTGCGCCCAGCGTTGTACTGTCGTCTGGTCTAGCCGTTGGCCAACCGGAGAAAAAAGAACCACCGGGGCTGCTGCCGGTCGCTGTGCCTGAATCGCATCCAGGCATTGGCTCAAAGGTTCGGCCAACATCACCATGCCGGGGCCGCCGCCAAACGGCCGATCATCGACACGCTTGTAGTTGCCGCTGGCAAAAGCGCGTGGACTGGCCAAGTGCACTTCGAGCTGACCCGAGTCGTAGGCGCGGCGCGTGATGCCGTTGCTGAAGAACGGCGCAAACAGCTCGGGCAACAGTGTGATCACGTCAAAGCGCATGGCATCACGACCAGTAATCAGCCTGCCAATCCACCACCATGCGGCGTGCTGGCAAATCGACCTGGTCCACGTAACGTGAGACAAAGGGAATCATTTGTTCGCACAATTTTTCCTGCTGCTGACATTCGATCACCAAAGTGGTTTGCTCGCCGGTTGCCAGCAAGTCCTTGACGGTGCCGAGTTCCACGCCCTGGCGGTTGACCACGCTCAGACCGATCAGGTCCACCCAGTAGTATTCGTCTTTATTGGTGCTTGGGAAAGCGGCGCGTGGTATGAAAACAGTTGCGCCGTGCAGGGCTTGGGCGGCATCCCGGTTGCCAATTTCCAGCGCGTTGACGACGACGCTGCCCGAATGCATTTTGGCTTCGCTGATTGTCAGTTCGCGCAGCGCAGGAAAAGTCTTTTTCCCGGATGGAGCTGCCAGCAAGAACCAGTGCTGGCAAGAAAACAGCGCCTCGGGTTGGGCGCTGTACGGTAATACCCGGAACCAACCCTTGATGCCCCAGGCATCACCGACGCGAGCGACCGCGATGCAATCCTCGGGCAGGCTGGCCGCATCCGGGCCGGTCAACACATCAGGCCGCCTTTTGCGCTGCCTGCTCGAGCAGGCGCTCCACCGTAGGCGAAGCCTTGGCACCGACGCTGCGCCAGTAGCTCAGACGGTCCATGGCGACACGAATGCTTTCTTCGGTGGCGGTTGCGATCGGGTTGTAAAAACCCAGGCGCTCGATGAAGCAGCCGTCACGGCGCGAACGCTTGTCGGCAACGACGATATTGAAAAACGGACGTGCTTTCGCACCGCCACGGGAGAGTCGAATGACGACCATAATCTGTCCTTTGGAAGGCGACGCTAAACTGCCGCCGATTGATTCAGAATTTAACCCAGCGCTTGAGACACGCAACATGACCACCCGGCCAGCGACGCTGAATAGCCGCGCATTATATCGGTTCCTATTCTTATGACCATCATTTGTTTCAGCCTGGATCAGGACATCGCTGCCATCACCGCGATTTACGCCCATCACGTGCTGCATGGCAGCGGCACTTTCGAGCTCGAGCCCCCCTCGCACAGCGAAATGACTGCGCGGCGACAGGACGTGCTAAACAAAGGTTTGCCTTACCTGGTGGCGCGCGATCGTGGCCAGGTCGTGGGTTTTGCCTATTGCAACTGGTTCAAACCTCGTCCGGCTTACCGTTACTCAGCCGAAGATTCGATTTATTTGGCACCGTCGGCACTAGGGCAGGGCTTAGGGCGGGCGCTGCTGGCCGAGCTGGCAGCGCAGGCCGAGCGCGCCGGTGTACGCAAGCTGATTGCAGTGATTGGTGACTCGGCCAATGCCGCTTCCATCGGTGTACACCGCGTGCTTGGTTTTTCAATGGTGGGTGTGATCAAGTCTTGTGGCTGGAAATTTGATCGCTGGCAAGACGTGGTGATGATGGACAAGCCGCTGGGTCGGGGCGACGACTGTCCGCCCAGCTCGTGAGTGGTAGCCGCGCGGCGAGATCAGAAGAGCAACAGGCTTAACCAGTAAGCCAGCGCGCCAACCAGGGCCGATGCCGGGATGGTCAGCACCCAGGCCCAAATGATGTTTCCCGCAATCCCCCAGCGCACGGCGCTGGCGCGTTGGGTTGCTCCGACTCCGACGATGGCCCCGGTGATGGTGTGGGTGGTGGACACCGGGATGCCAAAAAAACCAGCGATGAACAGCGTGATGGCACCGCCCGTCTCAGCGCAAAAGCCGTGCACCGGTTTGAGTTTGGTCAGGCGCTGGCCCATGGTTTTGACGATGCGCCAGCCGCCGAACATGGTGCCCATGGCGATGGCGCTGTAGCAAGTGAAAACCACCCACATCGGCGGTGACTTGTCGCCGACCGCGCTGTAGCCGGTGGCGATCAGCAGCATCCAGACAATGCCGATGGTTTTTTGTGCATCGTTGCCGCCATGCCCCAGGCTGTAGGCACCGGCCGATGCCAACTGCAGTTGGCGAAACCAGCGGTCGATGCGGCTGGGTGTGCGTCGTCGCAAACTCCATGACACTATGATCAGCATCAGCGAGCCGAGCAAGAAACCCATCAAAGGTGAGACGAAAATAAAGACTACGGTCTTGAATATGCTGGCAAAAACCAGCGCCGAGGTGTCAGCCTTGACCATCACTGCGCCGACAATGCCGCCGATCAGCGCATGCGACGAGCTGCTGGGAATGCCATAAATCCAGGTCACCAAATCCCACACGATGGCACCCATCAGGGCGCCAAAAACGATGTGCACATCGATCACGCCCGGCTGCGCCAGTCCCTTGCCAATGGTCGCGGCCACGCTGAACTGGAAAACAAAGATGGCGATGAAGTTGAAAACTGCGGCAAACACCACCGCCTGTCCCGGTTTGAGCACGCCGGTGGAAACCACCGTGGCAATCGAGTTGGCAGCGTCGTGAAAACCATTCAGGAAGTCAAACACCACCGCCAGCCCGACCAGCAGGACGATGACCCATACGCCAATTTGAACCGATGCCATGGCGCGTCTGCCTCAGGAGTTTTCCAGCACGATGCCTTCGATGACATTGGCTACGTCTTCACATTTGTCGGTGATGGTTTCGAGCAATTCGTAAATCGCCTTGAGTTTGATGACTTCACGCACGTCTGGCTCTTCGCGGAACAGCTTGCTCATGGCGCTGCGCAAAACGCGGTCGGCATCGGATTCGAGCTGGTCGATTTCTTCGCAGGTCTTCAGCGCGGCTTCGGCAGTGGCCGGGTCGGCCACCTTGCCCAGCAGCCTCACCGCATCGCGCACGCGCTCACAGCACTTGACACTGACATCGGTCAGCCGCGCAATGTCGTCGGTCATCAGGCGCACGTCGTACAGTGCCATGGTTTCGGCCGAGTCCTGAATCAGGTCGGCAATGTCATCCATGGTATTGATCAGGCAGTGGATTTGCTCGCGGTCGATCGGTGTGATGAAAGTCTTGTGGATGCCCTTGTTGACATCGTGCGTCACGCGGTCGGCGGCACGCTCGGCAATGTCGACATCGGCGTTGTATTTCTGACGCAGGTGAGAATCGCTGTAATTCGCCACCAGTTTGGAGAAAGCGTGTGCGGCTTCGACGATGCGGTCGGCATGTTGATTGAACAGTTCGAAGAAATTGGCTTCGCGCGGCAACAATTTGGCAAACAGCATCGCTTACTCCGGGGACGGTTCGTTCAGTTGATTCTTGGAACAGGGGGCAGTGTAACCGCCGCGTCGCGACTGACCACGCAGGAGTCCGGCAAAAAGTCAGTTGCTGCGGAAAATGAAATAAACCGCTTCCACCATGCACAGCGCCGCCAGGTGGCAAGTGGATTTGCCTAAAATGATTTCCGCTCCTTTTCATTACCATCATGACCAAAACCACCGCACCGTTGAACGCCAATCTTTTTGCCGCTTTGCTGGCAGCTTTTCCCAAGGACCTTGACGGCATTGCGGTTGAAACCGACAGCGGCCTCAATTACAGTTGGCGCGACCTCGATCGGGCCAGCGCCATGCTGGCCAATCTGTTCGTCTCGCTCGAGTTGCCAGCGGGCGCGCGGATTGCGGCACAGGTGGACAAATCGGTCGAGGCCATGCTGCTGTACCTGGCAACGTTGCGTGCTGGCTTTGTTTTTTTGCCGCTCAACACCGCTTACCAAAGCGCTGAGATTGACTATTTTGTTGGCAACGCCGAGCCGTCTGTGGTGGTGTGCACGGGCAAGAACTTTTCCTGGGTCAGCAAGATAGCGTTCAATGCCGGAACGCGCTACGTCTTCACGCTCAACGACGACCGTACCGGCTCGCTGTTGACGCGCGCCGCCTATTGCGCCGACCAGCACGGCGTCGCGCAGAAAAAGGCGGATGATATTGCCGCCATCGTCTATACCAGCGGCACCACCGGTCGCTCCAAAGGGGCGATGCTCACGCATGGCAATTTGCTCTCCAACGCGCTGGTGCTCAACACCTATTGGGGCTGGGACAGCGTGGCCCCAGGCAGCGATGTGCTGATTCACGCTTTGCCCATTTTTCATGTGCACGGGCTTTTTGTGGCGATCCACGCCGCCCTGCTTAGTGGCAGCAAGATGATCTGGCTGCAACGCTTCGATGCCAAACTGGTGTTGCAAAAAATGCCGCAGGCGACGGTCTTTATGGGCGTTCCCACGCTCTATGTGCGCCTGCTCGCCGAGCCCGGCCTGACGCGTGAGGTGGCGCGCCACATGCGCCTCTTTATTTCAGGTTCGGCACCGATGCTGATCGAGACCTTCCAGGATTGGCAAGACCGCACCGGTTCCACTATTTTGGAGCGCTACGGCATGAGCGAGACCATCATGCTCACGTCCAATCCCTACTTCCCCGAGCAAGGCCAGCGCCGTGGCGGCACGGTCGGCTTCCCGCTGCCGGGGGTGTGCCTGCGCGTTCGCGATGATGCCGGCCGGGACTTGCCGCCCGGGGCGATTGGTGACATCGAGGTCAAAGGCCCCAATGTGTTCAGCGCGTACTGGCGCATGCCGGAGAAGACGGCCGAGGAATTTACCTCGGATGGTTATTTCAAAACTGGCGACGTGGGCAAGATTGACGCGCAGGGTTACGTGAGCATCGTCGGGCGCAGCAAGGACATGATCATCAGCGGCGGCTACAACGTCTATCCGGCCGAAGTGGAAGGCTACATCAACGAGCTGCCCGGCGTGGCCGAAAGCGCCGTGATAGGTGTGCCACACGCCGACTTCGGTGAGGTCGGTGTGGCGGTGGTGGTGGCCAAGCCAGGTGCGGCGCTACAGCCGGCGCAAATCATTGCCAGTTTGAAAGCCACTTTGGCCAACTTCAAAATACCCAAGCAATGCTTCATCGTTGAGGCGCTGCCGCGCAACGCGATGGGCAAAGTGCAGAAAAATATTCTGCGAACGCGTTACGCCTAACGCAGCACCAGCACCGGCACGTGCGAATGTGTCAGCACCAACTGTGTTTCACTGCCCAGCAGCAAGCGCTTGATGCCACGGCGGCCGTGTGAGGCCATCACGATCAGGTCGCACTTGTGTTTTTTGGCAGTGGCGATGATGGCATCCGAGACCAAATCTGACTTGATGGTCACGGCCTTGGTTTTGACACCCTTGGCAACGGCGGCTTTTTGGACCGCATCGACGATGCCTTGTGCCGTGTCGGCCCATTGCTTTTCCACCCGTGTCACCTCGGCTGCCTGTAGCGCCAGGCCACCTTCAAAATAGCTTTGCGGATAACGTGGTATCACTTTGACCGCGACCAACTCGGCTTGCGACAGGGCGGCGAGCTCAATGGCGCTGGCCACGGCTTTTTTTGACAGACTGGAACCGTCGGTAGCCACAAGAATTTTTTGGTACATGATTTGCTCCGGTTAATTGAGAGTCTCAAGCTTACACCGGTGACTTTGGGTTATGCTGATTTATGTCAATACCAGTGCCACTTGTCAATGTGACTGCTGCGGGCAAGCCGCTATTCAATGAAATTTCCAATCAAAGCTGAATCGGAATTGGTGCGTGACACTGCATCACCGGCCGAGCTGACGGTGCTCGACGACCCGCAGGAGTGGTCCGCCTTCAGCCGCCAGCAGGCGGCCAATGTCAGCGTCTGGGAGTCCGATGTGGTGGTGCTGGGAATGTACTGCGCGGCCTGCGCGGTGGGAATTGAAGATGCACTCAAGCAGGTCAATGGCGTGCTGCGGGTTGAAGTCAGCGCCACCAGCGGTCGGGCGCGTGTCGTCTGGTCGGCAGCGCTGACTCGGCCGTCGCAATGGCTGCGTGCCATCGAGGCCGCCGGCTACCACGCACTGCCGGCCAACGACACCAGCTTGCGCCAACACCGCCAGTCTGAGGCGCGCAAATTGCTGTGGCGCTGGTCGGTCGCGGGGCTGTGCATGATGCAGGTGATGATGTATGCGCTGCCGGCTTATGTTGCTGCGCCGGGCGACTTGACGGCCGAGATGGAACATTTGCTGCGTTGGGCCTCCTGGCTGCTGAGCCTGCCAGTGTTGCTGTTTTCATGCACCGCCTTTTTCACCAATGCCTGGGCCGATGTGTTGCGTCGGCGCCTGAGCATGGATCTGCCGGTCAGCCTGGGAATGCTGATCACTTTTGCCGTCAGCAGCGCTGGCACTTTTGAGCCGCAAGGGCTTTTTGGCCAGCAAGTCTATTTTGATTCGTTCACCATGTTTGTTTTTTTTCTGCTCACTGGGCGCTGGCTGGAGTTGCGGCTGCGCCAGCGCACTGCGGGCGCGCTGGACGCATTGTTGAACCGGTTACCCGAGACGGTGGCGCGGCGCAAGGCTGACGGCAGTTTTGAGCGTGTGGCGGTGCGTCGAATTGCTGTGGGTGATGTGATTCGGGTCTTGCCAGGCGAGGCTTTCCCGGCCGATGGGCGCGTGCTGTCGGGCAGCACGGTAGTCGATGAAGCCCTGCTCACTGGTGAATCGCGACCATTGCGACGCGACGCTGGCTCTGCGGTGATTGCCGGCAGCCACAACCTTGCTGCAGCGCTTGAAGTCGAGGTGGAACACATTGGTCCACAGACACGGTTTGCACAAATTGTGGCCTTGCTGGCCAGCGCCGCCAGCAGCAAACCGGCGCTGGCGCGTCTGGCCGACCGCATTGCCAGGCCCTTTTTGTTATTGGTGCTGCTGGCTGCCGCGCTGGCTGCTGCCTTCTGGTGGCACGCTGGTCCAGCGCATGCGTTGATGGTGGCGGTGGCGGTGTTGGTCGTCACCTGTCCCTGCGCTTTGTCACTGGCGACACCGGCTGCAATGCTGGCAGCCGC
>JAVHQY010000074.1:0-17490 GCA_036171375.1 Rhodoferax sp. | reverse complement strand
GCAACCGCCTTGTAAGCGGTAGGTCAACAGTTCGAATCCGTTAATCGGCACCATTTCATAATCCAAAGGCCTCCAAGCAAGTACGCTTCGAGGCCTTTTTCATTGGAGAATTTTGTTCTTGCTTTGCAACATGGTACAAAGCCAGCCATTGACATCCAAGACAAGACCGGGGAACATACCGGGGAACAACCGGGACAAAATGTTTATTTTTCGATACTTGTTCCCCGGTTTGCCCCGTTTCCCCAATGAAAGGGTCATTATGTTGACCGATGCCAAATGCCGTAACGCCACATGCCAACCAGACAAAGCCCGAGCCCGCTTCACCGATGCGGCTGGTCTGTATCTTGAGATCAGCCCGGCCGGGTCAAAGCGCTGGTTCTGGAAAACTTACGCCGATGGCAAAGAAAGCCGCTTGGCACTGGGCAGCTACCCAACAGTCACGCTGACCGCTGCGCGCAAGGCCCGCGATGCGGCAAAGCTGCAGAAGTCTGAGGGCATCGACCCGGTGCAGATGCGCCAGGTTGCAAAACTCAAGGCATCGGTTGGCAGTGGCGAGACACTGGCGGCAACGGCAAACGACTGGCTGGAGCGCGGTAAACCAAATTGGAGCGAGACCCACTATGTCCGCGAGAGCCGCAACATCACCAAAGACTTGGTGCCCTACCTGGGCAGGCGAGCAATCGCCAGTATCAAGCCCATCGAGCTGCTGGCAGTGATTCAAAAAGTGGAGGAGCGCGGTGCGCTTGACGTGGCACACCGGGTGCTGATAACTGCACATGGTATCTGGTGCTATGCGGTGGCCACGGGCCGGTCCGAGCGCGACATCACGCCGGACATAAAAAAAGCCCTGAAGCCCCACATCAGGGAAAACCTGCCAGCCATTACCAACCCGGTGAAATTGGGCGAATTGTTGCGCGCCAGTGAAGCCTACAACGGTGGCCCAATTGTCCGGGCGGCGCTGAAGCTGGCACCGATACTGTTTCAACGACCGGGCAATCTGCGCACAATGCGATGGGCTGATCTGAATCTGGACAAGGCGCTGTGGTCAATCCCCAGCGATGACATGAAGCGCACCAAAGCAGAGAAGATCAATGGGCTGGCGCACGTAGTCCCCCTGCCACGGCAGGCGGTGGCGATATTGCGTGGCCTTCAAAAGCTGACTGGTGATCGTGAATGGGTTTTCCCCGGCTTGCGTGACTGGCGCAAGCCCATGTCCGAAGCGGGGGTAAGCGCGGCACTTAACGCCATGGGTTACAAAGACATTCACACCTGGCACGGGTACAGGGCAACAGGGCGCACCATCTTGCGGCAGGTATTGAAGTACCCAGCGGACGTGATCGAAGCGCAGCTTGCCCACATAGGCCAGATCACCCACGGTGGCGCATACGACCGGACAACGCACCTGGAGGACAGGACATCGATGTTGCAAGTATGGGCTGACTATTTGGACAAACTGGCCAAGGGCGCGGACGTGATCCCATTCAAAGCAGCTTAACGTCCGATTGCTATTTGTCGCTTATAGGATAAACTTACGCCATGCCAGAGGCAATCTGCCACACACTGATTCACTACACAGATGAGGACGGGAACGACCTTTTTGGGCAGTGGCTGGACGGCCTGGCCGATGTCGGCACCAGCGCAACGATTGCGGCGCGTCTGGTGCGACTTGAGCTCGGTTTGTTTGGCGACAGCAAATCGTTGGGCGAGGGTTTGCACGAGCTCCGTATTGATCACGGGCCGGGCTGGCGCGTGTATTACGGCCAGCAGGCAGAGCGCGTCGTGTTGCTGCTAGCAGGTAGTGACAAGGCGACGCAGAAGACAGGCATTAAGGAAGCGCGCAAGCGGCTGAAAAATTGGAATCAAAGGGCAATGCAATGAATCATCAAGATTGGTTATCCGGGAAGTTGAAAGATGACACTTTTGCCGCGCACTATTTGACACAGGCAGCGCAAGACCTGGAGCCTGCTGTTTTCACAGCGGCGTTGCGCCACGTCATTGATGCACGCGGTGGTCTGGCAAAAGTCGCAGATGCAGGCAAGCTGTCACGCCAGAGTCTCTACAAGGCGTTTCCTGTGACTGGTCAAGGCAACCCCACGGCAAAGACCATGTTCGCCGCATTGCGTGCAAGCGGTTTACAACTGACATTCAAAGCGGCATAGCAGCCTCAAGTCCGGCGAATTGATGCAGGTGAGCTAGTCCAGTTCCATCTGGATAATTTCCGCTGGAATTTTGCCAATTGCGTCCTGCCACTGTGTATGGACGCCTTCACCCAGAAGCTGCATGACAAGCATCTTCCTCACGTAGCTTGCTGTCCAAGCTGTATGAACACACCGGTGTGGCGACCACCACTTCTCCCCTCGCGCAATGAATCAATTCAGGAAACCGAAGTCAGGGGGCAGACAAAACCAGGAATTCAGTACACTCATCCACAGTTGCAAATTCAAAATGCAGCTACCCGCCCTGGGTCAATATTGGATCGGCAGGGTGGGTCAATATTCAGTCGGCGCGAACACGCTGGCGCAGCACAGCTTCCTTCACCAGGCACAGGCGGTCGTTGCCAAAATACATATCGTTGCCAACGAAAATGGTGGGTGAACCAAAACCGCCGCGCGCCATCACTTCGTCGGTGTTGGCTTTAAGCTGCGCCTTGATGTCGGGTTGTGTGATGGCGCTGGCCAGTGCCACGCTGTCGATGCCCACCGACTGGGCGATGTTGGCCAGCACGGCATCATCTGAGATGTCTTCTTCACGGCCCCAGTAGGCGGCAAAAACTGCGCTGGCAAAGGGCAGCAGTTTGCCTTGCGGCTCCAGCCACAGGCAGGCGCGCATCGCCTTGACGCTGTTGACCGGGAATACTTTAGGCGGAAAAATGATTTTCAGTTTGGCCTGATTGGCCCAGTCTTTCAGGTCCTTGAGCATGTAGGCCCACTTGGCTGGGACCGGATTGGCGCGCATGGCATAAACGCTGGGATTGACCGCGTTGAAGATGGCCCCCACCAGCACCGGTCGCCAGCGCACCGGCTCGTTCAACTCTGCCGCCAGCCGCTGTAGGTTGTGAAACGCCAGGTAAGTCCAGGGGCTGGAGCAGTCAAAGAAAAATTCAATCACGATCGCTCTTTTGGTCAGTCAAGCCGGTGCACGCCGGTTTGAATGCTTTGCGCGGTTTGGCCAAACAGCGCCTTGCGCGCCTCCACAGTCATGGTGCCGGCACGCTTGTCTTTGAGCAGTGCCAACCCGCGCTGCACTGCCGGACGCTGCCGCAGCGCAGCGTACCAACGCTGAATGTGGGGAAATTCGTCCAGCGCTATTTTTTGCGCCTGATGGATTCTGATCCACGGAAAAATGGCCATGTCGGCAATCGTGTACTGGTCGCCCGCCACAAAAGCCCCGGTGCGTCCCAACTGCCCGTTGAGAACACCATACAGCCGGTTGACCTCTTTGCCATAACGCTCAATGGCATATGGCACTGGCTCGGGCGCGTAGAGCAGGAAGTGGCCGTTTTGACCGGCCATTGGCCCGAGCCCGCCCATTTGCCACATCAACCATTGCAGCACCGCGTAGCGCGTGCGCAGATCGACGGGCATAAATTGCCCGGTTTTCTCGGCCAGGTAGAGCAGGATGGCGCCACTCTCGAAAATCGCCAACGGTGCGCCGCCACCGGCCGGGTCGTGATCGACGATGGCGGGCATGCGGTTGTTGGGGCTGATGGCCAAAAATGACGGTGCAAATTGCTCCCCCTTGCCGATGTTGACCGGAACCACTTTGTAGGGCAGACCACACTCTTCGAGCATGATGGAAATTTTCCAGCCGTTGGGGGTGGGCCAATAGTACAGGTCGAGCATCGGTGCTCCTTCACGAAAACGCGTCAAGCCGCGGTCGCGTTTTTCAGCGCCTGGCCGCCGCCGTAGCTGCTTTGCACGGGTGCCGCACCGCCCAGGCTCAAGCGCACGGCGCAGTACTTGAATTCGGGGATTTTGGCAAACGGATCGAGCACCGGATTGGTCAGCTTGTTGATCGCTGCTTCGTAATAGCAGAATGGAACAAAGACCGCGCCACGGGGTGAACTGTCATCGGCGCGCGCGTACAGCGTGACGCTGCCGCGGCGCGAGGCGAGGGTGATCAAGTCACCGGGTTGGCCGCCGATGTCCGCCAAATCCAGCGGATGAATCAAAGCGGTGGGATCGGGCTCAATCGCGTCGAGAACGCTGGCGCGGCGCGTCATGCTGCCGGTGTGCCAGTGTTCCAGCTGGCGACCGGTGATCAGCACCATCGGGTATCGGGTATCGGGGCGCTCGTTGGCGGCAATCAGGTCCGCTGGAACGAAGCGGGCACGTCCGTCGGCGGTGGGAAAATCATCGACAAACACCACCGATTGCCCTGGGTCACCCTCGGCGCGGCACGGGTAAGTGACTGCGTGCTCATGCTCCAGTCGCTCCCAGGTAATGCCGGCAATGCTGGGCATGGTGTGGCGCATTTCATCGTACACCGCCGAGACATCAGCGTAGTGCCAAGCGAGTCCCAGGCGAGCCGCCATTTGCTCAATGATCCACAGGTCTTGCCGGGCATCACCGGGTGGGTTGAGCGCCTGCCGACCCATTTGCACCAGACGGTCGGTATTGGTGAAGCTGCCATTTTTTTCCGGGAACGCGCTGGCCGGCAAAATGACATCGGCCAGGTAAGCGGTCTCGGTGAGAAAAATATCCTGCACCACCAGATGTTCCAGCCCGGCCAGCGCGGCGCGGGCGTGGTTGGCATCGGGGTCGGACATCGCCGGGTTTTCGCCCATCACGTACAAGCCCTTGATAACGCCTTGCTCGATGCCATCGAGCACCTCGGTCACCGTCAGGCCTGGTTTTGGATCAAGACTGCCGGCAGCAACACCCCAGGCGGCCTCAAAACGGGCCTGGGCCTGAGCGTTGTCCACCCGCTGGTAGTCAGGGTACATCATGGGAATCAGGCCGGCATCCGAGGCACCTTGCACGTTGTTTTGTCCGCGCAGCGGATGCAGGCCGGTGCCGGGTCGGCCGATCTGGCCGGTCATCAGCGCCAGCGCAATCAGGCAGCGCGCGTTATCGGTGCCGTGGCTGTGCTGCGAGACACCCATGCCCCACAGGATCATCGACGCTTTGGAGGTGGCGTACAGACGTGCCACCTCACGGATGGTGTCGGCGTCGATGCCGCAAATCGGTGCCATCGCTTCGGGCGAATAACTGGCCACATTTTTTTTCAATTCTTCGTAACCTGAAGTGCGGTCGGCGATGAAGGTCTGGTCCACCAGGTTTTCAGTCACGATGACGTGCATCATGGCGTTGAGCAGCGCCACGTCGGTGTCGGCGTTGAATTGCAGGTAGCGGTGCGCAATGCGCGCCATGTCGGAGCGGCGCGGGTCGCACAGGATCAGCTTGGTGCCATTTTTGACGGCATTCTTGATCCAGCTGGCGGCCACCGGGTGGTTCACCGTGGGGTTGGATCCGATCACGATCACCACTTGCGCGTTGCCGACATCGATCACCGGGTTGGAAACCGCGCCCGAACCAATGCCCTCGAGCAAAGCCACCACCGAGGATGCGTGGCACAGCCGCGTGCAGTGGTCGATGTTGTTTGTGCCAAAACCGGTGCGCACCAGTTTCTGGAACAGATAGGCTTCTTCGTTGCTGCCCTTGGCCGAACCAAAACCGGCCAGCGACTGCTTGCCCTGCTGGTCACGCAACTGGCGCAGTTTGCCCCCGGCAAAATCAAGCGCTTCGTCCCAACTGGCTGCGCGAAAGACTTCCATCAGGCGGGCCGGGTCCATCACGAAATCACCGCGTTTGGGGGCATCGCTGCGCCGGATCAACGGCTGGGTGAGGCGCTGCGGGTGGTTCACGTAATCAAAGCCGTAGCGGCCCTTGACGCACAGACGTGAATGGTTGGCGGGGCCGTCACGGCCTTCCACATAAATAATTTTGTTGTCCTTGACGTGGTAGGTCAACTGGCAACCAACACCGCAAAAAGGGCACAGCGAAGCAACTTTTTTGTCTGGCACTTGCAGCGCGACTTGGCGCGCCGGCATCAAGGCACCGGTGGGGCAGGCCTGCACACATTCGCCACAGGCCACACAGGTGGAAGCACCCATAGCGTCGTCCATATCGAAAACGATTTTTGCGTCGGCACCGCGAAACGCCAGGCCGATCACGTCGTTGACCTGAATGTCGCGGCAAGCCCGCAGGCAACGTGTGCACTGGATGCAGGCATCGAGATTGACGGCGATGGCCGGATGCGACAGGTCGGGGCTGACTGCGGCGCGCGCCTGGAAACGCGGCTTGCCAACGCCGATTTTGCCGGCCCAAAAGCTGAGCTCGTTGTGGCGCGTGTAAGCTGTGGCTGGCATGTCGGCCAGCAAAAGCTCAAGCACCATTTTTTGTGACGCGAGAGCGCGCTCGCTCACGCTGTTGACCTTCATGCCGGGAGTCGGGGTGCGGCTGCACGACGCGGCCAACGTGCGCTCGCCTTCGATTTCCACCATGCAGGCGCGGCAATTGCCGGCCGGCTCCAGCCCGTTTTTGTGACACAAGTGCGGTATGGCCTGGCGTTCGCGCTTGGCCACCGTCAGAATCGTCTCGCCGGCGCTGGCCAGTACATTGCGGCCGTTGAGGCTAAAGCTGATCACAGACGGATCAAGCTGCTGTGTTTGATTTGTGCTCATCGCTTAGGCCAGTTCGTGGGGAAAATACTTGATGACGCAATCAACCGGGTTGGGTGCCGCCTGGCCCAGGCCACAGATCGACGCGTCGCGCATCACGGCCGAGAGTTCCTTGAGCAGCGCGGTGTCCCACTTGGGTTGTGCAATCAACTGTGCTGCTTTGGCAGTACCGGTGCGACACGGTGTGCATTGGCCGCACGATTCGTGTTTGAAAAATTGCATCAGGTTGCGTGCTGCACCCACGGCGCTGTCGTGATTGGAGAGCACCACCACGGCGGCCGAACCGATGAAACAGCCATACGCCTGCAAAGTGTCAAAATCCAGCGGGATCTGGTTCATGGCAGCCGGCAGGATGCCGCCGGAAGCTCCGCCGGGCAAGTAGGCATAGAACGTGTGGCCGTCTTGCATGCCGCCGCAGTACTCATCGATCAGTTGCTGGATCGTGAGTCCCGCCGGCGCCAGCTTCACGCCCGGTTTTTTGACGCGCCCGGAGACCGAAAACGAGCGCAAGCCGTGGCGGCCATTGTTGCCGAATGAAGTAAACCAGGCCGGGCCTTTTTCCAGCAGTTCACGCACCCAGTACAGGCTCTCGAAGTTGTGTTCCAGCGTGGGTCGGCCAAACAATCCGACCTGTGCCACATACGGTGGGCGCAGGCGTGGCATGCCGCGCTTGCCCTCGATCGATTCGATCATTGCCGACTCTTCGCCACAGATGTAGGCACCAGCGCCGCGGCGCAAAATGATCTCGGGCAGGGTGGCGATCGGCGGGCTGCGTTTGAGCTTGGCCAGTTCGGCTTCGAGCAGGGCACGGCAACCGTGGTATTCGTCGCGCAGGTAAATATAAACCTGGTCGATTCCAACCGCCCAGGCAGCGATCAGCATTCCCTCTAAAAACCGATGCGGGTCACGCTCCAGATAAACACGGTCCTTGAAAGTGCCAGGCTCGCCTTCGTCGATGTTGACCGCCATCAGCCGTGGTGCCGGCTCGGCACGCACGATGCGCCACTTGCGACCGGTCGGAAAACCAGCGCCGCCCAAACCACGCAGGCCAGAATCTTCCAGGGTTTTTAAAACCGATTCGACAGCGCGCTGCCCATCGACGCATTGGCGCAGCAGCGCATAGCCACCTTCGGCCCGGTAGGATGCGTAATCGACATAAGCACTGGGCTGATCCGACACCTGGCCGGCACTGACTGCGGTTGACACCGCAGCCGGCGTGGCGTGGGGCAGCGGGTTTTGTCCGACCACCGCCACCGGTGCCTGTTCGCAGCGGCCCACGCAAGGCACCGGCAACACCCGCACTTTGTCACCCAAGAGTTTTGGCAGTCTGGCGAGCAAATCGCCGGCGCCGGCCATTTCACACGACAAGCTGTTGCAGACCCGCACGGTCAATGTGGCGGGGTTGGATTCACCCTCCTTGACCAGATCAAAGTGATGGTAAAAACTGGCCACTTCAAAGACTTCGGTTTGCGCCAGATGCATCTCCTGCGCCAGCGCCGCCAGGTGCGCTGCCGACAGACAGCCAAAGCGATCCTGGATTTTGTGCAGGTGTTCAATCAGCAAATCGGCTTGGCGTGAAGCTGTGCCCAGCAGCGCCTGAACTTCACTCAGCGCAGCGCCATCGACGCGGCGACCTTTGGGCGCTTGGCGTTTGCGGGCCAGGGAAGGCGTTGGCTCGGCGGTGGCAATGGTGGTTGGTTTCATGGTGGTGTCAGGGGTGAAATCGGCTCGTCCTCAGATCACATGCTCGGCGCGCAGGTCGGCGATCTGTTCAGCGCTGTAACCGAACTGGCGCAGCACTTCTTCGGTATGTTCGCCCAGCAGCGGCGCGCGGGTGACTTCGGTGGCGCTGTCGGACATTTTGATCGGGTTGCCAACGCTGAGGTACTTGCCACGTGTCGGGTGATCGACTTCAACGATGGTGCCGGTGGCGCGCAGCGCTGGCTCCTGGGCGATCTCGCGCATCGACAGGATCGGGCCGCATGGGATGTCAAACTTATTGAGCGTGTCCATGACTTCGTACTTGGTCATCGTCATGGTCCACTGTTCGATCCGAGCAAAAATGGGCTTCAGGTGCAACAGGCGCGCGGCCGGGGTGGCGTAGGCTTCATCCTCGAGCCAGGCCTGTTGGCCGATCACCTTGCACAGTGCTGGCCAGGCTGCGGCTTGGGCGATGACGTAAATATAGGCGTTGGGGTCGGTCTCCCAGCCCTGGCACTTCAGAATGGAACCCGGCTGGCCGCCACCCGATGAGTTGCCGGCACGTGGCACCGCGTCGCCAAAAACACCGTCCGGATACTGTGGATATTCATGCAGAGTGTGGGTGCGCTCAAGACGTTGCTGGTCGCGCAGCTTGACCCGGCACAGGTTGAGCACGGCATCCTGCATCGGGGCCAGCACTTTTTGCCCACGCCCGGTGGCGTTGCGCTGGTACAGTGCAGCGACGATGCCCAGCGCGAGGTGCAGTCCGGTGCCGCTGTCGCCGATTTGCGCTCCGGTGACCATTGGCGGGCCGTCGTCAAAACCGCTGGTGGAAGCCGCACCGCCGGCGCATTGCGCCACGTTTTCATACACCTTGCAGTCCTGGAACGGGCCCGGCCCGAAGCCTTTGACCGATGCCACGATCATGCGCGGGTTGATCGACTGGATGTGCTCCCAGGTGATGCCCATGCGGTCCAGTGCGCCTGGTGCAAAGTTTTCCACCAGCACGTCGCAGTCCTTGATCAGCCGGTCCAGCACCGCTTTGCCCTGCGGCTTTTTGGTGTTGAGCGTGATCGAGCGCTTGTTGTGGTTGAGCATGGTGAAATACAGGCTGTCAACGCCGGGGATGTCGCGTAACTGCCCCCGGGTGGCATCGCCTTCACCGGCGCGCTCCACCTTGATCACGTCGGCACCAAACCAGGCCAGCAACTGGGTGCAGGTCGGACCTGATTGCACGTGAGTGAAGTCGAGAATGCGAACACCGTCTAATGCTTTGCTCATAAAGTTTTGCTCGAAAAGATCAACAGTCAATCGTCGCTGACTCATCCCGTGCCGCCGGACATCCAGTGGTCAGTTCGACGGCAATCTTAATCGCTCACAGGGCCAGCCCCTGTGCATAGACCCAATCAAATGACAACGGCGTTCAAATTGAACGCCGTCACCGTGAAACACATGGGTCAAATTTTCAGACCCGCGTCTTTAGACCGCTTTGGCAGCGTGGATGGCAGCAATCTGATCTTTGCTGTAGCCAAGCTCGGCCAGCACTTCGTCGGTGTGTTCGCCCAGCAACGGGGAGGCGGTCACGACCGGTTTCAGGTCAGAAAACTTGATCGGGCTGCCTACGGTCCAATAGCTGCCGCGCTCCTTGTGCGGCACCTCAACGATCGAGCCACTGGCGCGCAGCGACTTGTCGTGCAGCAACTCTTTCATCGACAGCACCGGCGCGCAGGGAATATTGAACTTGCGCAGGATGTTGACCGCTTCGAACTTGGTTTTGTCCTTGAGCCAGTCTTCGATGGTGGCGAAGATATCCGTGATGTGCGGCTGACGCGCCTTTGGGGTCATGTAAGCTGGATCGTCTTTCCACTCGGGTTTGCCAATGGCATCGCAAATCGGTGCCCAGGCCTGGCCCTGAATCGTGAAATAGATGTAGGCGTTGCCGTCGGTCTCCCAGCCTTTGCATTTCAGGATCCAGCCCGGTTGGCCGCCACCGCCGGCGTTGCCGCCGCGCGGCACCACATCGGTGAATTTTTCATGCGGGTATTGAGGATACTCTTCGAGGTAGCCCATCTTGTCCAGGCGGAGTTGGTCGCGCATTTTGACGCGGCACAGGTTGAGCACGGCATCTTGCATGGCCACTGAAACTTTTTGCCCCTTGCCGGTTTGCTGGCGACCGATGTAGGCCGTCAGGATGCCAATGGCCAGGTGCATGCCGGTGTTGGTATCACCAAGCGCCGCCGATGAAACCAGCGGGCCGGAATTCTCGCCTTTCCACCAGCCGGTGGTCGATGCCGCGCCGCCAGCGCATTGCGCCACGTTTTCATAAACCTTCAGGTCTTCATATTCGTGACCGTCGCTGAAACCCTTGACCGAGGCCAGGATCATCTTGGGGTTGAGTTGCTGGATGCGCTCCCAGGTGAAACCCATGCGGTCGAGCGCACCAGGACCAAAGTTTTCGACCATCACGTCGAATTCCTTGATCATTTTTTCCAGCACCGCTTTGCCCTCGGCGGTCTTGGTGTCGAGCGTGAGCGAACGCTTGTTGCTGTTGAGCATGGTGAAGTAGAGCGCATCGACGTTGGGAATGTCGCGCAGTTGCGTGCGCGTCACGTCGCCCGAGCCGGGGCGCTCGACCTTGATCACGTCAGCGCCGAACCAGGCCAGCATCTGGGTGCAGGCCGGGCCGGCTTGCACGTGCGTGAAGTCGATGATCTTGATACCTTGGAGGGGTTTGTTCATGATGGGTTTTTCCTTTTGAATGGTTAAATTTAAGTGATTATTTTTTTGCCGCGCTTTTGGGGTTCAAGCTGGTGATGCGGCCGCTCTCAGTGCCGGCGGTTTCATCGATGACGGCGTTGATCAAGGTGGGTTTGCCCGAGGCAATGGCCTGGTTCATGGCCTGGGTCAGCTCGGCCGGGGTGCTCACATGCATGCCAGTGCCGCCGAAGGCTTCCATGATTTTGTCGTAACGTGCACCCTTGACAAAAACGGTTGGCGCGGCATCGCGGCCGCCCGAGGCGTTGACATCGGTGCCTTTGTAGATGCCGTTGTTGTTGAAGACGACCACACAGACCGGCAAGTTGTAGCGGCAGATGGTTTCCACTTCCATGCCGCTGAAGCCGAAGGCGCTGTCGCCTTCGATGGCGATCACTGGTTTGCCGGTGGTGACGGCGGCGGCAACGGAAAAGCCCATGCCGATGCCCATGATGCCCCAGGTGCCTACATCCAGGCGTTTGCGCGGCTGGTACATATCGACGATGCTGCGGCAGAAGTCGAGCGTGTTGGCACCTTCGTTGACCAGCATGGCATCCGGGTGCGCCTTGATTACTTCGCGCACCGCATTGAGCGCGCTGTGGTAGTTCATCGGCGACGGATTGGCCGCCAACGTGAGCGCCATTTTGGCCTGGTTCTTGTTCTTGCGCTCGGTGATGGTGCCAACCCAATCGGCGGGTGCCTTGGTCCAGTTGGCTCCCATGCCGTCGAGCAATGCCGACACACACGAGCCGATGTCGCCGATCAGCGGCGCTGCAATGGCCACGTTGCTATCGATTTCGGTCGGCGCAATGTCGATCTGAATGAATTGCTTGGTGCCCTTGTCCTGACCCCAGGTCTTGCCCTTGCCGTGCGACAGCAGCCAGTTCAGCCGCGCGCCCACCAGCACCACCACGTCGGCTTCGGCCAGCACATACGAGCGCGCCGCGGCAGCCGATTGCACGTGCGTGTCGGGCAGCAAACCCTTGGCCATCGACATCGGCAGGTAGGGAATGCCGGATTTCTCCACCAAAGCGCGAATTTCGGCATCTGCCTGCGCGTAAGCTGCGCCTTTGCCGAGCAGGATCAGCGGGCGCTGGGCACCCTTGAGCAAGGCCAGCGCGCGTTGCACCGCGTCAGGCGCGGGAAGCTGGCGCGGAGCCGGATCGACCACTTTGACCAGCGACTTCTTCCCCGCTTGTGCCTCCATCGTCTGCCCGAACAGTTTGGCTGGCAGATCAAGATAGACACCACCCGGACGACCTGACAGCGCCGAGCGAATCGCGCGCGCCAAACCGATGCCGATGTCCTGCGCCCGCAGCACCCGAAATGCTGCCTTGCACAGCGGTTTGGCGATGGCGAGCTGATCCATTTCCTCGTAATCGCCTTGCTGCAAATCGACAACCTCACGCTCGCTCGAGCCGCTGATCAAGATCATCGGAAAGCAGTTGGTGGTGGCGTTGGCAAGGGCGGTCAGGCCATTCAAGAAACCCGGTGCCGACACTGTCAGGCAAATGCCGGGCCTCTTTGTCAAGAAACCGGCTGCGGCGGCGGCGTTGCCCGCATGCTGTTCGTGCCGGAAAGAGATGACGCGCAGTCCTTCGCCTTGCGCCATGCGCGTCAGGTCTGTGATCGGAATGCCAGGCAGGCCGAAAATCGTGTCGATGCCGTTGAGCTTGAGGGCATCGATGAGAAGATGAAAGCCGTCAGTCAGTTCGACGGGTTGTGTTTCGTTGGTCATGGTTGAATGCTTGCCTTCGTTGTATTTCAATGGGTTTGCGATCAGGCGGGCCGCATCGAATGCGGCAGCGGTTATGATAGAAACCGGTCCCCGATTCACCATTGACCACGGTCAATTTTCGAAACAATAGCTGTCCCGGTAGCGTTTATTTTTCCAAAATGCTCCAAGCACGCAACCATGCCTCTTGTTGAAAACCATCCGGAAAAACAGATCATTCGTGTCCAACTGCGCCAGAACCTTGTGCTGCACGGCATGAGCGAAGAAGAACTCGCTGAGCTCGAATCGCATTTGGTGGTACTCGATTGCCACAAAGGGGATTTTTTGCTCAATCAGGGCGTGCACGAAATGGAGCAGTATTTTGTTCTGGACGGGATCCTGAAGCGGGTCGTCGCCAACAGCGCCGCCAAGGAAATGATCTTGCGCTTTGCCGCCGAGCGCGACATTGAAACCAGTTATGCGGCCTGGTGCCTGAAAACACCGACACCCTACAGCATTGTTTGCGTGACCAAAGCCCGGGTGGCCAAACTGGCGATGCCGCAGTGGGTTGACTTCATCGAGCGCCACCTTGAAGTCAAAAAATTGTTTGAATACGATGTGATGAACCTGATGAGCGAGATCATGGCCCACACCATCACGCTGCATTTGCTCGATGCACCGGGACGTGTGCATCGCTTCCTGCGCAAACACCCGGAATTGGCCGAGCGTCTGCCCAAAAAAGAACTTGCTTCTTATCTCAATCTGTCAGCCGAGACACTTAGCCGCCTCAAGCAACGCGGCAAAATCTAGCAGGGTTGCAGCCTGCGCGCCAGGATCGCGCGTCGTTATCGGGGTCAGGTCTTTGAATAAGTGAAGTTTCTGATGGGAGCCATCACCTGAAGCTTGATTTCGACGCTCACCGCACCGGTTACGTGGGTGGCTACCTTTTCGACCTGCATCTTCTCATCGGCGTTGACCACAATACCACTAAGAATCAGCTTGTCATTTTCCGCCTCAACCGTGATGTCGATGTCTTTGGTGGACTCGTCAAGCTTGAGCGCAGCGCGTCCCCGTGCCGCCAACGTCATGTTTGCCAGCAATTGGCGCGACTGCGGCGTTTGCTTGAACTCCGGGCGATTGCATAGCAGCCGGATTTGTTCCACGCAGGCATCCACCGACAGGCGATCGGTATTCAAAACAATGTCGTACAGCAGCGGGTCGCCCCACGTTACGCCGAACTGTTCGTGCATTCGACTGGCATGGGCGCTGTCACTGCGACGAATTTCAGTTTCAGCGAGTTCACGATCGTCGGTATCGAGCGAAGTCATCAGCCACTCCACCCGTTTGGCGAAGGAGCGGATGATCCGTACGCACAGGACATGCGGCACCGGTCGCAGCAAGCAGGTGGCACCCCAACCACGAATGACCACATTGCCTTTGTTGGCCAACTCGAAGACTTCTTCAGCCGAGAACAAAGCGACACGCTTTTCATCGGTTTTGACGCGTTCCATAAAGCCTGCCTGACCCTCACGCAATCGCTTGATGAGGCTGCGCGAGACATGCATTTTTCCGGCAACGTTGTCCGTAACTTCCTTGCGCAGCACGGTGAGGTCCATGGTGGCAGCCAGTCCCACCGCGATATCCTTGGCGAGAGAACCCATGTCCTGGGTAATGGCAATAACAGTCATTTAAGCACTCCCGTTAATCGACCGGACGTTCCGCCGCAAATTCATCCTTCTTGGGAGGCCGGAATTTTGCCAACACTTTCGAGATCAGCGGCCAAGCCAGCAGCAGCAAGGCCAGCGTGGTGATGCTGCCCACCAGATAGTTCGAGTACATGATTGCCACATCACCCTGTGACAGCAGCATCGCCTGTCGGAACGAGTCTTCTGCCTTGTCGCCCAACACCAGCGCCAGCACCAGCGGTGCCAGCGGGTAATCGAGCTTCTTGAACAGGTAACCGATCACGCCAAACAGCAGCATCATCCAGATATCGAGCATGGCGTTGTGCACGGTGTAGGCACCAATGGCACAAATCACGATGATGACGGGCGCGATGATGGCAAATGGAATACGCAAAATGGAGGCAAACAGCGGCACGGTGGTCAGCACCACGACCAGGCCCGCCAGGTTGCCCAGATACATGCTGGCGATCAGCCCCCAGACAAAATCCTTTTGTTCCACAAACAGCAGGGGACCGGGCTGCAGGCCCCAAATCAACAGACCACCCAGCAGCACCGCCGCGGTGGGCGAGCCAGGAATCCCGAGTGCCAACATTGGTAGCAGGGCGCTGGTGCCAGCGGCATGCGCTGCCGTTTCCGGTGCCACCACGCCTTCGAGTTCGCCAGTGCCAAACTTGGCACCAGTTTTGGACATTTTTTTGGCCAGACCGTAGCTCATGAACGAAGCCGGTGTGGCACCGCCCGGGGTAATGCCCATCCAGATGCCAACCATTGCGCTGCGCAACGAAGTCACCCAGAATTGAGGCAGTTTTTTCCAGGTTTCAAAAACCACTTTGGCGTTGATCTTGCCGGTTTTGCCAGAAAAAGCCAGACCTTCTTCCATCGAAAGCAAGATCTCGCCGATCCCGAACAAGCCGATCACGGCAATCAGGAAATCAAAACCACGCATTAATTCAGACCAGCCAAAAGTCAAACGCAACTGTCCGGTGACGGTGTCCATGCCGACCGAAGCCAGCGCAAAACCCAGCGTCATCGAAGCCAGAATCTTGAAGGGTGATCCTTTGCCCATGCCAACGAAACTGCAAAAAGTCAGCAGATAGACAGAAAAGTACTCGGGCGGGCCAAATTCCAGGGCAAACTTGGCCACCAAGGGTGCCAGAAAAGTGATCATCACGACGGCGACAAAAGCACCGAAGAAAGACGAAGTGAAGGCCGCTGTCAGGGCTTCACCGGCGCGCCCTTTTTGCGCCAGCGGGTAGCCGTCAAAAGTGGTGGCGACTGACCACGGCTCCCCTGGAATATTGAACAAAATGGAGGTAATGGCACCGCCAAACAAGGCCCCCCAATAAATGCACGACAGCATGATGATGGCCGACGTGGGTGTCATGGTGAAGGTCAGCGGCAGCAAAATCGCCACACCGTTGGCGCCGCCCAGACCGGGCAGCACGCCGATGAGTACGCCCAGCACGATGCCGACCAGCATCAAGAGTGTGTTCATCGGGGTCAGAACGACCGCAAACCCGTTGAACAGTGCGTTAATTTCTTCCATTTGTATAACTCCGAGAGATCAAACAGACTGCCTTGAATTTGTTCTGGCAGTCATGCGAATTTGGTGGGCCGATGGCTGCGGACTCAATAGCCGAGAAAACCCAGCATGTTGTATTCGCCTTTGTACAGCGGCACTTTGAACCAGACCTCAAACATCATGAAGAAAAGCACATTGACGCTTAACGCGGCAATCACGCTTTTGATCCACGAAAACTTGCCCAGGATCACCATGAACAAAGCGATGTAAATGGCGGATGACACATACAGGCCGATGAATTGAACCACCAGCACGTAAATGCCGGCTGGAACAAGAACTGACAGAACCCGCTTGATCTGTTCGCCATCCACAAAAACCTCGGTGTCCTTCTTCTTGGCGAGCAATGCCTGGAGCAGAATTCCCACGCCGGAAATGGACATGATCAAGCCAATGTAAAAAGGAAAATAACCGGAACCCGGCCCGTCGCTGGTCCAGCCAGAACCCAACTTTCTGCTGCCGTAAATCACCGCCGCCCCAGCCAGGATGATCAGGATTGCGGTGACGGCATCCACCACATAAGTGGCGGGGCCTGCGCCTGTTCCAGCCTCGGTTTGTGTGTCGCTTGGTGCCATAGGGAATGCTCCTGCCGATTGAAATGCTGTTGAATGAACTTGCCGTCACGCGGCGAACCCAGCAAGAGCTTACGCCGGTCAAACCCGGCATCTGCTCTTGCGGTGAAGCTTTTGGCCGCGCTCAGGCGATGGATTACTTGGCCAGGAACCCGGCATCCTTCATCAGGCCGTAGTGAAGCTTCTCGGCACCGGCCAGCCACTTGTCAAATTCGGCTCCAGTCAGTGCCGTCTGATTGAAGGCACCTTTTTCCATGAACTCAAGCCAGTCCGGTGTGGCGCGGACTTTTTTAAGCAACTCGATGTAGAAAGCACGTTGATCCGGTGTCACACCGGCGGGCATGAAGATGCCGCGCAACATCACGTAGTCCATCGGTACGCCCGATTCCTTGCAGGTCGGAATGTCGTTCCACGACATGGTGGTCGTGACCTTGGCCTTGTAGGGCATGCGGTCGGCATCGAAAACGCACAGCGGCCGCAATTTGCCGGCGCGCCATTGGGCCACCGCTTCAATCGGGTTGTTGACGGTCGAGTCCACATGGTTGCCCACCAACTGAACAGCGACTTCTCCACCCCCCTTGAACGGGACGTAAATAAACTTGATGCCAGTGGCTTTCTCCAGCCCAACGGTGACGATCTGGTCTTCCTGCTTGGAGCCGGTGCCACCCATTTTCATTTTCATGGGACCCGCAGCCTTGACTGCCGCCACGTACTCGTTTGCAGTTTTGTAGGGCTTGTCGGCATTGGTCCACAACACAAATTGATCCAGCGCCAGCATGGAGACCGGTGTCATGTCTTTCCAG